>JAEZYZ010000097.1 GCA_023418705.1 Pseudomonadota bacterium | reverse complement strand
CCCCGACGGCACCGACCGAGACCTTTTTGCCGAAGAAGCTCACGCTCCCGGCGCTGCAGCGGGCCGCCCGGCGCTGCCGCGGCTGCGGCTTGTATGCCCGGGCGACGCAGACCGTATTCGGCGAAGGCCCGCCGGAAGCGCGCCTGGTGCTGGTGGGAGAGCAGCCGGGCGACGCCGAAGACAGGAGCGGCAAGCCCTTCGTGGGGCCGGCGGGCAACCTGCTCTCCAAAGCGCTCGCGCAGGCCGGCATCGATCGCCGCCTGACCTACGTCACCAACGCGGTCAAGCACTTCAACTTCGAGCCGCGCGGCAAGGCGCGTCTGCACAAAAAGCCGAAGCCCGGCGACGTGCGCGCGTGCCGGCCCTGGCTCGACGCCGAGCTCGCCGTGATCCGCCCGCCGGCGCTCGTCTTGCTCGGGGCCACGGCGGCGCAGGCCGTGTACGGCGCGGGCTTTCGCGTCACGCGCTCGCGCGGGGTGCCGCAATCGACGCCCCTGGCGCCGTTCTCGCTCGCCACCTGGCACCCGTCGAACGTCTTACGCGCCCCCGACTCGGCGACCCGGCACCGGCTGATGGAGGAGCTCGTGTCCGACCTGGCCCAGGCCGCAGCGTACCTGTGAAGCGCGCGTCTCGGCCCCGAGCTGGGCGTCGCTCAACCGTCGGGGCGCGATGCGCGCCTTTTTTTGGCGACCTTTTGCTGCTGGCGCAGCGTGCGCAGCGCCCGGTCGACGATCCACCGCGTCTGCTCGGTCGGCGACTCGCTCTGCCAGCGCCGGCACACCGCCCGCACCCACTCGGGGCGCGTCCGGCTCGCGTCATTGAGCCAGTTCGCCACCGCCCGCTGTACATAGCGGCTGGGGTCGGATCGCACCTGCTCTAGCAAGGGCAAGGCCAGCTTGGGCTCCTGCTTCAAGCGTTCCAGCCGGCTCGACGAGGGGCCACCAGGACGCGTGGCTTCCACCGCGCAGCGCCGGATGTTGGCGTCTTTGTCGGCCACCCAGCGCTCGAGCAGGTGCAGGGCCCGCGGGACGTCGTCGGCCAGGTGCAGCCGAATCGCGTCCGAGGCGCAATCGCGCACCGCCGGGCTTGGGTCGGCGGCGAAGCGCCGCGTCTGCGCGAGGCGTCGGTCGAGGCCCAGCTCCGTGTCGGCCGAAATGACGTAGGCCGCCACTCCCCGGATCATGTCGCTGCGGTGCGTGGCGAGCTTTTCGAAGATGGCCGAGCGGCGCGGCTCCTTCGCCAAGGCACCATGCAGGATCGCGCCCGCGTTGCGCAGCCGCCGCGTGATGCCCTGATCCGACAACGGCACGGTCTGAGCCAGCACCGGCTCGAGCGCCGCTTCGAACCCCACCTGCGGCAGCACCGCGTGCAAGAGCTGAGTGAGATCGATGGCGAGCCACTCCGCGAGGGAGATAGCCTCGAGCCGCCCCAGGTTCAGGTCTCGCAGGACCGCCGGGGGGATCTCCGACCGCCGGAGCGCGGCCCGTCGGCCCGAAAGAGCGGGCCGCGCCGCCGGACGCTTCGCCGCCGGCGTTCGGGTCCCCTTGCGGGATTTGGTGGATCGCGACGGCGCCATGGGATCGGTCGAGGCGTGTAGCACAGCGCGAACACACCCGGGCACCCCGAACGCAACCACGATCGCCTGGCGCTGCGGCGACGTCGCCACGCTATGCTGCAGCCCGGCGCGAGGAGGCTCTCGGATGATCGTGGTCGTGATGGGCGTGGCGGGCAGCGGCAAGAGCACGATCGGCCGCGCCGCGGCAGAGCGGCTCGGCTGGGCGTTCGCCGACGCGGACGATCATCACCCGCCAGCGAACATCGCGAAGATGGCGCGGGGCGAGCCGCTCGACGACGCCGACCGCTGGCCATGGCTCGACCGGCTGCGGAGCATCGTCGAGACGGCGAGCGCCGAACGGCGCCCCTTGATCTTGGCCTGCTCTGCGCTCAAGCGCGCCTATCGCGAGCGGCTGATGGCCCCGGGCGCCGAGCTGCGGTTCGTGTTCTTGCAGGGAGATCCGGCCCTGATCCGCCAACGCCTGCGCGCTCGCAGCGGACACTTCGCCAGCGCCGATTTGCTCGACAGCCAGCTCGCCGCTCTCGAGCCTCCCGAGGACGCCCTGGCGCTCGACGTCAGCGCCCCGAGCGAGCACCTGGTCGAGCGCGTGGTCGCGTTCTGCACGCAGCAGGCCGCGACCCGGGCCTGACCCCCCTATCGCCTATGCCCGGATCTTGGCGACCGCAGCGGCCACGTCCTTGCCCTCCACCGGGGCTCCGGCCGGCTTGAGGGTCTTCATGGCGATGCCGACCGCTTGCCCGTCGCTGGCCGCCGCGCGCAACGCGTCGCGCACCGGCTCGAGCGCCGCCGCGATCTGCTCGACGCCCCAGGTCTGCGGCAGGAGCGACCGGAGCACGGCGTTCTCCTGCTCGAGCGTGGCGCGCGCCGCCGCCTCCCCGCTGATGGCGAGCGTCTCTTCGTTCGATTTGAGCAGCTTGCGAACGATGCCCTGCGCCTGCTCGTCCGTCACGCTGCCGGAGCGGGCTTCGACGGTCTGAATCTCCCCGAGCGCGACGCGCAGGATCTCCCGCTCGACGGTCGCCTGGGCCTTCATCGCCTGCCGGATGCGTTGTTTGATGTCGTCGACGAGCATGCCGTTCACCGTTCGGTTCGAGGAGGGTTGCGGGAGGAGGCCCTTCTTCAGGGGGTGCCAACGGGTGAGGAAGGGCGCCGCCTGGCGCAGGGGCTCGCGCCTCACCCCAACCTATTGGGCTCCTTCCTTTCGCGCTGTGCGGGGCTATCGTACTCACGAACGGCCGAGGTCGCCAAAACCTCGACAAATGCTCAGGAATTTGATCTAACGGCGAGCGTGCTCGCAGAGTCGATCCTGACCGAACAGCCGCGGCGCATCGCGTTCGTGCCGCGGCTGCGCTTGTACACCGAACGCATGTTGGTCGACGACGTCCGCGCCCGCGGTGGCTACCGCGAAGCGACCGTCCCGGTCATCAGCCTGTGGTTCGACTACGCCGGCACCCGGATCCGCTCGAGCGACGACCGCAGCCGGTTTTTCGTGTCCGAGGGCGACGGGATGGTGCTGGTGGAGCGGGACGCGGCCGGTGAGGCGCGGGCGCAGTGCCTGCTCGAGACCTTCGGGGCGGTGGAGATGCAGT
The DNA here is from genome assembly GCA_023418705.1 of Pseudomonadota bacterium. Lineage (GTDB taxonomy): Bacteria > Myxococcota_A > Polyangia > Polyangiales > Polyangiaceae > JAEZYZ01. The sequence continues at coordinate 5,053 of JAEZYZ010000097.1, read as the reverse complement.
GCCTGGAAGACTACGGGCCCGACCCGAACTCGGCGGCCGACTACGTCGTGCAGGTGGGAGACAACGTGCACGGCTTCTGCTCCTTCACGGCCTACGCGCTGCCGCAGCTCAAGTCCTTGGGGTGGCAGATCGAGGTCGCGCCGGACTACCCCTACCAGGTCGTCGAGACCGACGCGCCCTTCTACGCCAGCGTCGAGCCGAGCGAAGAGCGCTCCGATTGGTTCAATCTCGAGCTCGGCGTCGAGGTCGACGGCTCCCGGATCAGTCTGCTCCCGGCGTTGCTCGAGCTGCTCGAGGATTCGGCCGAGGGCACCACGCTGCAGTCGCTGATGCGCATGCCGGTGCGGCTCCGGGCGCTGCCCGTGGCGCCGAACAAGTACCTGACCATCCCGCCAGAGCGGCTAAAGACGCTGATCCACATCCTGAACGAGCTGTATCGCGGCGAACGCCTCGACCACGGCGCGCTCGGCTTTCCGGGCGCGCAAGCCGGCGCCATCGCCGAGCTCGATGATGTGCTCGGGGATCAAGGGGGCGGCCTCTGCTGGGAAGGTGCGACCGAGGTGCTCGATCGGGGTCGCGGCCTACTGGCGCCGGGGATCGCACCGACGGCGGCCGCGCGCGGCTTGAAGGCGACGCTGCGGCCGTACCAGCAGCAGGGCCTGGATTGGCTGCAGCACCTGCGCACGCACGACGTCGCCGGGGTGCTGGCCGACGACATGGGTCTCGGCAAGACGCTGCAGACCATCGCGCACCTCGCGACGGAGAAAGAGTCGGGGCGCTCGGACCGGCCGAGCCTGATCGTCGTTCCCACCAGCCTGGTCGGCAACTGGCAACGCGAGCTGAAGAAGTTCGCGCCCCACCTCGAGGTGTGCGTGCTGCACGGACCCGGACGGCACCGCCGGCGGAGCGCCATGGCGTCCGCGGATGTCGTGCTGACGACCTACCCGCTGCTCATCCGGGACCGGGAGCAGCTCGAAGCCTTCGAGTTTCACTACGTCATCCTGGACGAGGCCCAGGCCATCAAAAATAACCGCAGCCAGGCGAGCCGCGCCGTCCGTGTGCTCAAGAGCCGCCACCGGCTGTGTTTGACCGGCACCCCCGTCGAAAACAACCTCGATGAGCTCTGGTCCATTTTCGATTTTTTGATGCCGGGTCTGCTTGGCTCGGCCGATCGGTTCCGCGATCGGTTCAGGCACCCGATCGAGCGGGAGGGCAACGAAGCCCAGCTCGAGCTTTTGCGGGAGCTGGTGTCGCCTTTCATCCTGCGGCGCATGAAGGAGAGCGTCGCGCGCGAGCTGCCGCCCAAGACCGAGATCGTGCGACCGGTCGAGCTCGACGGCGACCAGCGCGATCTGTACGAGAGCATCCGCGTGGCGGCACACGCCGAGGTCCGGAGCGCCATCCGCAAGAAGGGGCTCTCGGCCTCGACCATCACCATCCTCGACGCGCTGATGAAGCTGCGTCAGGTGTGCTGCGATCCGCGCCTGGTGAGCGTGCCGTCGGCCCGGCGGGTGCAGCGCTCGGCCAAGGTCGAGATGTTCTTCGAGCTCTTGGAGAAGCAGCTCGGAGAGGGGCGCCGGGTGCTGGTGTTCTCTCAGTTCACGCAGATGCTGGCGCTGATCGCTCAGGGCCTGCAGGAGCGCGCGCTCAAGTACGTGCAGCTGACCGGCTCCACCGTCGATCGCAACAAACCCGTGCGCGCCTTCGAGGACGGCGAAGCGGACGTGTTCTTGATCAGCCTCAAGGCGGGCGGTACCGGGCTGAACCTGACCAGCGCCGACACCGTCATCCACTACGACCCCTGGTGGAACCCGGCCGCTCAGGCGCAGGCGACCGATCGCGCCTACCGAATTGGACAAACGCGGCCGGTCTTCGTCTACAACTTGATCGTCGCCGGCAGCGTCGAAGAGAACATGCTCCGGCTGCAGCAACGCAAGCAGCACCTCGCCGACACCATCCTGGGCACGCCGGTCCGCCGCTCGTCATCACTGTCGGAAGACGAGATCGAAGACCTGTTCGCGCCGCTCGGCGAAGAGTAAGACCGCGCGCTTCGGCTCGCGCGAGCGAGCGACCAGCACGAGATCCGGCGATCGACGCGCTCCGCGCAGCGCAGCACCCACACCGCCGCACGTGCCCTCATACCTTCCCATAAAACCGAAGCGTTCCGCTTGCGCTCCAATCTTCGGGGGCTAGTAAACCTCTCGTCGCAGGGGACCGATGCGATCCGTTCACCGAATGCGGAGGGCTCATCTGTCGATGGCCGCCCCGCAAGCAGGAGACTGAAACCGAGCGTTCGCTGTTGCCACCGACACGGCCACGGCCGTCGCCGATAACGAAAACGCACGAAACATCGCCGCCGCCGGTGCACTGGTGCCCCGGCGGTGGATGAGCTCGTGCGCATCGAGTGTCCGCTGGAAGCGAGGCACGGTGCGCGCGCGCGGCGGTGTGCGCTTCGATCCCGAGAGAGTCCGAATCATGAAGATCATCCACCGTTCCTCGCTGATGATGTCCGTCACCTGCCTGCTCGGCGCCATCGGCGCCGTCGCCTGCGGCGGCGGCAGCGATGCTCCGGCGAGCGAAGCCGGTGCGCCCGGCACGACGCCGTCGAAGCCGGGCGGGGGCTCCGCGAAGACCGATCCCGGAGAGCCCGGCGAGGGCTCCGCGAAGACCGATCCGTCCAAGTCCGGCGTGGGCAAGGTCTGCCAGAAGGTCACCGCGGTCGCGACCGACGACCCAGGAACGACCGTTGCGCGCCCCGCGGCGCGGCTGCTGCTCTCCGACGAGCTGCTCGGCCGCCTTCGCGAGCGCGCCGAAGCCGGGGACGCCGCCTGGACGGCGCTCGCCGAGACCTGCGACGACTACGCTGGCGGCACCGTGCACGCGCCCTCGGGCGAGAAGTACCCCGGCTATCCCAACGTCGGGCAAGGCTACCAGGGTGACGAGTACTACACGCCGATGCTGTCGCTCGCCCTGTGCTACCGGGTGACGGAGAGCACCGATCCGGCCAGCGCCAAGCGCTATGCCGAAGCGGGCAAGCGCGTGCTGTCGGCGATCGCCACGCCGGCCTCCGAAGGCGGGCAGCCGCCATCGACCAACGTCGGCTACGGCATCCGCTTCTATGGCGTCAGCATGGCGCTCGGCTTCGACTGGCTGTACCCGGAGCTCGACGCGGCGCTGCGCCAGCGCGTCGTGAACACGCTCAACGAGTGGGTGGATTGGTACGACCAGCAGGGCATGAGCCGCAACCACCCCGTGGGCAACTACTTCGCCGGCTACTTCGCCGCGAAGACCTACGCGGCGATCGCGACCGAGGGCGACAACCCCAAAGCGGCCGAGTACTGGGAAGACGCGCGCACCCGGCTCTGGGGCGAGCTGGTGCACCCGCGCTACGCCGAGTGGATGGCGGGCGGCGGCTGGCCGGAAGGCTGGGGGTACGGCGCACGCGCCACCCGCACCATCGCGGAGGTGCTCTTCGCCGTGAAGACCGCCAAGGGCCTCGACTGGCCGAGCGAGCTGCCGTACGCGGCCGACCAGGCGCGCTACGTGACGGCGTTCGCCTGGCCGTCCCTCGAGCGCATGGACGATCAGGGCACGGTGCGCACCAGCCACCCCTTGACCCCGAGCGTCTCGCTCACCAGCACGCTGGCGACGATCCTCGAGCAAACGGGCGATCCGAGCGCGGCAGCGGCGCGTGCCTTCTCCAAGGACGTGATCGCGGCCGCCGGGGACGACCGGGCGCCGTTCGAGCAGTTCTTGTTCGACGATCCCAAGGCGACGATGGGGAGCTACACGGACCTGCCGCTCTCGTACTTCGCCGCCGGCCCGAGCCACGTCGCGATGCGCTCGAGCTGGGACAAGTCTGCGGTCTGGGCGGCGTTCAGCGGCGGCGCGTACATCAACTCGCCCGACTCGGGCGAGCAGATGTTCAACTCCGGCAACCTGAGCGTGAACTACGGTGGCTACCCGGTCATCGTCAACGCCAGCGGTTGGCTGCCGCACGCCGCCGGTGTGGACGGCGAGAACTTCGTGTACGCCGATTCGCATGGCCCGACCAGCGGACGGCGCCTGCAAAACACGTTCTACGCCGAGGACCCGAACAGCAAGCACAGCCCCGGACAGAATGGTGCCAACCCCGACCAGAGCGCCACGCACGTGGATCGCTACGAGGACCGCGCCCAGTTCGTGCGCGCTCGCTCGGTCGCGATCGAGGACCAGTACGGCGCGGCGGACACGCGCAACGTCGTCGAGTTCAGCCGTGACGTCGTCTACGTGCGCCCGGGCAGCTTCGTCGTGTTCGACAGCACCGCGCTGCAGAATCCGGCGAGCGACCACTTCTTGGCGTTCCACACCACGGTCGCACCCCAGAACGTCGCCACCAGCGATCCGGCCCAGCGGCGCTTCGACGTGGTCGCCGAAGGCCAGAACGTCGGCAGCGTTCGCACCCACCTTCCCTCCGCGGCCCAGGTCGACGCGGTGGCCCTGCCGGGCGGCGTCAACCGCTTGGAGGTGCGCCCGACCGACGCCGCCGAACGCCGCGACTGGCTGACGGTGATCTCGGCAGGGGAAGCGGCAGCGGAGCAGGACCGGCTCTCGGCCGAGGACGGCAACGTGACGGGCGACGCCGTCGGCGTGCACCTGCACGGCGAGCGCGATCAGGTCGTCCTGTTCGCGAAGGGCTCGACCGACGCCACCATCGAATACGACGTCGCGCCGTCGGCCGATGCCGACCACATCCTCGTGGGCTTCGCGCCGTCCGACGCCGGGTATGATATCCAGGCCACCGCGACCGATTCAGGCGTGACCGTGCGCGTCACACCGGGCGGCGACTTCCAGGTTTCGTCCGGCGGCACGCTGAGCTTCGAGCTCACGCAAGACGGCCGAGTCACCGCCCCGGAGGTCGACGAAGAGCTGGTCGTGGACCCAGCCGAGGACCCGGACGTCGGAGGCCGCGGCGTCAGCGGTCCGAGCGGCAAGGGCAGCGGGTCGAACGGCTGCGCCGACTGACCGCGCGGACCTCCCGCCGAGCCGCAAGCAGAGGCCCGGGCCCTACGGC
>JAEZYZ010000091.1 GCA_023418705.1 Pseudomonadota bacterium | reverse complement strand
GCTCGCTGCCGCTCGCGCGAGCACGGGCGGATGCGCGGGGATGCTTGGGCGGCAAAGGTGAGGGATTTGAGGTATACCCGCGGCGCCATGGCTGGGCCGCAAGAGCTTCTACGTGATCGGGTGCGCGAGGCCGTCGTTCGAGCATTTGGCCCAGAGCACGCCGGGATCGATCCCGCGGTGCGGCGCTCGCAGTTCGCCGACTACCAGGCGGACGTCGCGCTCCGGCTGGCCAAGCCCCTGCGGCAGAAACCGCTGCAGATCGCCGAGACGCTCCGCGGCGCGCTGCAGCTCTCCGACGTGGCCGAGGTCAGCGTCTCGCCCCCCGGCTTCGTGAATTTTCGCTTCACCGAGAGCTACTTGGAGCAGCAGATCGCCGCCGTCGCGACCGACGAGCGCTGCGGCGTGCAGCGGGCGGCCGAGCTGGACACCGTGGTGATCGACTACTCGTCGCCCAACGTCGCCAAGGAGATGCACGTCGGCCACCTGCGCAGCACCGTGATCGGAGACGCGCTGGCGCGCACGCTGCGCTTTTTGGGGCACGAGGTCATCCTGCAAAACCACATCGGCGACTGGGGCACGCCCTTCGGCATGTTGATCGAGCACATGCAGGACGTCGGGACCGCCGCCGCAGAGCAGGCGCTGTCGCTCGGATCGTTGAACGAGTTTTATCGCGCAGCGCGCGAAAAGTTCGACCAGTCCCCGGAGTTCCAGGAACGCGCTCGGCAGCGCGTGGTCCTGCTCCAAGGCGGGGACCCCGCGACGCTCGAGGCTTGGCGTTCGCTGTCGGAAGCGTCGCGGCGCTACTTCGTGAGCATCTACGAGCGGCTCGGCGTGCTGCTGCGCGACGACGACGTGCGCGGGGAGAGCTTTTACAACCCATCGCTCCCGGAGATCGCCCGCGACCTCGCCGAGCGCGGCCTGGCGCGGGTGGATCAGGACGCGCTGTGCGCCTTCCCCCCGGGCTTCACCGGCAAGGATGGTGAGCCGTTGCCGCTCATCATCCGTAAAGGGGACGGCGGCTTCGGCTACGCCGCGACGGACTTGGCCGCGGTGCGCTTCCGCGTCCAGGAGCTCGGGGCGACCCGCATCTTGGTAGTGGTCGGCGCGCCGCAGCAGCAGCACCTCTCGATGGTCTTCGCGACCGCGAGGCTCGCGGGCTACTTGCCGGAGGCCGTGCGCGTCGAGCACGTGATGTTCGGCTCGGTGCTCGGGCCGGATCGCAAGATGTTCAAGAGCCGCTCGGGGGAGAGCGTGAAGCTCGCCAGTCTGCTGGACGAGGCCATCGACCGTGCCGAGAAGGCCGTGCGGGAGAGCCGGTCGCTTTCCGCCGAGGAGGCCCGGCGCATCGCAGCAGAGGTCGGCATCGGCGCCATCAAGTACGCGGATCTCTCGAGCGACCGCATCAAAGATTACATCTTCGACTGGGATCGCATGCTCTCGTTCGAGGGCAACACCGGTCCGTACCTGCAGTACGCGCACGCCCGCATCGTCTCGATCGAGCAGAAGGCACGCGCGGCTGGCCTGACCGCGGATCCTTCGGTGCCCATCGTGCTCAGCGCCGACGAGGAGCGGGCCCTCTGCCTCGAGCTGTTCGAGCTGGGTCCGGCCATCACCGCCGTCGCCGAGACGCTGCAGCCGCATCGGCTCTGCCACTACTTGTACGAGCTGAGCAGCAAATTCACCGCCTTCTACGAGAACTGCCCGGTGCTGCGCGCCGACACCGACGCGCTGAAGGCGAGCCGCCTTCGGCTGGTCGCGACCACCCGCCGCGCGCTCGCCCTCGGCCTCGACCTGCTCGGGATCTCGGCGCCGGAGCGCATGTGAGGTCCTGGCGCCGATAGGGCCCTGGAGGACCACGCAGCTGGCCGTCTCGCCAGCCGTTCAACGGAGGCTCAGCCCCACAATAGGGATTCGCCCCCGTCGACCCAGACGGGCGTCCCGGTGACGTGGCTCGCCGCGTCGGAGGCCAAAAAGAGCGCGACCTCCGCCACGCGCTCGGGCTCCGCCCAACGGTCGCCGAGCGGGACCCGAACGTTCGATTTCTTCTGGTAGCGAATACGCTCCTGGTCGCGATACGTCCCATGAATGTTGGTGCGCACCGTGCCCGGGCAGATCACGTTGACCCGGATCTTGTCTCGCGCAAGCTCGAGCGCCAGCGACTGCCCCATCGCCAGTTGACCGGCCTTCGTGCACGCATAAACGCTGGCCCCGGCGCCGGAGAAGCTCCGGGTGCCGTTGATGGAGGACGTGATCAGGATCGCCCCGCCCCCCGTCGCGCGCAGCGCGGGCACGGCCGCTTTGATCGTGTTGTAGGTCCCCTTGAGGTTCGTATCGACGACCAGGTCCCATTCGTCGCTCGTGATGGTCTCGATCGGGCCCCAGACGCCATTTACGCCCGCGTTGGCGAACACGACGTCGAGCCGGCCGAACGTGGCCAGGGCGACCTCCACGGCGCCGGACACCTCTGCGACGTGGCGCACGTCGACGGTGACCGGAACACAGCGCCCGCCCTGGTCGCGAAGCAGGTCGGCCGTCTCCCGCGCACGGGCTTCGACGACGTCGACCGCGACGATCGCCGCGCCGTGCGCCGCGAACAGGACGCTCGTCGCTCGTCCGATCCCCGAACCTGCCCCCGTGATCAGCGCGACCTTGTCGACGAGCAGGCTAGAAGTGTGCATCTAGGTTCGCGATTGTGCCCCGCAGCGGACCTCTGCACAATCCCGCGGCGCCCGCCACACCGCCCGGGCTCCACCGATCGAGACCCCCGTCGCCGACAAGCTCTGAATGAGCGATTCCGCCCTCGTCCGGCGCCTCTTGGCGCTCAGCTGGCCCTACCGCTACCGCTGCCTCTTCACGTTCGCCCTGCAGGTGTGGCTCCTCATCCTGGGCCTCGCCGGTCTCGGGCTGAGCGGGCTCAGCGTCGACGTCTTGCGACGAGAGCTCGACCCGGCGGCGCCGGCGCCCCGCTGGCCATTCGGCTGGGCACCGCCCGCCGACCTCACACCGTGGACCCTGCTGCTCGCGCTCGGCGGGGCCGTCCTCGGGCTGGCCGCGCTGCGCGCCCTGCTCAACTACCACTACTCGATCGCCATCGGCCGATTGGTCCACCTCGACTTGGTGCCGAAGCTGCGCACCGAGGTGTTCGACCAGCTGCAGCGCCTGAGCTTCCGCTTCTTCGACGCCCACGCCAGCGGCTCGATCATCAACCGCGTCACCGGCGACGTCCAGTCCCTGCGCTCCTTTTTGGATGGCGTGCTGCTCCAAGGGGCGATCTTGATCCTCTCGCTCGCGGCCTACGTCGGCTACATGCTCGCGAAGAGCCCGAGCTTGACGCTGGTGAGCCTCGGGACGGCGCCCCTCATGTGGTGGATGGTCCAGCGCTTCTCGCGCTGGGCGCAGCCGGCCTACGCCGCCCATCGGCAGAACCTGGACGAGCTGGTGCTGGCGGCGTCGGAGGGCATCGAGGGCGTCGCGGTCGTCAAGACCCTGTCCGCCGAGCCGCACCAACGATCGCTCTTCGAAGCCAAGAACCGGCGCGTGGTCGAGCAGCAGCGGCGCATCTTTCGCGGCGTCAGCCTGTTCAGCCCGGCGCTCGATCTGGTGGCTCAGCTCAACATCGTCGTCCTGCTCGGGTACGGCGGCTACTTGGTGAGCGTGCGAACGCTGAGCCTCGGCGACTTGCTCGTGTTCGCGGGTCTCTTGCAGCAGTTCAGCGCGCAGCTTGCCAAGATGTCTGGGGTCGTCAACACGCTACAGCAAAGCTTGGCCGGAGCGCGGCGCGTGTTCGAGGTGCTGGACACCCCGCGCGAGATCATCTCCCCTCCGGAGCCGGTGATCGTCGAGCGGCTGGAGGGAAGGATCCGTTTCGACCACGTGTCCTTCGGCTACGACCCCGCACGCCTTGTGCTGCGAGGCCTCGATTTCGAGCTGAAGCCAGGCCAGTTCGTCGCGGTCGTGGGGGAGACGGGCGCCGGCAAGAGCACGCTCCTGAGCCTGATCCCACGCTTTTACGATCCCGATCAGGGCAGCGTGTCGATCGATGGCATCGACGTGCGGCGGTACGACGTCGAGCTCCTCAGACGCAGCATCGGGGTGGTGTTTCAACACAGCTTCTTGTTCCGGGGCACCATCGCCGAGAACATCGCGTTCGCCGATCCTTCGGCCACCCGGGCACAAATCGAACGCGCCGCCACCGTCGCTCGCATCCACGACTTCATCACGGAGCTCCCCGCCGGCTACGACACGCTGGTGGAAGAAGCCGGCAGCAATTTCTCGGGGGGCCAGCGTCAGCGGCTGGCGCTGGCGCGCGCGCTGCTGCACGATCCGCCGATTTTGCTGCTCGACGACGCCACGGCGGCGGTCGACGCCACCACCGAGCGCGAGCTCGCCGACGCCATCGCGAGCGCCACCCGCGGCCGCACCACCATCGCGGTGGCGCACCGCCCTCACCTGCTCGAGCGCGCCGACGTGGTCCTGGTGCTGCGCGCCGGCCGGCTCGAGCACGCCAAGACGCACGCGGACCTGCTCCGCACGGACCCCGCCTACCAGGCCGCGGCGCTGCTCGGCGATCGCTCCTTCGGCGCGGAGGCGGGTCGATGAGCGCCTCGCTTCCGCCCGCGCCGTCCGCGGGGGCGACGCTGCGCCGGCTGTGGGCGTTCACACGGCCCCACGCGCGACGACGGAACGCGCTCCTGCTCTTGGTCCTGGTGCGCGCGTGCCAGCTCCCGGCGCTGGCCTGGGCCACCGCAGCGCTCATCAGCGGTCCCGTCACCCGCGCGGATCTCGGCCGGCTCGTCCTCGGGTGCGCGGGGCTGCTGGGGCTGGTGCTCGCCACCGAGGCGGTGTTCGTGTTCCGCATGCGTTTGGCGCTCGAGCTCGGGGAGGCGGTCGTGCACGATCTGCGCAACAGCTTGTGGTCGCGTCTCATGGAAATGCCGCTCGAGTTCTACGACCGCTGGGAGCGGGGGCACCTGATCAGCCGCATGACCGCAGACTGTGAGGCGGTGCGCGTCGGCGTTCAAGACGTGCTGTTCGTCGGCGTGGTGCAGCTCGGCGTGATGCTCGTGACGGCCGGGCTGATGCTGGCGCAAGACTGGCTGCTATTTCTGGTGGTGGTGGCGATCGTGCCGGTGCTGTGGGGGCTGCTTCGACGCTTCCACTCCCGGATCGCGCGCGCGACCCGCGAGGTGCAGCAAAGCTTCAGCCGAGTGACCGCGAGCCTCGCCGAGAACGTGACTGGCATCCGAGAAATTCAGGGGTTCTCGCGGCAGCGGATCAACGGCGGCCTGTTCCGAGAGCTCATCTACGACCACTCGCACTACAACATGGGTGTCGCGCGCAACTCGGCGGTGTTCCTGCCGCTCCTCGAGTTCAACGGGCAGCTGTTTCTGGCGCTGCTCATCGTGGTCGGCGGCTACCGGGCGCTCGCCGGCGAGATGGAGCTCGAGTCGGTGCTTCAGTTCTTCTTTCTATCGAGCCTGTTCTTTGGCGCGGTGCCGATCCTCGGCACGCTCTACAACCAAGCGCTGGCGGCGGCGGCCGGCGCAGAGCGGGTGCTCGGCTTGCTCGATCTCGAGCCGCGCTGGCGGGACACTCCAAAGGCCGCGCTGCCCGCCCCGCTGGCAGGCAAGCTGGAGTTTCGCGACGTGTCGCTGTCCTATCAGCCGGGGCGGTCCGCCTTGCACGAGCTCGACTTCGTGGTCGAAGCGGGCCAGACCGTGGCGATCGTGGGCGAGAGCGGCAGCGGCAAGTCCTCGGTGCTGCGGCTGTCGAGCAAGCTGTACCTGCCGAGCTCGGGGGCGGTGCTGGTCGACGGGATCGATCTGGCCGACGTCAAGAGCGAGGACCTCCACGCACGGATGGGCTACGTGCTGCAGACCAATTTCCTGTTCAGCGGCACGGTCCACGAGAACGTCGCGCTCGGCGCGACCGGCGTCGACGCCGCGGCCATCGAACGGGCGGCGCGCGAGCTCGACGTGTGGGACCTCTTCGAGCAGCTGCCCGAAGGCTTGGCGACGCGGGTGGGGGAGCGGGGCCTGGGGCTGTCGGCGGGGCAGCGACAGCTCGTCTGCTTGCTGCGGGCCATGCTGCGCGATCCCCGCATCGTCGTGCTCGACGAGGCCACGAGCGCCATCGATCCGCTGACCGAGGCGCGGCTGCAGCGCGCGCTCGATCACCTCTTGAAGGGGCGAACGGCGCTGATCGCCGCGCATCGGCTCCGCACCATCCGCAACGCCGATCGCATCCTGGTCCTGCACCAGGGCCGGCTGGCAGAAGCCGGCACCCACGCCGAGCTCATCGCCCGCGGCGGCCGCTACGCCGCGCTATTCCGGGACGCCACCCTGACCTCCTAGAGCGCCGAACGGTGAGCAGAAGGGTCACAGGAAGCAGGACCTTCGGCCCACCTCGAGTCAGTGAAAACGCATCTCACCACCGAGCTAAGCGTCGTGCGTCGACGGGTCTAACCGGAGATGGGTCACAAGAAGAGCGGAAGGACGGAAGGGGGGCCGACGTCGTCGGTCCCCGCCCCGACTCGCTCTCGACCGGCGCGCC
>JAEZYZ010000024.1 GCA_023418705.1 Pseudomonadota bacterium | reverse complement strand
ACCACCGCCCGTGCCGCCGCCGCCGGCGCTGCCGCCCGTGCCACCGTCACCGGCGAGCCCTCCCATGCCCGAGCCCGCCATGCCCGCGGACGCGCCGGTGCCGCCGCTGCCGCTCGTGCCGCCCGTGCCGGCATCGGGGGAGCTCGTCACGACATCGTCGAAGGAGTTGATGAGTGAACAACCGGCGGAGAGCGACCAGGCTCCCGCGATGGCGATCAGGATTCGGTGTCGCATGGCTGCGCCCTTTCAGAAGCTCCCGGAGACCGTCAGGGCGCCCGCGTTGCGCCCGAGCAGCGGGCGGATGCGGAGCGCCCTGGTGTCGCGCTGCGCAGGCGCTGCGGGTCGGGTGAAGTACAGCACCGCCGTGACGGCGCCGGCGACGACCGCGCCGCCGATGAACACGTCCGTGACGAGGTTCAGCGTCTCGCCGCTGTCTTTGAGATCTTCAGCCGCGCGCGGGTTGGTGCCGTCGTTGGCGTCGTCGAACTCCGACTTCTTCGAGCTGGCGAGGATGCCCGTGACGATCGCGCCCACGGCCAGCGCCCCGGTCGCGGCGGCGCCGATGTACACGCCGGTGGGGATCGGCCGCTCGGTGCCGGTGTCCATGGGCGCCGCGGGCGGCGTCAGGGTCGCCGACGTGCTGGCGGTGGCCGTCCCGGTCGGAACGAGCTCGAACGCGTGCGTCAGGCTGCCGCCGGAGGCGGCGTCGAACTCCCAGACCTGGGGGTCGTGACCGGCCAACGTGGCGGTGATCTTGTGGTGACCGGGGCGGATGCCGAGCACCGCGGGAGCGTCGAGGGCAGGGTAGCGGTTGACGATGACCCCACCCTGGTTAGGCACGCGCTCGTCGGTGATGGTCGCACCGGCGGGGACCGAGCTCAACGTGACGGTGACCAGGCTCGCCTTGAGCGTCGCGAGATCGCGTTCGACCTGAGCTCGCTCTGCCGGATCGATTTGATCGCCCCCTTCGGCCAGGTACTTCTCGTAGGCCTGGATGGCCTCACCATCGCGCTCGAGCTTCATGGCCGTCAGGCCCAAGTTGCCGAGGATTTTCCACGACGGCGAGGAGGCGTACGCCGCTTTGAACTCGCGGTACGCCTCTTCGTACCGAGCCCCGTCGGGGTCCTGCAGGAAATTCACACCCGCCTGGAAGTGGGCGCGGGCCTCCTCGGTGATCGGCACCTCGCTCGGTGCTGGCGGGGAGGGGTCTGGCTCTTGTGCCTGTGCGGCAGCGGCGGCTGCCAGGCACGCGGCGAAGGCGGGACCGTAGGCCCAGAGTCGTCGTGATCGTGTCATGGTGAGTGAGCGCGGCCAAGAGGACGGCGCCGAGCCAGGAACACTGCTCGGCCTGCGGCGGGATTGCAAGAGCCTAGAAGCTCTGTCACCGGCGCGCGCGCCGCTCCTCCGAGACGGGCTTCAACAGAGCTGGAAACGGGATCTTTCGGCCGCGAAGGCCTCAGCGCCTCAGAAGCAGGCCGCGTAGCGCTCCAGCCATTGGAGGAAAGCACGGTAGGCCAGGTCGTTGGTATTGGCCATCTTGTCGTGCCCGCCGTGCTCGACCCCACCGGCCGACTTGGCCAGCGGCTTGAGCAAGAGCAAGCTCTGCTCGGGGTCGTCGGGGTCGGCGTAGCCGCTCGCGATGATGTTGCGCATCGTGGCGAGCGACGCGCTGTCGCAGTTGCCGCCGGTGACGAAATATCGGGGCGCATCCGGCGCGGCGAACGGCTGGCTGTCGTGGTGGCAGGGGAAGCAGCGGCCGCGCCAGGCGTAGACGGTCTGCTGAAACAGCGCCTCGAGTGCCCGGTCGTCGCAACCCCCCGGATCCTCGATCGCCGCGAGCGCGCCCGCGTCCGGCTCCTGCTCGTGCGCGCAGAAATCGTCTGCGCGGGTGCCGCAGCGCACGTCGCCGCAGAGCCCGTCCCCGCAGCTCGCGTGCAGCTCGATCCACTCGAGAAACCCGGCGTACTCCTCGTCGATGACGGCCTGCGTGATGAGACCCTCGGGCTCGGCCCGCCCGATCCAGGTGAGCACCACGCTTTGCTCGGGCCGCTGCAGGTCCACCAGGTCGAGCTCCTTCAAGCAGGCCATCGTCTCGCACGGCGTGTCGCGGGCGAAGAGGCTGAGGTCGACCCCGGACAGGTGACACTGATTGCAGCTGCTCGGTCGATCGTCGGACAGGAGCGGAGCGATCCGGCGCTCGTAAATCGACGTGGAGTCCGCCTGACATTTCGCGTCGACCTCCGGCTCGTCCGACGACACGCAGCTGCCGGCGAGCAGGCCGAGCAGCGTCGCCGCCAGCAGGAGCCGCGCGCCGAACAGCGAATGGGAGGCCTGCCGCGCCGTCACCCGTGAAGGCTAGTCCCTTCGGTCGGCGCCGGCCAGCACGCGAGCCGCCAGCGCATCGCTGCGCCCGACCGCCATGCAAGCTCGACCCCCGGGCGAGGAACGGGTCCTCGCCCGGGGCCCGGGCGCCCCGTCGGCGCAGTGCCGGACACGACGTCGAGGGGCCTGCCATCGCCGACGCCTCAGTCCATCCCGCAGTCGCTCATGTCGATCGTGACCTCGGGATGGTTCTGCTGGAAAAACTGGAAGGCAAGATCGTCGATGACTTCGACGGTCCCGTGGCCGCGGTCGCAGGTATGCGCCCACGCGTGAGCCAGGAGGGCGAAGTAGCAAGCCTCCCGGTTCGCCGCCGGATTCGGCAGACTTGCGACGCGGTTCAGGAAGAGCGGGAGAAGTGAGCGCGCTTGTTCAGGTAGGACGCCCACCCGTTGCTGCCCGAGCATTGCCCTCCGCTGGCGGCCTCCCACACGACCTCTCCGTTGTCTTGGAAGCGATTGCCGAGGCAGTTTTTGATTTCTATGTCCGTCCGCGCTTCGAGGAAGGCCTCGAAGGCGGTGAAGCGATCCGCGCCGAAGTCCAGCGCGCCGCCGATCTCCTCCACCTCCCGTTCGGTGCAGTCCAGGATGTGGCTTGACGATCCCAGGAGCCGGCTCGATACTGGGGCCGTGACAGCGACGCGTGGCAAGCTCCATCCGAAGAGCATTCGCTGGCTTTTGCCGGCGGAGGTCGTGCTCACGCGTTGATCGAACGGATCGAGCCGCCTCCCCGCAACGGAAGGCTGGCTCGACCAAGGCTGTCCTTTCGATCGGGTGCGACGGACCGACTCCCGCGGAGTCCACCGTGCCAACGCCTACCCCTATCGACCTCCCCGACGGGCATGTCCCGACCCCACCCGAAGTCGCCCCGCGGCTGTTGTCGCCGCGGTTCGCGGCGCTCTTGTGCGCCCAGTTCTGCTTCGGGTTTTGCTTCTCGGTTTTTCTGCTGCTGCCGAAGTTTCTGGTGATGGAGTTCGGCGCCACGGCGACCGAGGTCGGCTGGGCGACGGCCGTCGCCCCGCTGAGCGCGCTCTTGTGCGTGCCCTTGGTCGGCGGCTGGCTGGATCGGGGCGGTCGGCGCGGCCTGATCATCGGTGGTGCCCTGATGATGGCGCTCGCCTCGAGTGCGTTCGTGATGGTGGATCGCGTCGGTCCGCTGCTCTTCGGCCTCCGGGTGCTGCAGGGGGCGTCGTTCACGCTGGCTTTCAATGCTGCGGCGATGCTCACCGTCGATCTGGCGCCCGGGGCTCGGCTGGGCCAGGCCCTCGGGATCTTGGGGGTGTCCAACCTGGTGACCAACGCGATCGCGCCGGCGGTGGTCGAGCCGCTGGCCCGCGCGCACGGCTGGATACCGGTGTTTTGGCTGGCGTCTGGCTGCGCGCTGCTCGCGGTGCTGCTCGCCTTTCTGCTGCCGGATCCGCGCAGCCGCCTGCCGGCGCGTCCGGCCGCCCACATCGGCCGGCGTGGCTGGGCGCTCGTCTACGTCAGCGCGATGATGGGCGCGGCCTTCGGCACGGTGATCACCTTCGTGCAGCCCATGGCCCTGGCGATGGGGGTGCAGGAGATCGGCGGATTGTTCATCGGGTACACGGTCGCCGCCGTGCTCGTGCGCGTCGTCCTCGGCAGCGTCGCCGATCGCTTCGGTCGCCAGCGGGTGGCGATCTTGGCGCTCGCCCTGTACACGCTGGTCGTGGCGGCGGCCGCCGGGCTCCGGCCGAGCTTCATCGTCGCGCTGGGGGCGGGGCTCGGGTTCGCGCACGGGCTGTCGTACCCGGCGCTCAGCGCGCTGGCGGTCGAAGGGGCCCTGCCCGAGCAACGCGGCCGCACGATCACGTACTTCAACGGCGGGTTCAACGGTGGCTTCGCCGCGTGCAGCTTTGCCTTCGGCGCCGTGGCGTCGGTGGCTGGCTACCCGACGGTGTTCCTGCTGGCGGCCTCTCTGTGCGCCACGGGGGTGCTCCTGGTGGTGCGGCTGCCAAGCGGCGCCGGCGTGCCGTCGAGCGACCGGGAGCTGCGGTCGCCGGGTTGAGCGTCAGCCGTCGCGGCGGGGGTCCTCCTCCACGCGCGCCGCGCCGCGGGCGGCCGGGCCCGAGCGCTGGTACGGCTCGCCGCGCAGCCGCTTCGCGGTGGTGGCGGCTCGCCAGGACAGGTAGCCCTTGGTGAACTGCCAGGCGTTGCGGCGATCGAAATACGGATTGTCGAGCCCGCCGAGCTCCGCGAGCGCCAGCACCTGTTCGGCCACGCTCACCGGGCAGCCCTCGAACCGAACGACCTGATCGTGGCGCGTCGTGTGCAGCTTCTTCATCACGCGCGCCATCTTCGCGTAGATGTCGTCGTGCTTGGCGGTCCGTGGATCTCGGGTGGAGCGCGGCTGGTACTTGTTGCGAATCTGAACGAGCTTGTCGCCGATCTGCCCCTCGTACTCCGCGCAATCGCCGATGAAGATCACTTTTTCACCCGGCCCCGCAGCGATCGGTCCCTGGTAGGCGCCGAAGACCACGTGCAGGCGCGGCAACTTCTCGTCGCACTGAGCGTCGTACGCGCGCAGGATTTCGATCGCCTCTTCGATCGCGCCGGGGCAGCCGCCCCAGCAGTAGCTCGTGCGCTCGCTCTCCGGAGGGGGGCCGGCGTACGCGGTGATGTGACTGCCTTCGAAGTATTTCTCGACCCGCTCTAGCCCGACCTGGAAACCCTGCGCGCGCGCCCTGGCTTCTTCGAGCGGAACGTCCCCGCCGATCTCGATGGCATCCAGATCGAGCGGGCCGAAGCCCTCCTCCGCCACCCGCCGGATGTGCTCCACGCTCTGCGGGTCCACGCCCATGACGTGGCTGCAGACGCTGTCGAAGGCGACCTGGTTGTTGCCCATCAAAATCAAGTTCAAGCGCTTGGGCCGGGGCGTGAGCATGCGCGCTTCCCCCGCCACGATCGCGTCGATGCAGATGAGCTGCGGCTGGACGACGTACTGCAGATCGCGGATCTTCTGGTTGAGACCGTGGTCGTGGTCGATGAGGCGGTGACGATCGTCCTGAATCCCGATGTACGCCTTGAGCGAGAACGTCACCGTCGTCCACGGGTGCGCCTTGAACTTGGGACAGTTCACGAAGAAGTCGGCGGCGGCGACGGGCGCGGGGGTGAAGACGAAATCCCGCAAGCGGCTGGCGTGCGTCAGCGGGATCTCGACCTGAGGCTCCTCTTCGAAGTAGTAGGCGCGCGCGCCGGTGCGGCGCAGCATGGGCTCGTAGCCGGCGGCTTCGAAGGCATACCGGGTGGGGATGGTGATGCCCGATCGCTCGCCGACGGCGAGCTCCGTCATCGCCCCCTGATCGCGATCGCGCAGCGCGAGCAGCACCCCCTCGATGAACTCCGGGCGGGTGAAGGCGTGCTCGAAGATCGGCCCCGCCGAGACGACGTTGGGCTTGAGCAGCGTGCGCCCGCGAGGGACGACGCCGAGCTCGGTCATGCCCCTCAGCACGATTTTTCGGATCTTCTCCGGATCGTAGTCGTCGCAGTGGTAGATCAGGACGCGGGCAGGTGATGCCGGTCGCATGCGAACAATCTAGCTCCGATCGTCGCGCGGCGCCGATCCGAACGGCCCGCTGCGCGCTGATCGTGGCGGCGACCGCGGGGTTTTCGAGCTTGGTTGCGTGCCGCAGCGAGAGCCCGGCGCCGGCCCCGGCGGCGCGGGTTTCGGCCAGACCCTCGGCGCCCACATCGGCGACCTCGCCCGCCGCCGCGCCCGCCCCCGTCGACGACGATCTCGTGCCGCTGCCCTTCGAATACCCGACCGTGACCTTGACCGCCCCGGTCGGCAGCGCGGTGCTCGCTCCGCCGAGAGGGTTCCTCGACGAGGCGCTCGAGCGCGGGGTCGCTGCCCAAACCTTCGTCTACTACGCGGGGCGCTTGCTTCGGACGGGCCCGCGTTCGTCGCTGATCGAGCTGCGCAGCGGCCGGCGACACACGCTGCCGAACGCGCTGGTGATCCCGCTCGGTCCGCCGGCAGCTGCCGAACCCGGCGACAGCGTGCTCACCGCGTGGCTCTCGGGGGCGGGGATGCAGCGGGCGCAGGTGGTCGCGGGGGGCACCCCCCAAAGCCCGCGGGTGCGCTACCTCGACATCGATCCGGACGCCGCGTCCAGCCAAGAGGAACAGCTGCCGCCAGGTAGCTTCCGCGTGCTCGAGAGCGCTGGCGAAGTCGGCACCAGCGTCGCGTGCCAGGAGGGGCGTCAACACGCGCATTTCGTCGTGACGCATCGCGGGGAGCAGCAGATGCTCGGCCTTGGCTACGCGGGTCGCCTCGTGGTCTTGGATCCGAAGCGCTGCCGGGCGCTGGCGCTCCGGCCCAAGCTCGCCCCCGGAAGCGCCGTTTTCGTGCCGCTGCTCGGCAGGTTCACCGCCGCGACGGTGCGCGGCGTGGAGGAGAAGGCTGGCCGCGCGCTGGTCGAGCACGCGGACGGCACGGGGAAGGCGCGCCGCTCCGTGCCGCTCATGGACATCGCCGAATCGTTGCCGTAGCGGAGGGTCTTCGGCCCCGCGAGTCAGTGGACGGTTCTCACCACCGAGCTAGCGTCGCGCGACGAAGGGTCCGGATCGGAGATCCGGCACAGCAAGGAGCGGACGAGCGGAAGGGGACCGGCGTCGTCGGGCCCCGATCGGTCTTTTGATCGAGCGTCGTGACCCGACACCGTGGCGACCACCGGACGCCAGGATCGCGTCGGGCCTATCCGCCCAATTCCCCATGAATTCTTCCGCCCTTCCGCGCCTTCCTGTGAACAAAACGGATCGCTGCTCTAGGCGAACAGCACGGCTTGATCCTCGAGCAAGCCGATGGCGCGCTCGATGTGGCGGCGCCGCCGTGACTTCGGCACGTTGTTGAGCACCAACAGCCGCACCGGGCACGCGAGCAAGGCTTCCAGCTCCTGCTCGAGATCCAGCGGCAGGGCCGTGAACGAAGGGTCGAACGGCTCGGCGTACCGTACGGCGATCGTCACCTCCGCGCCGGCGCCGGCGTTTCCCGCGCCCGGCAACAGAAAGGCCGCGACCAGACCGCGCGGATCCGCTCGGAAGAAGCTCCGCAACGCCGGCTCCACCCGTTCGCTCAGCATCGACTCAATCTAATGCCGGCGCTGCGGGGCCGCACGCCCGCCAGGTGGCGCTCGCCGCGGGGGAAGGACGCCCCGCGCGCCAGCTCAAATTTTCCCTGTGTCTTCGACTACTTGGCGTCCTAGTCCGGGGGGCGAGTCGACCCGCTTGCCAAGCTAGGAGCCGATCCCTAGAGTTGCGCCGTTCCCAATGATGAAGGCGTCTCCTGAATCGCCTCGAATGTTCGAGAGCGACCTTGTCGATTACTTTTCGCGCACGCATCCCGGCGTGGTGCCCTTGCTGTTCGTTCCCGCTTCGGCGTGGCTGCTTTGGCACAGCGTCGAGCGCGCCGGCGTTTCACTCCTTGTCTCGGTTGGCTTGGCCAGCTTGGGTTTCGTCGCGTGGACGCTCTCGGAGTATTGGCTGCACCGGCTGTTCTTCCATTGGCAGCCGGGTGGCAAGTGGGGGGACCGACTGCACTTTCTGGTTCACGGGGTGCATCACGCCTGGCCGAAGGACAAGTACCGCCTGGTGATGCCGCCTGCGGTGAGCATCAGCCTGTTTTTCGTGTTCCTCGGCATCTTCTACGTCCTGCTGGGCAGCACTTATATGTGGGCCTTTCACGCGGGGTACGTGGTCGGATACATGTTTTATGATCTGACGCACTACTACATCCACCACTACAACCCGCGCACCGAATACGGCCGGCGTCTGAAGAAGCACCACATGCTGCACCACTTCAAAGACCCGACGAATCGCTACGGCGTGTCGGTCATGTTCTGGGACCACGTGTTTGGCACCTACCGCACGGTGGAGAACGATCGTTCCCAGCGGGAGCTCGCGCGGTCCAAGCTCGCCCACGGCGCTCCGGCCGCCGCCCGCTCTTCGATCCAAGGCGCCGGCTGATCCCCGCCGCGTCCTCGGGATGCTCCGTAGCGCCGGGCAGCTCGCCGCCGTTGCAGTGCCCGGCTGAGAGCACTACGTTCTGCGCCCCAGCCAGGAGAAGAACATGGCGCTCGACGACCACGATGACGGACCGGACGCTGAGGATGGCTCGGCCGAGGAGGTCTTTTTCCTGCCGATCGTGCCGCCGGAGCTCGAGATAGAGCCGCTCCTGCTGGCGGTGCTGCATTGCGCGGCGTTCTTGGATCTGGCCGGCGAGGAGAGCGTGGACGAGCAGGACGCCGGCGACGTGCTCGAGCACATCGGCATGTACGTTCAACGGTTGCCAGCCCCCCGCCTGGCAGAGCTCGAGCAGCAGCTGGTTCGGCTTCAGGAGCACGGAAAGAAGGCGAGCTGGCCGGAGCCGCTGGTCGAGTTCATCGCGGATTTTCTGTACAACTGCGGCATTGGCGAAGACGACGACGACTGAGGAGGCGGCGCCGGACCCGCGCGCCTCCGCGCCTGGCCGGCTGCACCACCTCGCGCTGGGGGCCCAGGACGTGGCCGGTCTGGCTCGCTTCTACGCCGAGGCGCTCGGTCTGGCGGAGCTTCAGCGGCACTACCACGCCGACGGGAGGCTGCGCTCGGTCTGGCTCGACCTGGGCACCGGCGGGGCCGTACTGATGATCGAAGAAGCCGCCGAGTCTCCCCGGGTCGTGAGCGGTATCGGCGCTGGACTGTTCTTGCTCGCGGTCCAGGCCCCGCCGGGGGAGCGCCCGGCGGTCGAGCAGCGGCTCGAGGCCGCCGGCGGTCGCATCGAGCACCGGACCGAGCACAGCACCTACGCGCGCGACCCCGAAGGCCACCGCGTCGCCGTCAGCAGCTACCCGCTGCCGGTCCGCGCCTGAACGGCGGACGGCGGGCTGGCCCGGCAGGCGGGGCTCGACCGGCTCGTCCCCGCCTGGTAGGGAAGCTCTTTCCCGAGCCGGGTCCCCCGCTTGTCCACAGGCGAGAACAGGTTATCCACAGGCCCGCGCGCGGCGGAGCGCAGCGGGAAAACCTCGCCGGCATCGGAGGCGTGGACGGTCGAGCGGCTGGCGCCCGGTGGCATCGGGTTCTTGAAGTTGCCGGATGGGCGCGCGGCCTTCGTGCCCGGCGGGATGCCGGGGGATACGCTGCGGCCGCTCCAGATCACCGATCACCGCAGCTACGTGCGCGCCGAGCGGTGGGAGCTGCTCACGCCGTCGCCGGATCGGGTCGCTCCGGGGTGCCCTCACGCCGCCGACTGTGGCGGGTGCGATCTCATGGAGCTCGCGGGGCCCGCCCAGCGCCAAGCAAAAGCCGACATGCTCCGCCAGGCGCTGACGCGCACGGGTGGGTTTCGCACGCTGCCAGAGCTCGATGTGCTGAGCGCGGGTGCGTCCCTCGGCTACCGGCTCCGGTTGCGGCTGCACGTCGATGAGTCCGGGAGGATCGGGCTGTTGGCCCGCGGCAGCCATCGCGTGGTGCCGATCGGCGGTTGCGCCGTCAGCGACCCAGCCATCAACCGGGCGCTCGAGGGGCTGCGCCGCGCAGCGCCGCCGGAGCTCCTCCGCGAGCTCGGCGAAATCGAGCTGCGCGCGTCGCCTCGCGGCGAGGGCGTCCTCGCCATCTTGCACCGGCGCCACCCGGGCGAGCTGGCCCCCGCGCTGCGCGCCGCGGTCGACGCGCTTCGCCGTGAGATGGACGTTCACGTGGAGGGCGAGCCGTTCGAGATCGAGCGAGCGCAGCGTTTCGAGTTGGCCTCCGGCGTCGAGCTGCTCGCGCCGCCGGAGGCGTTCACGCAGGTGAACTGGGCCGTGAACGAGCGGCTGGTGGAGGCGGTCGTCGCGGGGGCCGAGGCCCGGCAAGTGGAGAGCTTTCTCGAGCTGTTCTGCGGGGTGGGCAACTTCAGCCTGCCGCTCTTGGCGGCCGGCAAACGCGGCCGCTCCGTCGAGCGCAGCGCGGTGGCCATCGACGCCGCGCGCCGCGCCGCGCGTCAGCGCGGGCTGCCGGAAGACGGCTTCGTCGCTGGCGACGCCGAACGCGAGCTCCGGCGCCAGATGTCGCGTTCGAGCCGCGTCGACCTGGTCCTCTTGGATCCGCCTCGGCGGGGGGCGCCCGAGCTCATGCGGCGGGTCGCCGCGCTGAAGCCGCCGTTCGTCGCCTACGTGGCCTGCGATCCGGTCACGTTGGCGCGCGACCTGCGAAAGCTGGCGAGCTCGGGCTACCGGCTCGAGGCGCTCGAAGCGTTCGACATGTTCCCGCACACCCACCACGTCGAGACGCTGGCCTGGATGCGTCGGGGCTGATGGCTCAATCGTCGCGCTCGTAATAGGCGCGCAGCGACTTGCGGAGCGCCTTGTGCATTCGGTGCAGCGCGCGCACGAACTTCGCTTGCTGCTTGGGCGTCAGGTGCTGCCGAACGGCGTCGAACTCTTTTTGACGGAGCAGGTGGAGCTTGTGTTGGGCGTCCCGCAAGCCGTTGATGGCGGCCGTGTAGGCCGCTTGGTCGTCGCTGTCCTTGGCCAGCAGCTGCTTCAAGGTCTGACGGTGCTGGTGCAGTAGCCGCTGCAATCGATCGCGCTCGGGCTGCAGCTGGTCGAGGACCGCCTCGACCTTGGTGGCTTGGGCATCGCTCAGGCCGACCTCCTTGCGCAGCATGTCTCGGCGCAGTTGCTTGAGCCGGGCCTCGACCGCCGCTCGTTTGTCGGCCGCAGGGGCGTCGTCGCCCGCCACCGCGGGCGCGCCGACGCCCAACAAGCTCGTGGCGAGCAGCAGCGAAACGAGGGTTCGGCGAAGGTCCATCACCACTCCTCGTCGTAGGCCGTGTCCAAAAGCTCGGCCGTCGCGTACATCCAGGCATCGAGATCGGCGTCCGGGGGCACGCCGTCGAACACGTCCGTGCCGAGCTCCGAATCCGACGCCGCGGGCGACGCCCAATCGGTGTCGATCCCGGCGAGGGTCGCGTCGTGCAACGCCAGCTCGTCTGCGGCGCCTTCGACCGCCGCGCCCCCCGCCTGCAAGGTGCTGCCCCCGCTGGTCGCCACGCGCACCGCCGGTACCACGCCAGCCACGGCTGCTGTTTTCGGGATCGAGCTCGACTCCGGCGTGAGCGCGAAGACGGCGACCGTCGCCGCCAGGGCCACCCCGGCAAACCCCGGCGCCCAAATCCAACCGGGCCAAAAGCGCGCCGGCCGCATCGACGGGACATCCGCCGCGCGCGCCTTCAGGCGCGTGAGCACGGCTTCCGAAGGAGGCTCGTAGGACCCATCGAACAGCGCTCGCAGGCGCTCTTCGTCGCGATTGTCCGGTTGCAGGCTCATCCGCTACTTCTCCTCGATCTCCGATTCTGGAAGGAAATCCGCCAGACGCTCGCGCAGATCCTTCAGCGCCAGGTGCACCAAGACGCGCGCCGACCCTTCCGTCGTGCCAACGGCTTCGGCGATTTCGGCGTAGCTCATCCCACCGTCGAGGCGCAACATCGCCACTTGACGGCGCTTTTTCGGCATCTGCGCGAGCGCGTCGCGCACTTTGACGCCGAGCCGCTCCGCGCTCACGAGGTCCGCCGGCCCCGCGATCCGCTCCGGCGCGTCGGAGGTGTGCTCCCGAGCCCGGCGGCGCCGCTCCGAGCGCAAGAGCGTCTGCGCCTTGCGCACGGCGATGGCTGCCAAGTAGGACTTGAGCGAGGTGCCGGGCTGGTAGCGATCGAGCCGCTTGTAGGCCAGCGCCAAGGCCTCCTGGACCGCGTCTTCCGCCAGCGCGCGATTGCCGCATGCGCGTAGGGCGATCCGGTAGAGCAGCGGCAAGTGGGGCTCCACCAGCGTGGCGAAGGCGCGGCCGTCGCCCTTCAGGGCGCGCGCGACGAGCTCATGCTCGGTGGACACAGGTGCGGCTTTTTCGCAGACTGGGAGAAGTTTCGCCAGATCCAGTTGCAGCGCTGCGACCGTGGACATGTTGTCGGTGCATGCCAAGAGCCGATCGGCGGTTAAAACATCCTTTCTCGAATCTGTCGGCTGAAGGGCCGGTATTCGGCGGACGGAAGGGCGGCCGGCGTGGGCGCTTGCCGTCGGGTCGGCCCCTGCCATCCTTCGGCGCGCATGCCACAGGTGAAGCGCCGCCTCGCGGCCGCCATCGAACACACCCTGCTGAAGGCTGGGGCGTCGCCGGCCGACGTCGAGCGGCTGTGCGACGAGGCGGTGCGGTACGGATTTTTTGCGGTGTGTGTTCATCCGGGCTTGATCCGCAGCGCCGCCGACGCGCTCGCGGGCGCCGCGGTGCGCGTGGTGTCCGTCGTGGCCTTCCCACACGGCGAGACCTTCGCCGCGACGGCGGCCGACGAAGCCGCACGCTGCGTCCAGCACGGCGCGCACGAGATCGACATGGTGCTCCCGCTCGGGCACGCTCGCGCGCGTCGCTTCGATCAAGTGGGCGCGCAGGTGAGCGCCGTCCGTCGCGCGGCGAACGGCGCGACGCTAAAGGTGATCTTGGAGACGGGGCTCTTCGACCCGACGTCCCTCCGGGAGCTCGGCGAGATCTGCATCGACGCTGGCGCCGATTTTTTGAAGACCAGCACCGGCTTCGGACCGCGTGGCGCGAGCATCGAGGACGTGGCCCTGCTCAGCGAGCTGGCTCGCGGGAGGGTCGGCGTGAAGGCTTCGGGAGGGATCCGCGACGCAGCGCTCGCGCTCGCGCTGCTCGACGCGGGCGCGGCACGGCTGGGGACGTCGAGCGGGGTGGCGCTGTTGGCGGGCCACGCCGAAGCCAAACCTCCCGACTATTGAGGGCGCCGCGCAGCGTCGTCGCCGGGCCCTTTGGCGGTGACGAAGAAGAAGTCGCGATCGCTCGGCCGGCGCAGGTACCCGGACTTGGTGTGGACCATTCCTTCGACGAGCGGTACCGAGCGGAGCTCCCCGTCGTCGCTTGATTCGTAGGTCAAAAACCGCGTCCAGTTCCAGTTGATGTCGAGCTCCGCCGCGGAGGTCGCGCCAGCGTGGCGCAGCGCCTCCGCCAGCAGCTTCGGGCCGACCTCTTCGCCGAGGGCGTAGAACAAGACGCGTCCGTCAGCGCTGATGCCGGCGGCCGAGCGCCGTCGGGTCTTCAGCTTGGCGTTGAAGCCGCCCCACGGCTTCTCGTTGCCGGCCTCGAGCTGGGCGTGAAGCTCGCCGTTCTCTAGCAAACAGGGAGGGGTCTGGCGATAGGCGGCGAGCGTGGCGCCGGCGAGCGCCGGCCAACTGCGGAGCTCGACGCGGCCGTCGTCGTGAATCGCCAGCGTGCAGCCGGGTTCACGTGGCGGCACCAGCACCTTCCCGCCGAGCATCATGCCCCAGCGCCCGTGGTTGGCCTGGAAGCCCCCGTTGAACACCGCCAGGAGCCTCGGCTGCGCGGTGTCCGGCACGCGACCGACGTCGATCGACGACAGCTGCCCGACGTTCGGATCACCGGTCCCCGGCATGAAGTGGAGCTCCGCGCGGCTCAGATCGATGGCCGCGATCGTGACGCTGAGAAACCGGCTCACCTCGTGTGGGTGGAGCGTCGTGACGGCCATCACCGCAGCGCTGCTGCCCGCGGACGGCAGCGGCTTCCACGCACCATCCCCCGGCGCCGCCGAACGGGCGTGGGGTGGCGAGAGGTCGTCCGGCGGAAACTTGGGCGGCGCTGGCTCGGCGCGCGCTGGAGCCGCTGGCGGCTGCTCGTCCGGGACAACGGGCGTCTCCGAGCGCGACGGACGGGCCGGCTCCTCGGCGGGACGGCTGACCGCCGGCGTCGCCGGGCTCGCGGCCTGCGGGCTCCGGGGGGCGGGATCCGAAGCCGCCGGGGCGCAAGCGAGGAGCAGGGCTGGGCAAAGCACACCGAGGCGCCTCATGAGGGCTCAGCATTGACCATTTGGCCGCCGCGAGCCAGTGCGCCGGAGGTCCGCGGCAGCGCGGCCTTGGTACCGCCAGCGCGGCCAGGGCGCTGCGGCGCGAGCCTTGCATTTGCACCGGAATGGACGAGACCCGTGCGGCCGGAGCGCGCGCGAGCGCGTCCGGTACGTTTGGCGGCCAGACCGATGGTTTCGGTGGCTGTCGATTCGCCAAGGAGGAACGCAGGCATGACCCCGACCGTCATCGCAGTGCTCGTCGCAGCGACCCTCGCGCTGACGGCAGCGGCCGCCGCTGCGGCCTGGATGCGGATCGAGCGCGGGCGTCTGCCTGCCGCCGCGATCTCGCTCCCATGGCTGCGCGCCGGGGGCGCCGAACGGGCTCAGCGCCGTCCCCGCTACCTGACGCTGGAGTCATGCAGTCGCTACGCCGAAGGGTGGCTTCGGATCCAGAAGGTCTTCGTCGACGATCCTCGGCGGGCGGTGCTCGACGCCGAGGCGTTGATCGAGACGGTGGTGGTGCACCGCGGCTACCCGCGGTCGTTGTCCGAGCGGCTGGCGATGCTGCAGATCCACCACCCGCGGGTCGTGGAGGACTACCGCGCTGCGTCCGATTTGGCCGAGCGTCGCCGTGGGCACGAGCCGAGCACCGAGGAGCTGCGCCAGGCGATGATGCACTTCCGGGCGCTGTTCGCCGACCTGCTGGAGACGGAGGAGATCGCGCGCGCCAAGCGGCAGGGCGCCCGAACGTCCATCATGCGGGGGTCGCCTCCAGGCGTGTGAGCAGATCGACCAAGAACGGCACGTCGTCCGCCCCCGCCAGCTCCGCCAACGCGACGACGATGTGCTCTCGGCTGGCGTCCGGAGGGATGCCGACCATGGCCCAGCGAGCGTCGGGGCCGCGGGCGAGGTCGCGGCCGCGTTCGACGCTGAGCGACCGACGCCGTTCGAACACGGCGACCGTCATCGGAGGTCGCAGCACCCGCAGCGCGAGCAGCGCGAACGCCAGGCGATCGAACTTCTGCTCCGGGGCGCGGTCGAGCCGTCGCTGCTCGTCCTGCCGGTACGATCGGGTGTGCGCCCGATCATCGGATGAGAAGTGTCGATGCATCGCGTTTGATGTCGAAATGAAAATGATTGCCGTGCGCGGCGTCGTAGTTCGGGGTGAGCAGGTGATGGAACAATCCGGAGCGTGCGATGTCGCAGACGATGTTGCGCAGCGCGACCGCAGCTTCCGAAGGGGTGATCGGATCGGCCTCGGGTCCACAAACCGGCTCCCCTCGACGGCCATTCCAGTCGCGCTCGACCGACAAGCTGCGCCCGTCGCCGAGCTCGAACCCGAGGATGTCGATGGCCAAGCCATAGGAGTGTTGGCTGCGCTTGCGGCTGCCCGGGAGTCGAGCCCTGGGCCGGTACATGTTGTCCACCCGGACGACCGTCACGTCATGCCGCTCGAGGAGCGGGGCGAGCTCTGCGAGCACGAGGGCCAGGCGGCAATCGAGCATGCCGAAGACGCTCTTACCCCCCGGCGCCTTGAAGCGCACCGAGCCGATGGTGTCTGCGAAGCGCAGCGGCGTGGCGATGCCTTTCGCTGGGCCGCCAGAGCGCTTGAAGGGCAGGTCACGAGCTTTCAGCTCCCGGCGGCATTGCCCGGGTGAGAGGTTCGCGAAGCGCATCGCCGCGGCGGTCTTTGGCAGCCGCCCGCCGGTAAGCTCGCTGTGGAAGGGGTGCCGTGGCTTCGGGGGTGGGGGCGCCTCGATGACGGCCATCGTGGCTTTGGCGCGGGCCGGGGCGACCGCAGCATGCTGGGTCGAGCCCGACGCCTCCGTCACGGCGGGCGCCTTGGCCGCCGCCGCGGCTCCTAAACTCGGCGCCCGCGGCGGCTCCGGGGGCACCGGACGGTGGCGAGCGCAGCCGACCAACGCCAGCGCGAAGAGACCGCCCAGTACTACCCGGCGGGCGGCACGGAACGCGCAAGGATCGCGGGCGACAGCAAGCACGGGCAAAGCGACGGTGGGGTGGGCGGACTGGGACGCTGCGGGGAGCCTACGAAATCCCACGGAAAGGAGGCAAGCACGGGTTTGGCGTCAGGGCACGCCCGCGAGGCTTGCCGCACTGCGTCTCAAAAGGCCGCCTCCACGCCCAGGCTCGGCAAAATCACCGGGCCGCTGATTTCGGGCTCGGCACAGCGCGCCCCGCACTGTAGCCGCACCACCTCCGTCGCTCCCGTCGCGTTCAACACCTCGCCGACCAGCGCCCACCAGGCGGTGCGACCGAGCTGCCACCGCTTCTCGATCCGCAAGTCCAGGCGAAAGAAGTCGTCTCCGCGAATGTCGCCGGTGAAGCGGGGTGCTCCAGCTTGAAACACCAGCGCGGGGATGCCGGTGTAGTAGAGCGCGCGACCGCCGATGCGCCAGCGCCTGCCGAGATCGTAGGCGAGCGCGAGGTTGAGCACGTGTGGGCGATCGAAGGCGGAGACCGACTCCACCGGCCCCTCCTTCCGCTCCGAGCGAGACAAGGTGTAGGAGACGAAGCCCCCGAGCCGCCGGGTGAGCGAGCGCTGCAGCATCAACTCCAAGCCCACCGACGAACCGGTGGCGCGCCGGGTGGCGGAGGTCTGATCGATCTCGAAGTCGCGCGCGTTACCGATGGGATCGAGCACGTTGAAGAACGCCCCGCGGAAGACCGTCGCCGAGAAGGTGAGGTCCGCGGGCAGCGCGAAGCGGGCGCCGGAGGCCACCTGCACGCTGCGCTGCAGTCCCCCGCGCAACCCGGCGACCTGCGCAGCGGGCACTTGTGGGATGAAGCTCGGGCGCTGGTGGGCGATGCCGAAAGAGTGTTCGATGCGCACGCTCGGTGTGACGTCGAAGGCCGCCACCACGCGCGGGTCGACGCCGACCTCGCTCTGGCCCTGCGAGCTGTACAGATCCGCGCGGATCCCCGGCATCAACGTGACGCGCGGGTCGAGCTTCAGCTCCAAATCGACGAAGGCGCCCAGCGCCAGATCATCACGGGGCGGAAAGAGCGCCTGCAGGTCGGTGTACTCGGCGACCAGGGGATCGGCCTCCAGATCGTAGGCGTCCAGCACGCTGTCGGCGCCCACGGTCACCCGGACCTCGGCGCTGGCGGTGTGCTCGACCTGCGTGCGGACCCTGAGCGACCGGTCGCGAAGCACGCCGCCCTGGGTCCCCGTGCGATCGTAGCCGAGCGTCAGCGCGGTGCGCGCGTGCGTGCGGCGAGAGACCCGGCTGTCGTAACGCAAGTCGATGCGGTGAAACTGCGTCCCCGCTTCGAACTGCGCGTCGGGGGTGTTGTCGCCCGCCGCGAACGAGTCGAAGGCGCCGAAGCCGAAGACGGAGACGCGATCGGTGGGGGTGACGTCGTAGGCGACGCGGGCCTGGTAGTCCCAGTAGGCGAGCGTGGCATCGCTCAGCAAGCTCAGGATCAGGCCGGTGTAGGAGTAGTGGCCGGAGACCAGGGCGCTGCCGCGGCCGTCGGCGAAGCCACCTTCGAGCAATGCCCCGGCGTCGATCAGCCGCACGCTCGCCTCGCCGTTGAAGTCCGAACGTGGCGTCCGGGTATCGGCAGCGACCACGGCGCCCGCGTAGCGGCCGTAGCGTGCGGGGTAGCCGCCGCGGTACAGCTCGATGCGCTCGATCATCCCCGGGTGGACCACCGAAGGGCCGATGAACGCGTGGTAGAGCAGGGGGACCGGCACATCGTCGATGAAGAAGCCGACGTTGCCGGGTGGGGCGCCGCGCACGAAGAAGTACGGCACCCCACTCACCAGGGGCGTCACGCCCGGCAGCGCCTCGACCGCTCGCAGGGGATCTCCGAACGAGCCGGGGAGCTGGCGAGCCTCCGCCCGCGTCATGGCGTCCGCGCCCGGAGGTGGCCGCGCCGCCTCCACCAAGACCTCCAGAGAGGGCGGCTGGCGCGGCGCCTCCGGCGGCGCGGCAGGTGCTGCCTCCGTCTCCGGCGGCGCTGGCGGCGGCGGGGGGCGCTCGAACTCCACGGCGAACTTGACGCGCACGGCGATGGGCTCTCCGTCGCGCAGGGCGGGTTCGAAGCGCCAGCTCGAGACCGCCTGAACGGCCGCGGACGCGAACGGCTCCGAGCCGGAGATCACGTCGACGTCCTCAAGCTGCCCGTCGCCGCGGACGGTCATCTCGAGCACGACGGTTTCGTCGCCTTCTGCGTCGCTCGGATACTCGACGGGGGTGCTCAGGGGACGAGGTGGGATAACCGAAGCCGCCTGCGCGCTCGGCGGCGATTCCGCTGCAGGTTCGGCGTGCACCTCGGCGCCGGCGAAGAAGGACGTCAGCAGGAGCAAGCGCACCGCGCGCCGCGAAAACGATCGAGCGTCGCTCAGGCACGTGCGTGAGCGACGCTCGGCAGTATACTCCGCGAAGATCATGGCGTGGCGCACGGGCTACCGGGCTTTGGGGGGCATCGGCCTGCTGCTCGCAGTGTGCTCCTCGGGGTGTGGTCTAGAGAAGACGGGGGACGCCATCTTTGATCCGGACCGGAGCCATGTCGACGCTCCTGGCCAGCGAATCGCCAAGGGCCACTATACCCGCGTCGGCGTCGACCCCTTCGGCCCCGAGGGGCCGGCGCTGGTCGGCTTCCGCTTGGATCGGGAGACGCCGAGCCTGGCCATCGCTCCCTTCAGCGGGGCCGAGGGCTGCGAAGTGCAGCCGGCGCAGGCCTACGGGGTGATGTTGCCGGGCACCGAGCCGGTGCGCCTCCTGCCCTACCTCGAACGCATCGAGTCCAGCGGGCGGGGGACCTTGCGATTCATCGATCACGGCTGCCGGCAGCACCATCGCTCGATCGAGGACGCGCGGCTGCCGCTGCACTCGCTCAAGGACGGTCAGGGCTTCGTGACCCGGGTGGGCAACGATCTCGTCCTGATCGATCCGTGGCGTGAGACCGAGACGATCGTCTCCCGAGGGTTTGCCCACCACGAGTACTCGTTCGGCCACCACTGGCTCGTCGAAGACGGAAAGCTGGTGGTGATCGACGACGAGATGTCGCCCCCCGTCCTGAGCGCCGGCAGCGAGATCACCGAGCTCATGGTGCTGGGGCAGACGGTGGCGCAGGCGGTGTTCGTGGACGCCGGGGATTTGTACGTCCTCGAAGACGTGAGCGAGCCGCCCCGCCGGGTGCATGAAGACGTCTGTGAAGTGGCGTCCCTCGCGTCGCAGCGCATGCTGGTCTATCGCTCGCCCTGCGACGGCGGCTCGTTGACCGTGCTCGACTTGGTGACCGGGAGCACGACGCTTCACGAGGTGCCGGCGCCGCCGCACGCCTTTCGGCTCGTGCGCGGTCGTGGCGACGAGATCTGGACCTACTATTTGACCGAGTACGACACGACCAACCGTGTCGGCACGCTCTGGATCGATCCTCCCGACGCCGATCCGATCCGGGTCGGTGAGCGCGCGGATTTGTCGTGGGTACAGCTCGTGCCGACGAGCGCGGAGTCGAAGGTGCTGGGCAGTGCGCTGATCGATGTCGATGGGGTGCGTCGAGCGGGGCGGTTCGTCGAGATCGACGTCGACGGCAACGTGCGCGAGGTCGCCGCCGGAGTGGCCCGCGCGTTCCGCAGCGGCCTGCTCATCAACTTCGACGGGATGGTCGGTGACCTGGCGCCGTGGCCCGCTTGGGGCGGCTCCGCGACGGTGGAGGCTCACGGCGTCCCCGTCCATCCGTTCGCCGTGAACGGGGATCTGCTCAGCGTGCCGGTGAGCGACGGGCCCACCCCCTCGGAGGCGTTTCTGACGGAGTATTCCGCGAGCGTCGGGACCTTGGTGGCCAAGATGGTGGCGGATGGCGGGAAGGTGTCCTACGGGCAGCGCAGGGTGTCCGACAACGTGCCCATCGGGGGCTTTCAGATGCTGCAGATCATCCCGGCGCTGGCCTACATGACGGATTTCGACACCGCTCGCGGCGTCGGCCGCCTGGAGCTCTGGAACCACGAGCTCGACGTCGTCCTGCCCGTGCACCCGTCGGTCTCCGAGTTCGAGGAGGTCATCTGGCCTCACGACGGCATCCTGTACAACGTCCCTGAAGGGGCCGATGCCGGGATCTGGTTCGCACGGGCGAAGTAAGCAGCCGTCAGAACTGCCCACCCCAGCTGAAGAGCACCGGTGCCGCCGAGGTCGCGGCCGCTGCCTCGGGCCGCGCCTGGAAGGATCGATAGTAAAACAGGGAGGGGACCACGAACCCGGATGCGAGCCCCACCACGTGGCCCACGACCACGTCGGTCGCCCAGTGCTTGTCGGCGACCACGCGCAGCGTGCCGGTGGTGATGGTCCCGAGCAGCGCACCGATGCACGCCGCGGCGTCGTAGATCCCCCCGCCATAGAGCGGCAGGTGCGTGTGGTGTGCGCACACGAGCCCTGCGCTGGTCGCGGTGATGGCTGCGTGCCCACTGTAAAACGAGCGGAAGCGATCCCCGCTCTCGCAGTCGCTGCTGTAGCTCGGGTCGTCTGCGCAGCCGGCGCCGTAGGGGCGCTGTCGCGCGAAGGCGCGCTTGCTCACCGTGTTCAAGAACGTCGTGAGCGCGAACGACTGCAGGCTGATGACCCCGAGCTGCCAGGCCACGTCGGGATTGTCGTCCCCCAGACCCGCGACGAGCGCACTATCGATCAAGAGCGGTTGAGACAGCGACGCCAGGGCCACCCAGTCGCTGATGTCGCCCGCCAGCTGGCGTCCGCCGCGCGACTCCAGCCCCAGCGACGCCCGAACCTGGCGGTCGAACAGCAGCGGACGGGTCCACAGGGGCTCTGCGACCGGGGGCAACAGGTACCGCGTCGCGAAGTGCCCCAAGAACAGCGACGGCATCCCGACGTACTCCGGGATGCCGACGCGCCGCCAGCCGGGCTGCCAGCGGAGCCGCTGCTCTGCGGCGCAGGGCGTTGCCACCAGGAGCAGTCCCGTCAACAACAGCGCAAAACCGAGCCGCAGCCTGCAAGGCAAACCGCCCCTCAACATTGCGCCTGCGGGCCCGGCGCTCAAGGGGAACCGCACCCCGGGTCAGCGCGGGTGCAGCGCCGGCTCGCGCGGTTGCCGTCGCTCTGGAGCGAGCGTCGCGAGGAACCAGTCGCGGGCGAGCTCTGCCGCGGCCTCGAGCGCGCCCGGCTCTTCGAACAGGTGGGAAGCCCCCGGGACGCTCTTGAGCTGCTTCGGGCCCAGCAGGCGCTCCAGAGCCCGGTGGTTGAGCTCCATCACCTGGAGATCGTCGCCGCCCACGATCAAGAGCGTGGGGGTCCGGATGTGGTCGAGCCAAGGGCCGGCGAGATCCGGTCGGCCCCCCCTCGACACGACCGACGCCACCTCCCCGGGGCGCTGCGCCGCGGCCACCAGGGCGGCGGCCGCGCCGGTGCTGGCGCCGAAGAGCCCGATCCGCAGGCGCCGGGTCTCCCTCTCGGCCTTGAGCCAATCCAGCGTCGTCGTGACCCGGCTCGAGAGCAGATCGATGTCGAAGCGCAGGTGTCGCGTCCTTTTTTCCGCCTGCTCCTCGTCGGCGGTCAACAGGTCGAAGAGCAAGCAGCCGAGACCCGCGCGTTCGAGCACCGAGGCGACGTAGCGGTTTCGGGGACTCGAACGGCTGCTGCCGCTGCCGTGGGCGAAAACCACCAGACCTTCGGCGCCCTTGGGCAGCACCAGGTCGCCCGGCAGCCGCAGCAATCCTTCGCTGATGGTGACGGGTTGCTCATCGGTGGGCATGTTCGTCCCTTCGGGGTGCGCGGGCGCGTTGCCCGGAGCGCTCGAGCGCGGCGCGGACCTCGTCGTCCGAGACTTGGGAGAAATCGGCGTACCACTGCCCGACCCCGTAGAACGGCTGCGGGGTTTCGGCGCAGACGACCTCGTCGGCGATCTCGAGCAAGGCGGAACAGGTATCGGCCGGGGCAATGGGCACGGCCGCGATCAGCCGTTTCGGTCCGAGCCGGCGCAGCGCGGCGAGCGCCACGCGCATGCTCGCGCCGGTCGCGAGCCCGTCGTCGACCACGATCACCGTCTCGCCGTCCACGGCTGCTGGTGGACGCCCGTCGCGGTAGGCGCTCTCCCGACGCTCGAGCTCGCGCTGCTCCCGCGCGGCCACGGCGTCGATGACGCGCTCGGGGATGCCGAGCGCCTGAACGACGTCGTGGTTGAGCGTGCGCAGACCTCCGGAGGCGATCGCGCCGAATGCCAGCTCCTCCTGTCCGGGAACGCCGAGCTTGCGCACCAAAAAGACGTCGAGCCGTGCCCCCAGCACCGCCGCCACCTCGGCCGCGACGGGCACGCCGCCGCGGGGCAGCCCGAGCACGACGGCCTCGGCCGTCTCCCCGCGGCGCTGAAGCTCGCGCCCGAGCTTGCGTCCGGCGTCACGTCTGTCGGTGAAAGGTGCCAACCAAACCTCCGAACGAAGCCACCCGCTCGCGGGCCCCGCTGCTTTCGAGGGGAGGGGCGGCGCCGCGCCCAACTCAGCGTCTCTGGCGCATGGGCTCCTGCAGCTAGCTTCGTGCCGCGGCGGCTTTCGTCAAGCGGTCCGCGGCGCGCGTGGTCGCGGCCGGGCAGTGCGGGCGGTCGGTTGGGTGGCGCGAACGCCATCGACAGTGCCGGCCGGCGTGCTTAAACATTCGTCGGGCGAAGCTCGCCGGTTCGGCGCCTTCCGCGCTCCCGCTCAGCGGCTCGCCGGAGGTCGTTTCGTGTTCAAACGCGTCGGTCTGTTCGTGCTCACCAACCTCGCCGTGCTGCTGGTGCTCGGCGTCGTCATGGCCGTCCTGCGCGCCCTTGG
Source organism: Pseudomonadota bacterium (assembly GCA_023418705.1). Classification (GTDB taxonomy): domain Bacteria; phylum Myxococcota_A; class Polyangia; order Polyangiales; family Polyangiaceae; genus JAEZYZ01. The sequence goes on along the minus strand of JAEZYZ010000024.1, from coordinate 8,816 downwards.
TGTCTTCGAGGGCGTCAACTTCCGCTACGGCCCCGTGCTGATCATGGCGGCGGTGTTCGGGTTTGGCGGGGCCTTCGTGTCGCTGTTGATGTCCAAGTGGATCGCCAAGCGAGCCACCGGAGCGCGCGTGATCGACACCCCTCGCACCCCGCTCGAGGGCTGGCTCGTCGAGACGGTGCACCGCCAGGCGCGGCAGGCCGGCATCGGGTTGCCAGAGGTCGCGATCTACGACGCGCCGGACATGAACGCCTTCGCGACCGGCGCCAGCCGCCGCAACGCGCTGGTCGCGGTCAGCAGCGGCTTGCTTCAGGGGATGGACCGCGACCAGGTCGAAGCGGTGCTGGCGCACGAGGTGTCTCACGTGGCCAACGGCGACATGGTCACGCTCACGCTGATCCAGGGCGTGCTCAACACGTTCGTGATTTTCGCGTCGCGGGTGGTGGGCGACGTCGTCGATCGAGCGGTGTTCCGCAGCGAGCGGGGCCGAGGGCCGGCGTATTGGATCGTGACGATGGTGGCCGAGTTCTTCCTGGCCATCGGCGCCACCATCATCGTCATGTGGTTCAGCCGCTATCGGGAGTTTCGGGCCGACGCCGGCGGAGCGGGCCTGGCCGGGCCGCACCAGATGATCGCCGCCCTGCGGCGGCTCGGGCGATCGGCCCCCTCCCAGCTGCCGGACTCGATGATGGCGTTCGGCATCCGCAACGGCAAATTCGGCGGTCTCGCCTCGCTCTTCCGCAGCCACCCGCCGCTCGAGGATCGCATCGCGCGGCTGCAAGCGAGCTTGCAGCGGGGCTGAGGGCCGGGCGCCGCGCAGGCGGTGGGGGCCGGTGGGCGCAAGGCTCCCGGTTGCCGAAAAGCCGTGGGTCGCTTAGTTTCGGGCGACCATGGCGGCTCGTCATCGGCGGCGCCTGCTCCGGCAGGCCACGGTGTGGCTGCTGGCGACGGTGGCCGCCTTCGCTGGCTGCGGTCGAAGCACGCTCGACGAGCTCGGCGAGGATCTGCCGAGCGGTGGCACCGGGGGGGCGGCGGCCGGCACGGGGGGTGTTCTCACGACCGGTGGCAGCGGCGGCTTGGTGACCGGTGGCAGCGGGGGGGGCACAGGAGGGAACCCGGCGGGCGGCAGCGGCGGCGCTCCGCCGTGCGGCAACGGGGTTTGCGCGGGGGGCGAGACGTGTGCGAGCTGTCCGCCCGATTGCGGGGTGTGCCCCGGGTGCGGCGATGGTCGATGCGATGGGTCCGAGTCCTGCCAGAGCTGCCCGCTGGATTGCGGCTTGTGCCCGAGCTGTGGGAACGGCAGCTGCGAGGTGACGGAGGTCTGCTCGTCGTGTCCGGAGGACTGCGGTGTGTGCGAGGCCTGCGGCGATGGCATGTGCGAGCCAGCGGAAGACTGCACGTCCTGTCCCGTCGATTGCGGCGCGTGCGCGTCCTGCGGTGATGGCAGCTGCAGCGCCGGCATGGAGACTTGCTTCACCTGCCCGGTCGACTGCGGCATCTGCTCCGACTGTGGGGACGGCGCTTGTGGCTCGAACGAGACCTGCGCCTCGTGCCAGATCGATTGCGGCCCCTGCAACGTGTGTCCCAACCAGGCCTGCGAGCTCGGCGAAGGCTGCGGCACCTGTCCGGCGGATTGTTTGCCGTGCTCGGACTGTTCCTGCCAGCGCTTCTGCCAAGTCATGCAAAACTGTGGGCTGTCTGGACCGGGCTGCGCCGCCCAATGCGGCCGTACGCCACCCGCGGTCATCGACTGCGTCTGCGCCGCTACCCGCTGCAGTGATTTGTCGACCTGTTTTTTCGGAGCGCCATGACAAAACCGGCCACGGCTCGGCGAGGACGCATTCGCGTCGCCTCCTTGCAGTACTTCATCCGTCCCGTGCGCACGTTCGAGGAGTTCGAGGCGCAGGTGGAGGGGCTCGTCGTCACCGCGGCGGACTACGACTGCAAGCTCTTGGTTTTCCCGGAGTATTTCACGCTCCAGCTGTTGACGTTGAACAACGTCAAGGAGCGCATCGATCGGCAGATCCGTCATCTTGCCAAGTTCGAGGGACGCATCGTCGAGATGTTCGTCCGCCTGGCCAAGCAGAGCGGCATGTACATCGTGGGCGGGTCCTTGCCAGCCGTCGATCCGCCGGACGAAGAGACGCTCTACAACGAGTGCTACTTGTACGCGCCGAGCGGCCGCTGGGAGGTGCAGGGCAAGCTGCACATGACGCGCTTCGAGCGCGAAGACTGGCTGGTGTCCCCGCACAAGCGGCTGAACGTCTTCGAAACCGCGCTGGGCAAATTGGCGATCACGATCTGCTACGACGTCGAGTTCCCCGAGCTCGCCCGGGCCGCGGCTCGCCAGGGGGCCTACATCCTGATCGTGCCGAGCTGCACCGACGATCGGCAGGGTTTCTTGCGGGTGCGGTACTGTGCCCAGGCCCGCGCGATCGAAAACCAGATGTACGTGATCCACTCGGGCACGGTCGGCAGCTTGCCGCAGGTGCCCGCCGTTTCGTTGAACTACGGACAGGCCGCCATTTTGACACCGAGTGACTTCGCCTTTGCCCGCGATGGAGTGCTGGCCGAGGGCATCGCCAACCAGGAGTCGATGATCATCGCCGAGCTCGACCTCGATCTGATCGCGGAGGCGCGCGAGCGCGGCACCGTGCTGCCGCTGCGCGACAGCGTCACGGCGGACACCGTCAGCGCCGACCTTCGCGTGATCCAGCTCTAGCGGTGGGTCGCTGCAGCCCGTCGCCGCCAGCGGCTCAGCGGCGCCGCCGGACGACGCCGCCAGGGGGACGTCCCTGCTCGCGAGGCGCCGACGCGGGCTCGCTGGGGGGCTCGGGCCGCTCGCGGGTGGCGGTTGGCGCTGCGGGCGCATCGTTGGGCAGACCCAGGCGTGCCCGCAGCACGTCGCCCAAGCTCCCGAAGCCGCCAGCGCCCCCAGACGAGGGCCCGGCCGCGAATTCTCGGTAGTTGCGGCGCTCTTCGACCGCGGCCACGCCCGTGACGCTCAGCCGCAAGCGACCGTTGGCCGGGTCTCGACTTTGGACGACGACCGTCAGGGCGGTTCCCGGCGGGAACGCGCGCCGGTGGTCGGCACCGGGGGACAACGGCAGCTCCCGCAGCGGCACCAGCCCGTCGCCCTTGCTCGTGCTGACGATCACGCCGCCGTGGGTCACCCGCACCACCTGCCCCTCGAGCACCTCGTCGAGCGCGGGGGCTTCGGGCACGGCGCTCGGATCCTTCATGCTCAGGCGCAGCCGCAGCCCGCGCTCGTTGGTGTCGATGGACAACACCCGGACCTTCACGTTTTGGCCGACTTGCACGACGTCCTCGACCCGATCGACCCGGTGCGTCGCCAGCTCGGAAATGTGGACGAAGCCGTCGACGCCGCCCACGTCCACGATCGCACCGTGCCGCACCACCGAGCGCACGACGGCGTCGAGCTCGGCGCCTGGCTCGATGCGCTCGCGCAGCTCCTGCTCCCGATCTCGGCGCTGTTTTTCGAGCAGGGCCCGCCGGGACACCACGATCCGCCGGCCGTTCTCGGCGATCTCGACCGGAATGAACTCCAGCGTCTGTCCTTCGTAGCTCGCGAGCTGCTCGGTGTAGCCGAGCTCCACCTGAGACGCTGGACAGAACGCCCGCACGCCGGACAGGTCGACCTCGAGCCCGCCCTTGACCGCCCGCTCCACCTTGCCGAGGACCGGGGTCTGGCTGTCGCGCGCCAAGCTGAGGGCGCCGAGGTCGACCGCGCCAGCTCGCCCGAGCGCGAGGCTCAGCCGCGGTGCACGGATGGAGGCATCGACCAGCGTGGCCCGCAGCCGGTCGCCCACCGCCACTTTCAAGCTCCCCGTCTCGTCGACGAGCTCCCCTCGATCGATGCGCGCTTCGGTCATGCCGCCGATATCGACGAACACGGAATCCTGCCCGATGTGCAGCACCGTGCCCTCGACGATCTGTCCGGCCGTCAGACGCTTGGCGCGGCTCTTTTCGCCCGCATCGGTGGCTTCCATCAGTGAGGCGAAATCGTCCTTGGGAGGCATGGGCGGGCAAGCATGCCACCTGCTTTAAGCCCCGCAAACGGCGGCAGCGCAAATCGAAGGGCGCCGAACCGTGGACGTGGAGGCCGGCGAGGGTTCACCTGGGCCCCAGCCCGCCCCGGGGGATCTGCCCGCGACGAGCCGCCCGCTCGCTGGCTCGGGCGGGAAGACGACGTGCGACCGCGGCAAAAAGGGCCGCAAATGCCGGACGCAGAGCGTAGGGGCGCCGTCCTCGGTCGTGTTGTTTTGGGGCGTCCTCGACCCCGCAAGCGCCAGAGAGCCCGCGCGCGAGATCGTCTACAATCCGGCGACGGGGCCGGAGCTCGGCGCGCGGTTGCCGAAGCCGTCGAGCTCCACACCCATCAGCTGGGCCAGCGACACCAAGAGCTTGGCGTGCTCTTGACCGTCCAGGTCGAGGAACCGCCCCGTCGACAGGGCGCCGCCGGCGCCGCCGGCAAGCACGAAGGGCACCCGATCCATGCGGTGGGCGGTGCTGCCGAGCTCCCTGCCGACGACCACGAGCGTGTTGTCGAGCAGGGTGCCATCTCCCTCGGGCACGGCGTCGAGCTTTTGAAGCAGATAGGCGATCTGCTCCGAGTACCAGGCGTCGATCTGCTGCAGCTCCGACCGCCGGTCCTGCCCGTCATGGCTCATCGTGTGGTGTGTGCTGCTATGCCCGAGCCAGCTGTGCGTGATGTGGCTGAAGGCGTAGCTGAGCTGCAAGCTGATGATGCGGGTGACGTCGCACGACAGCGCCCCGACGGCGATGTCCATCATGTGACGGATCTCCGCGGGGTAGTCGGCGTTTCGGCCGCTCGTCGTGGCGGGCGCCTCGGGCACCGTGCAGCTCGCCGACGGCGTCCCGCCATCGGGCATCTGGCGCAACCGGCGCTCGAGCGCCAAGAGCCCCTCGAGGTGGGCGTCGAGCTTGCGGTAGTCCTCGGCCCCGACGCGGGCGCGGATGCGGCCGAGGTCGTTCTTCAGCAGGTCCACGATCGCCTGTTGCTCCAGGCGCGCCCGCGCCGCCGCCGGATCTTCTCCGGGCGGCGGGTTGCCGGCCGAGCTCACGCCGGCGAAGAGCCGGTCGAAGGCCGCCCGCGGGTTGGTCTCCGGGTGAATGGGCGCGTTTTCACCCGCGTAGATCATCCGGTTGAGGCTGGTGGGGTTGAGGCACTGCACGCCGAGCTCGACCGTCCGGTACGGAGTCTCGGGCTGCGGGTCGTCCGCCGGGCGCTGGTACGGCGCCTGCGGCCCGTGGGATCTGGCGATCACCTGATCGATGGAGGGGCCGCTGCCCCAGCCCGTGCGGTGGCCGTTGCCGCCGTCGAAGTCAGCGCCCGCGCCGGGGCCGTGCAGCGTCGACGCGGTCCAAAGACCCGCCATGCCGAAGGCGTGCGCTTCGCCCGCGCCCCCGGCCGTGAGCCGCAGCCCCCACGGGATCACGAGCTTGGACCGAAAGGGCGAGAGCGGAGCGTGGATCGCGTGCAGCGTGAACTCGCGTTCCGTGCCTTGCGGCCGCCAGTCGATCGTCGTTGCATAGTCGCGCGCGGGCGCGCCGTCGGGCTGAAAGATGAGCAGCAGGCGTTTGGGGCGCAGGTTCTCTTGCCCGGAGGCGTTGAAGATCGGAAGCAGCGGGCCGACGGTGGCGCCGAGCCCCAGGGCTTGGAGCAGACGGCGGCGAGACAGGCCGTGTCGATGGGTCATGGCGCCTCCTCGGCGGCGCTGAGCCGCACGTATCGAAATGCGTCGCTCAGCGCGACTCGTTTGAGCAGCTCACGCACGTTGCCGCCCGAAAGGCGGAAGCCATCGTGAATGGCCTTGACGGAACAGGCATCGTCTTGGGTCTCGACGCGGCCCAGGGCGAACCGAAACCACTGGGTCGCCACGCAGTCGGCGACCTCCTCGGACTGGGCCAGCTTGTGCGCGAGCTCGATGCCCCCCACGAACGGACCTGCCAAATCGTCGCGCACGCCCGTCAGCTCCCCGGAGGCGTCCACGGGTCCGAGACCGTCCACGGTCCGATAGGCCCCGACGGGGTCGTAGTGCTCGAAGCCGAGCCCCACCGGGTCGATCAGCGTGTGGCAGCCCGCGCAGCTCGGATCGGCCACGTGCTGCGCGAAGCGCTCGCGGGTCGAGGTGATCTCCGTCGGCGGCGGCGGGACGTTGTTGACGTTGGCTGGCGGCGAGGGGATCGGCTGGCACAAGAGGTTCTCGCGCACGACGATGCCGCGGTGCACCGGCGACGTCTGATCGGGGTGGGCCCAACGGCTCAGGAACGCGGCCTGCGTGAGCAGCCCGGCGCGCTCCGCTGGATTGAGCGCGACCTGGTCACCGGGGACGAAGCCTTGCGGCTCTGCGATCCCGTAGATCTCGAACAGCGGTCCCTCGGGGAAGGCGAAGCTCCCCGTCAGGAGCGTGTGCAACAGCCCGTCTCCTTCCAGCACGACGTGCCGGGTGAACCGGGCCGCCTCGTTCAGCATGGCGTCGATCGAGGCCTCGCCGAAGGTCGGAAACCGCGCGGCGTCCTTCTGCACCGCGTCGAGCTCTGTCAGGCCGAGCCACTGGCGATGGAACGAGGCGATCGTCTCGGCCGCTTTGGGATCGGCGAGCATGCGATCCACCTGCAGTCCGAGGACGTTCGCGTCGACGAGGCTGCCGTCGCCGGCCACGGCGAACAGTTCTCGATCGGGCATCGACTTCCAGAGGAAATAGGACAGCCGGGACGCCACGGCGTAGGGATCGATCGGATCGGGTGCGGCCGTGGGAGCCCCCGAAGTCCCCACGGGCGCGTGGTACAGGAAGGAGGGCGATTGGAGCAGGGCTTCGACGAGTAAGCGAAACCCGCCTGCCGGCCCCCCCGACTCGGCCCCGAGCTCATAGAGGGCGATCAGGGCGTTGGCTTCGTCGACCTGCAAGGGTCGTCGGTAGGCCTTCCCGCCGAGGTCCTCGACGAACGCCCGGACGCACGCCCCGTCGCCGTCTTCCAGATCGCACGGCGCGATCTCTTGCATCCGCGGCGTCGCGTCGGCGGCCACGGCCGCGGCGAGCTCCCCGAGCTGCTCCACCAACAGATTGGTGATGGGAGCGATGGCATTGCTGAAGAAGGGGCCGATGCGCTCGTCGGGAGCGAGCGCGCCGACCGGCGCGCCCACGACGCCGAACAGATCCCGGATGGTGTTGTCGAGCTCGTCACGGGTGAGCCGCCGCAGCCGGGTCACGCCGACGTCCACCCGGTCCCCGCTCTTGGCGCAGGCTTCGGCGATCGCGTCCGGAGAGTTGTCGAGCGGCGGCGAAGGCGTGCCGCCGCTGCCGCCTCCAGTCGCGCCGGCAGCGCCGCTGCCGACAGCGCCGCTGCCGGTGCCGCCCGTTTGGCGGGGGTCGTCACCGAGCACTTCGGTGCCGCCGTTCGGTCCGCCTCCAATTTCCCCCGAGCAAGCGGCGAGGAGCAGGGCTCCGCCGCCGAAGAGCGCGCGCTTCATCCGAGCCATCGCCACGCTATGGCGAATCGCGTCCCGATCCTTTCAACGCGGGACGCGATCGTAGAAATTTCACAGCGCTTGGATGGATGCGTCGTCGACGTAGAACGAATACGGCGCGGGCGACACGCTGCGGCAGGCGGCGCCGACGAACCACGTGACCCGCTCACCCGAGATCGTCGGTCGCGGTCCCACTTCGAGCACCGTGACGCCGTCTTGTGCCACGCTCAGAAAGCCGTCCTCGCCGTTGCTGGTTCGCAGCGTCGCGACGATGTGCACCCACTGGCCGATCGGCAGCGGCGCCGACGCTGGCTCGGTGATCCAGTCCGATCCATGCTCGAACAGGCGCAGCCGCGGCGTGCTCCCGAAGGGCGCATGGATATCGATGTCGAAGCGGTCGGCACCGTCGCCGGTCGACAGCTTCATCACCACGAAGTAGTCGGTGTCCGGCGCCCCCGGAAAAAAGTAGTAGGCGCCGTACCGAGCTTCGGCCACGGCAGCTTCGCGAGCGATCACCGCCTGGGCGAGCCCGCCGTCGATGGGATTGCAGCTGGCCAAGAGCGCGCCCTGGCCGCTGCGCGATCGCTCCGTCGTCGGTCCGATGCTCGCGTCGGCCTCGACATAGGTGTAGCCGTTGCCGTCAGCGATCCACTCGTCGAGCGTTCCGTCGTCATGATCCGCGGACCAGCGGAGCGGAGCGGCAGCGCCATCTCCCTGAGAGGCGCCCCCTGCGAGCCCGGCCTCCATGTCGTAGTGGCCGATCGTCACCTGTGGGTCGCAGGCGCCAGCGACCGCGACCAGCGCCAGCGCGGGGCACCGACGGGCTCCCTCAACGCCGCGGCGCCGCGCGCAGCGCCTTGCGAGCCAGCTCCACATACCGTCCTCGCGGATAGCGCGCGAGGTAGCTCGACGCCAGCTCCGCGGCCTTGGCGTCGCGGCGCGCCAGCGCGGCCTCGATGCGCAGCGCGAGGGCCTCCTCGGCGAGCGGTCCTCGATGGTCGGCGTCGAGCGCATCGAGCAGCTCGCCGGCGCGCTGCGGATCCCGGTCCCGCCGCAACGCCTTGGCGGCTTCGTGGACCAGCTGCACGCCCGAAGTCGGGGCGGGCGGGGGCGGCGCCGTCCGCTTCGGTGGGCCTGCTTGGCGGCCGTGCCCTTCTACCGGGGTCGCGGCCTCGGTGCTGGTCGCCTTGGGGGCACGCTCTGGCGGGGGTGGCGCCGTGGCTTCGGGCGCGCGCGGGTCGAGCGCGGGCTCGGGCGGCGCCCCGGGCCTGGTCCCAGGGGCGTCGAACGGCGCGCGGGGCGCGGG
>JAEZYZ010000484.1 GCA_023418705.1 Pseudomonadota bacterium | reverse complement strand
GGCGCGCGCAGCGCGCCGCCGGCAGCGCCGCGCGCCGCCCTCCCGGTCGAGCCGGTTCTCGGCAGCGCCGCGCCCGCGCCGCTGGCCGCCCCGGTCGACTCCGAGACGGTGCCCGCGGTGGCGATCGAGAGCATCGACTTCGGGACCCACGAGGGCGCCATCTTCGTGGTGGGGGAGGACGCGACGCCGGTCGTGTGGTTGAACGACGACGATGTCGGCGGGGGAGGCGAGCCGCTATGACGGGCCGGAAGGCGGGCGCGCTCGCGCTGTTCGGCGGCTTGCTGGTGGCCGCAGCCCACGCTGGCGCCGAGGGCGCGCCGACGAAGCAGAAGCCGCCGGCGCGCTCGGAGAAACCCGCGGCGCCCGCCCCTTACACGGCGCAGATCCTGGTCCTCCACGCGACGAACTCCCAGAAAGGCCTGGACCCTCGCATCGGGGACATGCCGGAGCTGAAGAAGCCGCCGTTCTCCGCCTACGACAGCTACGAGCTCTTGCAGAAGGCCGAGCTCCCCTTGCACAAGGGGCAGCCCAAGGCGCTGGAGCTGGCCAACGGTCGCACCCTGCGCACGGAGCTGCTCGAGGTGCTGGCGAACGACGCCGTGCGCCTCTCGGCGAGCGTCAATCAACCGAACGGCAAGGAGTTCTTGCCGCTGCTCGAGGTCAAAGCGCGAGCGGGGCAGCACTTCATCGTGGCGGGCCAGAGCTACAAGAAGGGGATTTTGGTGCTGGTGATCCGGCTCGCGAAGTAGCTCCAGGCGGCGGGAGCCGCCTTCAGACCTGCTTCGGAGGCGTCGAGCTCGGCGGGCGCGCCGCCAGGGGCAGGCGCAGCGTGAAGGTGGTGCCGACGCCCAGCTGACTGCTCGCGCTGAGCGTCCCGCCGTGGCCGGAGACGATCTCCTTGACGATGGACAAGCCCAGGCCCGTGCCGCGCCCGTCGGTCTTGGTCGTGAAGAAGGGATCGAAGATGCGCTCGACGTCTTCAGGGCTGATGCCGACGCCCTGGTCGCACACGTCGACGCGAGCGAGCTCCGCGCCCTCCAGCGCCGAGCGCACGAGCAGCCGCCCGCCGCGTCCCTGCATGGCGTGCGCCGCGTTGGTGAACAGGTTCACGAAGACCTGCGTCAGCTGGCCCGCGATGCCGCGCACGTACGGCAGCCTCCCAAACTGGCGCACCACCTCGACCTGGCTCTCGGTGAACTCGTGCTCGCAAAAGATCAACGCCTTGTCGATCACTTCGTGCAGCTCCACCGAGGCGGGGACATGGCTGGTGGGGCGGGCATAGGCGACCAGGTCGCGGGAGAACTTGAGGATGCGCTCGGCGGCTTCGCCGATGCGACGCAGCCGCTCGGCGTCGTCCTCGTCGCGCGTGCCCTTCTTCCTCAGGTAGTCGGAGTACGCCACGATGGAGGTGAGGGGGTTGTTCAGCTCGTGGACGACGCCCGCGACGATTTGGCCCAGCGACGCGAGCTTCTCTGCCTGGATGACGTGCGCCTGCAGCCGCTGCAAATCCTCGTTTGCCCGCACGGCGCTCGCGAACGCGCCCCAGCGGCGGATCGTGGCGCTCAAGATCGCCGCCGCCGAGCCCGCGATGCGCGCCTGCAGGCACTCCGCGGCGTCGAGCGCGACCAGGTTGCTCGCGACGTGCAGCGTCGACCCGTCCGCCGACAAAGGGAAGATCCGCTCGTAGCGGGCGGTCGGGAAGAGGCGCGTCGGGTCCGACCCCTGGCTGGTGTCCAGATCGGGCGGGAGCCGCACCTCGACGATGCGGCCGGTGTCGGCGCTGCTGACCACGCACGCTCCGACCGCACAGTTTGGCAACAGCCGGGCGACGGCGTCGATGCACATGGTGGTGGGGACCTCGAGGCCCTCGTCGACGGGCAGGGAGTTGGCGAGCGCCAAGAGTGTCTCGAGCCAGCTCTCGTCATGATCGGCACGCGACGGCAGCGAGCGCTCGGAGACGCCGCTCTTGTGTTCGGTCGCCGCCGCGCCCGGCTCGATCGCCACCACTCGGTCTGGCTTCATCCGCTGACCCCCTCCGAGCCGCTCTTGTCGCTGGCCTTTTCGAGGTCGAGGATCTTCGCGCCGCCGACGTAGCTCTTGGTTTCGTAGTGGGTGATGCGGCCGATTTTTCGCACGATTTCGGCCATGCGCTCGGCCTCGGTCTGGATCACCGTGGCGGCATTGCACAGGTGCGGCGTCGATCCGAGGTTGCGACGCAAGAGCTCGGCGTAGCCGATGATGCTGGTGAGCGGCTGGTTGAGCTCGTGGGCGGTCGCCCCCGCCAGCTCGGCGACGACGGCTTGCTTTTCGCGCGCGCGGAGCTCGTCCTGGGCGCTCGTGAGCTCGGCTTCCATCTTCAGCTTCTCGCGGATGTCGGTGAAGATCCCGACGGAGCCGACCGGTTTGCCGTTCTCCATGATCAGCGCCGCCGAGAGGTTCACCGGAATGATCTGCCCCGTCGCGTTGAGCATGTCGACGCGGTAGTCCTCGAGGCGTCCGACGCCGCCTCCCTCCGGGCTGCGGATCTTCTTCATGACCTCGCGCGCGCCGCTGCCAGGATAGAGCTTGTCCACGTTCATCTTGCCGATGACCTCGCTCGGCAGGTAGCCGAAGATGCGCGAGGCGGCTCGGTTGAACAGCAGCACGCGCCCGCGCAGATCGGCCGAGACGATCCCGTCGACCGAGCTGTCGATCACGCGCTCCAAGAACTCCTTGGTCTGCCGCAGCTCGATCGCCGTCTTGCGCTCCAGCGTGACGTCTCGGAAGCTGAACAACACGGCGTCGTCCTCGTGCAGCACCGAGCTGAAGCTCACGTTGACCACGATCGGGTCGGACGACTTGGTGTTCATTCGAACGTCGACCCCGCGCGGATAGACGCCTTCTGCGAACCCTCGCAAGAGCCGAGCGGCGCGCTCGTGCTCCTTGTCCAGCATCAGGTTCGAAAACTTCAAGGCCATCAGCTCGGTCTCGGAGAAGCCGGTGATCTCTCGGGCACGCGCGTTGGCGAACAAGATCTTGCCCTGACGGTCGATCACGACCATACCGTCGGCCGCGCTCTCGAAGAAGTCGGCGTAGCGCTGGAACAGCTGGACGCGTCGCTCCGCTTCCACCCGCGCGTGGGCGCTCTGGCGTGTCTCGTCGCGCAGGGACTGCAAGAGGCGGGCGTTGCGCAGGGCGATGGCGGTCGCGTTCGCGACCGTGTGCACGAGCGCCATCTCGTGATCGGCGAACGGCGCCTTGCCGCGGGAGCGCAGGAAGATCACGCCCATCGCGCCGTGTTCGTGCAGGATCGGCACCAGGGCGAGGGAGCTGAACTCGATGCCGGTCTCCTTCTGGCGCACGACCTCGAGCAGCGGGTGTTCGGACGCGTCGCGGATGACCAGCGCCTTGCCGGTCGCCAGCACCTCGCGGATCTCCGGATACTTGGTCAAGTCGATCGCCAGATCGCGCAACTGCTCGTCGTCGCTGGTCGCGACCACGAAGCCCACCGTGCTCGGTTCGCTCGCGAGCACGATGCTGCAGCGGTCGACCCGGGCGACGCTGGCGACCCGCTGCACGACCGTGAACAGGATGTCACGGATGTCCAAGCTCGAGGCCAGCGCCTGGGTGAGCTCGAGCACGGTCTGCTGGTCCTTCTCGCGCCGGTTCAGGCGATCGACGTATTCGCGCACGCGCACCTGCCCGCGGATGCGCGCCAAGAGCTCGGAGGCACGGAAGGGTTTGTGGACGTAGTCGTCGGCGCCCGAGGCGAAGACCCGCGCGATCTCCTCGTCGGATTCGAGCGCCGTGAGCACCACGACGGGGACCTCCGCCAGGCGGCGGTCGGCGCGCAGGTGCCGCAGGACCGTGTAGCCGTCCGGCTCCGGCATCACCAGGTCGAGCAGCACCACCGATGGCACATGGTGTCTCAGCCACGCCAGCGCCTCGGCGCCGCTCGAGACGCAGGCCACGGTGACCCCGGCGCCCGACAAGGTCTGGCCGAGGACGCGCTGGCTGACGGGATCGTCGTCGACGATCAGCACGGATCCATCGGAAATCACTATCGTCGAATGGTACGCCTGGACGCCGCCGCCGCGCAAACTCGAGGTCACCGGGCCGGCCGGGGGCCAGAGCGACGAACGATTTGCGAAGCAAAGCGTTCGTCGCGAAAAATCAGACCATCGAGAGCACCGAGCCGTGAGCAGACGAGAGGGTTTCCCGATGAATCGGGGCCCTCACCCGGATGGGGGCCCCGATTCATCGGGAGCTCCGCGCAGGCAGACCGATCGGTGATCTGGCCCCGCGTGAGGCCGCGGCCGCCGCGTCGCGCGGGCCTCGATCAAGCGCCGCCGCCCTGGTCGCCGCCCCGGCCCGGCTCCTTGCCGCCGACGTAGATGGGGGCCGTGACGTCGACGCGGTAGTCCGGCGGCGTGGCCCCCGCCGGGTCGGGGCCCGTTTCGGCGGCACCGCCGCCGGTGGTGACCGCGCCGGCCGGGAGCGGGGTCTCGCCGAAGGGGCGCGGAGCGCCCGCGGGCAGCGGGATCTGCCCCTGCGGCTCCGCTGCCTTGAGCTGCATCTGCCCGCGGATCATCGGAAACCCGACGGCGAAGACCAGGATCGTCGTCAGCACGCAGGCGAACACGACGACCGGCAAGCCCTCCGTGCCGGGCACGCCCGCGCTGACCGGGAGGGTCGCCAAGACGCCGGCCGCCATGCCGCGCGGCATGGCGACCGCGCCGATCTTCTTCTCGTCCGGGGCGAGACCGCTGCCGAGCAGCGACAGGTAGACGGCCGGAATGCGCGCGGCGAACAGCACCAGGCCGAACACCACCCCGATCAGAATGAGCGACCACGGCGGCGCCAACATCGCCCCGATGAACACGAAGAAAAATGACTTGATGATGAACGCCATCTGGCGGTGAAACCCGCGCACCGAGGTGTCGAGCTCCACCTGATGCGCCAGGCCGATGGTTCGCGACAGCGACGGCGCGTTGCCCAAGATGACGGCCACCGTGAGGATGCCGAGCGCCGCGCTCCCGCCGGCCTTGTCGATGACGACATACAGGATCAGGAGCGCCGAGAGGGTGACGGGATAGGCGTGTTCGTTGGAGTGGAGGACCTTCAAGAACAGGATCCAAATCAGGCCCGCGACCCCCCCGATGGCCAGGCCGATGCCGAAAGAGCGCAGCAGGGTCATGGCGGGGCCACTGCTGCCCGTGTCCCCGCGCAGCATCACGTCGATGATCGCGCTGGTCCCCACGACGCAGAACGCGTCCGTCAGCGCGGACTCGAGGTTCACGAGGTTGGCGAGCTCCGCTGGCAGGCGCGCTTGAGCCATGGCCGGCATGATGATGATCGAGCTCGAGCCACCCAGGATGGCTCCCAGCAGCCAGCCGTGGCTCCAGGACCACTCCTCCGGCAGCGCGCCGAGCCACGCGGCCAGCATGCTGAAGCTCGCCATGGCGACGGCCGCGGTAAAGAACGTCGAGATGGCGAGCAAGCTCGAACGCGGCGCGGCGCGCGATAGCTCGGACAGCTTCAGCGCGCTCCCGCCCTCGAACAGCACCACGACCAGGGTCAACGCCGCGAAATAGGGCGCGATGGCGTTCAGGCGGTCTTTGGTCAAGAGCCCGAACACCGGCCCGAGCAGGATGCCCGCGAAGATCAGCCAGATGACGTCGGGGATGTTGGTCCGCTGAAAAATGATCTCGCCGATCGCGCCGATCAGGAAGATGCCCGCGATCGACAGTAGAAAGAGCGCAACCGGATCCATCCCCTCGACTATACCGTGCGCGGGCGCTGCCCGGGGAAACCGAGCAGGGCAGCCCCGCCGCCCGCACGGCTTGTCAAGTTAGTGGCGATTTTCCGCGCAAAGTGCCGGTCGACGCGCTGGCTCCGGTATAGGTGCCAGGCCGTGGAAGAAGCGAAGCAGGCAGACCGGGTTGCCCCCGAGGATCCGGACGCGATCCTCGAGCTTGACGATGACGCCATCATCGCACAAGAGGCTCCCGCCCACGCACCTCCACGGCGCTGGCGGGCCCGAAAGGTCGTCCGGCGGAGCATCGTCATCCGCGAGCGTGGTTGGGCGGACGCCACCGTCGTGGTCGGCAAGCATCGGCTCGAGGGGGAGGAACGCTCCGCCTGGAAGCCCCTCTTGACCTGGGTAGTGACGGGCATCGGCGCGTTCGCCTGCGGGGGCGTGTTGGCGGTGTGGCTCTCACCTGCCCCAGAGCCCGCGCCTGCCGCGATCCAACCGAAGCCGCCCGCGAGCAGCCCGGCCGCGGCGCCTCCGCCACCGCCGGCTTCCAAGATCGTCAGCGTGACGGAGCTGCCCGTGGAGGCGCGGCGCTCCGGGCCGTGAAGCCCCGAGCATCCGGCGCGTTCGCAGCGCGTCTCGAATTCAAGCCCCGGCGCGCTCGGGGATCGGCCTGCCCGTCTCACTCCAGCAGCGCGGCCGGTGCGGCTCCGAACGGGCGCTCGAGCTTGGACAGCGCGGCCTCGATGCGCGCGCGATCGCCCACGGCGACGATGATCGAGCCGTCCGGATCGATCCGGCCTGCTTCGGCTTGCACCTGCGGGGCGTCGATTTGGGCGATGGCGCGCGGGAAGCTCGTGAAGTAGCCGGGCGGGAGATCGTGGACGAACAGCTCGCGCATGTCGGCCGCTACCCGGCTGACGTGTTCGAGGTGAGCGCCGAGCGAGTGGGTCAGATCGGCCTTGCTGCGGGCGAGCTCGGCCGGAGCGATCGGCCGGTTCAGGCCCGGATCCGCGAGCGCTGCCAGCTCGAGCAAGAGCTGCTCGAGCGCCTCGGCCGTGACCTCCGTGCGGACGCTGGTCGCCACGATGAACGCTCCCCAGCCGCGGGTCGCCGCCAGGGTGGAGCGCGCGCCGTAGGTGAAGGCGTGCCGCTCTCGCAGGTTCTGGTTGATGCGCGAGGTGAACAAACCGCCGGCGAGGTTGTTCAAGACGCGGCGAGCTTCGTGCCCGGGCGCGTGCCGATCGGGGAAGCGCTGCGCGACGAAGAGCGCGGTCTGCACCGAGCCGGGGCGGTCGATGATCGAAATATCGCCACCTGGAGCGGCTGCGGGGGCCTTGGACACGCGCTGCGGCGACGTGGCCGCCGGCCTGGCCGATCGCTTCCCGAACCGCTCGTGGACCAAATCCACGACGTCGCTGGTGGAGACCCCGCCGCAGAGGACGAGGGCCAGCTTCGAAGGAGCGAAGGCGCGCTGGTGGAAGCTCTTCAGGTCTGCCACCGTGAGCCGTTGAACGTCGGGCACGCTGCCGCCCACCGGCGCGCCGAGCTCGGGTCCGAGCAGGCGGCGCAGGCCGGCCAGGGACGCCAGCCGCGAGGGGTTCTGCCGCTCGGCGATCAGCCCATCGAGCCACTCGGCCCGCACGCGCTCGAAGTCGATCTGGCGAAACGCTGGCTCCTCGACGATCTCGGCCAGCAGCGTGAGACCGGCGTCCACGTCGCTCGTGGACAGCTCGAGGGTCAGGCTGAGCTCGTCGCGACCGGCGTCGGTCGAGAGCACGGCCCCCAGCGACTCCGTCGCTTCGGCCAGCGCCAAGCTGCTCTTCTTCCGAGTGCCCTCGGCCAGCATCCGAGCGGTGAGCGCGGCCAACCCGCTCTTGCCGGCGGGGAGGGAGCTCGCGCCGTCGCGGGAGACGATGGACAGGTGCACGACCGCGGCGGGACGGGGGACGACGATGAGCGTGAACCCGTTGTCGAACCGGGTGATCTCGGGCTGCGGGTAGTCGATGCGGCCGGGCGCGCCGGGGGCGGGGCGCTCGGCGCGCCAGCTGTCTTCGGGGGCTGCCGCCGGCGGCGGCGGCGCAGGTGGCGGCGCTGGCGCTGGGGCGGGTGGAGAGCCCGCGCACGACAGCATCAAAGCGCCGCACACCAGACCGAGGCGGCTCATGAGCCTGCTCCTTGCTTGGGGCGCGTCACGATCGTGGCGCGGGTCTCGCCCCCGAGGTGCTTGCGCACCGCTCGCTGGACGTCGGCGGCGCTCACCGCTTCGATCTGACCGACCCATGCCGACAGAAAGCCGGGGTTTCCAAGGTAGTGATTGAAGCGCTGCAGGAGCCCTGCGCGGCCGCTCTCGCCACCGCCTCCGTTGAGCAGCAGCACCTCGCTCTTGAGCGGCACCAGCAGGCGACGCTTGGCGCGCGCGAGCTCCGCCGGGCTCGGCCCCTCGACGGCCAGCTTCTCGATCTGCGCCTCGAGCTCCGCCGTGACCTCGGCGTCCGAGACGCCGGAAGCGACCATGGCCGACACTTCGGCGATGCTCGCGAGCTGGTTGGAGTCGAGCGAGGCGCTCACGTCGGGCGACAGCTTTTTTCCCACGACCAGCGCCTGGTACAAGCGCGTGGCGCGCCCTCCGGCGAACAGCGCCATCGTCACGTCCAACACCGCGTTGTCGGCGGAGAACGCGGGCGGCACGATCCACGCGAACGCCACGCGGCCGAGCTCGACGGGTTCCTCGACGACCCGCTGGACGGGCGCCGCCAGCGGGGGCGTGACGGCCTGCCGGCGCGCGGGCTTGGCGCGCTTCGGCAGCGAGCCGAAGTAGCGCTGGACCCAGCGGAGAGCCTGCGACGGATCGAAATCTCCGGCGATCACCAGGGTCGCGTTGCTGGGGGCGTAGAAGCTCCGGTGAAAGTCGCGCACGTCGTCGATCGTCGCGGCGTCGAGGTCCTGCATCGAGCCGATCACGGCGCCATGGTAGGGATGCCCGAGCGGGAACAGGCTGTCGTACATCGCCAGCGTGCTCGGCCCGTACGGAGCGTTCTCGTAGGACTGTCGCCGTTCGTTCTTGACCACGCCGCGCTGGACCTCGAGCCGCTCTTCACTCAGCGTTTCGAGCATGAAGCCCATGCGATCGCTCTCGATCCACAAGGCCAGCTCGAGCTGCTCGCGCGGGAGCGTCTCGAAGTAGTTGGTGCGATCCCAGCTCGTGGTGCCGTTGACGTTGGTCGCACCGGCCGACTCCATCAGCCGGTCGAACTCGGCGCCGACGTGGCGGGAACCTTCGAACATCAGGTGCTCGAACAGGTGCGCGAAGCCGGAGCGCCCCGCGGGTTCGTTCGCGGGACCGACGTGGTACCAAAGGTTGACGGCCACGAGCGGCAGCGATCGGTCTTCGTGCAAGATGAGCTCGAGCCCATTGTCGAGCACGACCTTCTGATAGGGGATCTCGAGCCCACCCGGTGCCGCCGCGCCCCCGGGCGTCGCCCCCGCGTCCCCGGGCGTCTCGGCGAGCGCCGGCACCCCGGCCAACCCCGCCCAAGCGAGCGTCGCGGCGGCCACCGCCGCCCGCCTCGCGCTTCGTCCTGACCTCATGCCGGCGACACGCTAGCACCTACCACCGCTGTCCGGGGGGAGCGCCTTTCAGCTTGCCCCCGCCCACGACCGGTTTGGTTTCGATCTTGGCCGACTCTTGCTGATAGACGTCGCGCATCCGGGCGAGCTGTTCGGGCTCTTTTTCGCTGAGCTCCTGTTCCTCCCAAGGGTCCCGTTCGATGTGGAAGAGCTGAAAGCGCGTGTCGTCGCCGAACGCCACGAGCTTCCAGCCGTCGGCGATCACCGCGCGGCGGCGATCCATCAGATCCGCCCGGGGCAGGTCGACGACGATGGCCCGCGGCTTTGGCTCGACCTGGCCGAACACCTCGGGGAGCAAGCTCTGGCCCCGCAGCGGCGGCTTGGCCGCGACCCCCATCAGGTCCAGGATGGTGGGGGCCAAATCGATGTGGCTGCGGCGCACGTCGATGCGCTGTGGCTTGGCGCCTGGCACACAGATCAAAAGGGGGACCTTCACCAGCGATTCCCAGAGCTCGTAAGCGTGACGATAGTGGCCGCGCTCGCCAAAGCCTTCGCCGTGGTCGGCGGTGACGATCACCGCGGTCTGCTCCCACCAAGGCTGCTGCTTGGCGAAGTCGAGCAGCTTGCCGACCCAAGCGTCGGTGAAGTGCACCTCGTTGTCGTAGAGGTCGCGCGCCTTGGCGCCGAAGTCTGGATGGCCGGGGTGCTTTTCGTAGGTGTGGTGCGGGTCGAGGTAGTGGAAATACGCAAAAAAGCGCTGCTGCTCGGCCAGACGCACGTTCTTCGGGTCGCTCAACATCTCCAGCGCCAGCTTGGTCAAGGCTTCGCTGGTGACGGAGGTGACGGCCTTCAGATCCACCGCGCCAGGCGTCAAACGGTAGTCGTCGAAGCCCTGGTTGTTGCCGAGCGCCGGCATGAAGTAGCCGTGGGCGTGGCCGGCCAGCGTTCGATGCCCGGCTTGCTGCAGCCGCTCGCTCACGAAGAGGTTGTCGGCGTCCGGGTAGCGGGTGAAGAAGTTGGCATCGCGCACCATCGCGCTCGGGTACTCCCCCACCAGCGCGGGCGCGACGGACTTGGCGGTGTAGCTCGAGAGCGAGTACCCTTGCGTGTAGGTGGTGCAGGCGCGCTCCTGAAAGGCCGTCAGCCAGGGGGCGATCGGGCGGGGGTAGCCCGCCCACGGCATGTCGGCTCGCAGGCTGTCGATCATGATGAGCAGCACGTTGTAGGGCCGCGCTGGCTCTGGCGGCTTCGGCGCCGGCGGCGCGCTCGGCGCTGCAACGGCCGAAGCTGTGTCGGCCGGCGTCGCAGCGACGGGTTTTTCCGGAGGCTCTGACTTCGAGCAGGCGAGGGGGGCGGCGCTGGACGCCGCGACGAACCAGGGAGCGATGGAGCGCGCGTGGATCATGGCTTTCAGTTCTTCGGCAGGGGGTCGGTGCCGCCGAGCGCCGCGTAGACCTGGCGGGCCCAGCCGTAGCTGCTCGACCAGTCCGGGTGCCGTCCGTCCTCCTGCCGGGTGAACTTTAGCTTCGTCGAGTCGAAGTAGCGGCAGGGGCTCGCGTTTTTCCGGACCACCTCGGCGAACCCGAAGTCCTTGGCCCAGGCCGGCGGCGCGATCCACAAGCAGGCGCGATCTCCGACGCGTTCGACGATCGCCCGCACGGCGTCCGCGATGGCGGCGAGGTCCTTGTCGAACAGCTCGTTCGACCCGAGGGAGATCAGCACGAGCTCGGGCGCGTGCTCCTTCAACGCGGCGTCGAGCTTGTCGTCCGCCGCCCAGGTGCGGGTGCTCGAGGAGTGGGTGCTGACCATCGCGTAGCTCGCGCCGCGTTTCTCGAACACCGGCCGCAGGTAGTTGCCGACCAGCGGCACCATCGAGTCGCCGACGTGCAGGACGCGCTTGGCGAGCGCCGCCGGCTCGCCCCGGCCGGGCAGGCGCAGGGGGGCGGTCGCGTCGGGCTCCAGCGCGCGAGCGGGCTTGGGTGCTGGCGGCTTCGCCAACGCCGAACCCGCGGGCTGCACCGGGGCCTTCGCC
>JAEZYZ010000428.1 GCA_023418705.1 Pseudomonadota bacterium | reverse complement strand
CGGGGGGCAGCGGCGGCACGGGGGGCAGCGGCGGCACGGGGCCGGCGCCGAGCTCTGAATGCGAAGCGATGTGCGCGGTCCTCACCACGCCGGCTTGCCCGTACTACGGCCCCGCCGAGTGCGCGTATGAGTGCGCCTTCATCCAGTCCACGCCGGGCTGCTCCGGTCAGGCCACGGCGCTGATCAACTGCCTCGCAGCCTTGTCGCCGGCTTCGATCAGCTGCGACCTGGACGGGGGCGTGGATCTCCCCGACGGCGTGTGCCTCGATCAGTACTATAACTACGTCTTCTGCGGCGGCTGACGCTCCCGCGCTTGCACCAGCTGCTCGGCGGCGATGCCGCTGGCGGCGAAGAAGTCTCTGGCGAGCCCCTTGTCGAGCCCAACGAGCTCGGCGGGAGTGCCGCTGGCGACGATCTCGCCCTTGGACAAAAGATAGATCTGGTCGGCGATCCGCAGCGCTCCCGCCATGTCGTGGCTGATGACGATGCTGGTGACGCCGAAGCGATCGCGGGTCTGCACGATCAGCTCGTCCACCAGCCGGGACGAGAGCGGGTCGAGGCCGCTGGTGGGCTCGTCGTACATCAAGATCTCGGGCTCGAGCATCAGCGCGCGGGCGAGCCCCACGCGCTTGCGCATGCCGCCCGAGAGCTGGCTCGGAAAGCGCTTCTCCACGCCCTCGAGGTTCAAGATGGCGAGCTTCTCCAGCACCCGCCGGCGGATCTCCTTTTCCTTGAGCTTGGTGTGCTCGCGCAGCGGGAAGGCGACGTTGTCGAGCACGTTCATCGAGTCGAGCAGGGCGGAGTATTGGAACACCATCCCGAACTTCTTGCGCATCTCGTTCATGGCGCGGTCGCCGAGCGGCACGATGTCGCGCCCGTCCACGTAGATGTGGCCCTCGCTCGGCTTCTCGAGACCGATCAAGACCTTGACCAGCGTGCTCTTGCCGGCGCCCGACCCGCCGATGATGACGATGATCTCCCCGCGCCCGATGCGCATGTCGATGTTCCGCAGCGCCTGGAAGTCGCCGAACCGCTTGCCGACCTGGTCGACGTGGATGTGCAGCGGGCGCTCGGTCACGAGCTCTGGGCTGGCGGTCACGCCGCGAAAAGTAGCACTCCGCGTCCGGTTTTGTGGCAGTGATTCGGGCGTGAGGACCCTGCTCGTGGCGTTTGGCGCCCTGCTGGCATTCTTGGCAGGTCGGGTTCTGCGTGTCCGCCGGGCGCACGTCGTCGGTTCGATCGAGCGCTCCGGCTTGCGCGACGCGGAGCGGATCGCCGACGGGATGTACCGCTCGCTCGGGCGCGGCGTGGCGGAGCTGCTCGAGCTGTTGCTGCGGCCGAAGCGCTCGCTCGGCGCGGAGGTGGACCTGAGCGCCGCTTCGGCGTGCGTGGACGCCTTGCGCAGGTCCGGCAGAGGGATCGTGGTCGCGACGGCGCACACCGGCAACTGGGATCTGGTCGCCTGCGCGGCGGCCGAGCGCGTGCCGCTCACGGTGATCACCAAACACCTGAGCCAGCGCACGCTCGATCGGATCTGGCAGGGACTGCGGCGCGGGCGGGGCGTGCGCCTGCTCGCCGCCGGGCACGCGGCAACCGGCGCGACCGCCGCCCTCCGCCGCGGGGAGCTCGTCGCGATGTTGATCGATCAGGCGCCGGAGCGGGTGCGCGGGACGACCATCGCGAGCTTCTTCGGGCGGCCGGTGCGGGTGGACCTGTCGCCCGCCTTGCTCGCGGCCCGCGCGCGGGTGCCGCTGATCACTGCGTTCGGACGGCGCCGTGGCGACGGGCGGCACGAGCTCGTGGTCGGGCAGGTCTTCCAGCCGCCGGAGCAGGACACCCGAGCCTGGGCGGAGCGGACGATGCAGCTGGCCACCGCGGAGCTCGAGCGCTTCGTGCGCCAGCGCCCCGAGCAGTGGCTGTGGCTGCACCGGCGCTGGAAGGACTTCGAGGGCGGCGCGCTGCCAGCGCCCCCTCGAACGGTCGAGGTGGGTCCGTGAGCGGCTTGGCGCCAGGGGTGCACGCCGCGGCGGTGATCCACCCGACGGCGGTGATCGACGCCGGCGCCCTGATCGGCGCTGGCACGCACGTCTGGCACTTCTGCCACGTGATGGGCAAGGCGCAGATCGGCGCGGCCGTGATGCTCGGTCAGAACTGCTTCGTGGCCGACGGGGTCCGGATCGGGGATGGAGCGCGCATTCAAAACAACGTGAGCTTGTACGACGGCGTCGTGATCGAGCAGGACGTATTCATCGGGCCGAGCGCGGTCTTCACCAACGTCAAGAACCCGCGCGCGACGGTGCGCCGGCGGGGGCACTTCTCGGCCACGCGCGTCGGGCGCGGGGCCACCGTCGGGGCCAACGCGACCATCGTCTGCGGGGTCGAGCTCGGGGAGTATTGCTTCGTCGGCGCAGGGGCCGTCGTGACGCACGACGTGCCGCCGTACGCGCTCGTCCTGGGCGTGCCCGCACGCCAGACCGGCTGGGTCAGCCGGCACGCCGAGCCGCTCCGCTTCGACGGCGATGGGCGCGCGCGCTGCCCGGCGAGCGGGTCTGGGTACCGGCTGGTGGACGGCCACGTGGCCTTCGAAGGAGCGTGAGCCGAACATGCGTGTGCCGATGCTGGACCTGGCCGCCGTGCACCGCCCCTACCGCGAGGAGCTGCGAGCGGCCCTGGACGCGGTGCTCGCGTCCGAGCGCTACGTGCTCGGGCCGGAGGTCGAACGCTTCGAAGCCGAGGCCGCTCGCGCGCTCGGGGCGCCGTACGCGCTCGGGGTCTCCAGCGGCACCGACGCCTTGCTCTGCGCGCTGATGGCGCTCGACATCGCGCCGGGCGACGAGGTGATCACGTCGGGGTTCAGCTTCGTCGCGGCCGCGGAGGTCATCGCGAGGCTCGGCGCGATCCCGCGCTTCATCGACCTCCAGCCAGGTTCTTTCAATTTGGATCCAGAAGGCGTGGCCCGCGCCATCACGCCGCGCACGCGCGCGATCGTCGCGGTGCACCTCTACGGCGAGCCCGCCGATCTGCCGGCGCTCTGCGCGGTCGCCGAGCAGCATGGGATCCCGCTGGTCGAGGACGCGGCGCAGGCGTTCGGTGCCGCGCTGGGCGCCGACGCACCCCGGCGAGTGGGGACCTGGGGACGAGCGGGCTGTTTTAGCTTCTTCCCCTCCAAGCCGCTCGGAGGGCTCGGCGACGGGGGCATGATCGTCACCGCGGATCGCGAGCTGTTCGAACGCTGTCGCCGCTTGCGGGTCCACGGCGCCACCGCCAAGCACGCGCACGCGGAGCTGGGCGGCAACTTTCGCCTCGACGCGCTGCAGGCCGCCGCCCTCAGGACCAAGCTCCGGCACTTCGAAGGGATGCACGCCGAGCGACAGCGGCTGGCAGCTCGCTACCTGCGAGAGCTCGCCGGGCTTGCCGGCGTGGTGCTGCCCACGCCGAGGCAGGGGACAGCGTCGGCGTGGGCCCTGTTCACGTTGCGGCTCGACGATCGCGATCGGGTGGCGGCCGATCTGGCGCGCGCCGGCGTCGAGTCGGCGGTGCACTACCCCGAGCCCCTGCATCGCCAGCCCGCGTTTCGCGCCCTCGCCCGAGCTGCCGATCCCCTGCCCGAAGCGGAGCGCGCCGCCCGTCAGGTGCTGAGCATCCCGTTGTTTCCGGGCATGAACGACGCGCAGCAAGACGCGGTGATCGAAGCGCTTTTCGCGGCCATCACTGCCAGGGGGTAGGAGCGGGGGCTCGCGCCGAAAGGCGCAAGTTTGGTAGGCTCCCGCGCTGCATGCGCTTGGCCGCGGTTTCGGTCGATCTCGACGAGATCCCGAACTACTTCAACATCCATGGATTGCCCCCGCCGGAGGGCGCCGCGAAAGACGCGGTCTACGACCTGGCGCTCGAGCGCCTCGATCGCTTTGCGCGCGCGCACGATCTGCCGCTCACGCTCTTCGTCATCGGCGGCGACGTGGCGCGGCCCCAAAATGCCGAGCGCCTGCGAGCGCTGGCGGCGGCGGGCCACGAGCTCGGCAATCATTCTCGCGATCACCTCTATGATCTGACGCGCCGCTCGCGGATGGAGATGGCGCGGCAGGTGCGTCACGCCGCCGACGCCATCGAGCGATCGTGCGGGCAGCGGCCGATCGGATTTCGAGCGCCCGGCTACACCGTCACCGACGAGCTGTTCGAGGTCTTGGCCGACTGTGATGTCCGCTATGACTCTTCGGTGTTTCCCTCGCCGGCCTACTACCTGGCGAAGGCCGCCGCGCTGGCGGGGATCCGCTTGCGGCGCCGCCGCTCGCAGTCCCTCTTGGACACGCCCGCGGTGCTGCGTGCTCCGCTCGAGCCGTACAGCGTCGGCAAACCCTACTGGACCCGCGGCGGAGGCCTGCTCGAGCTGCCGATCCAGGTGACCTCGGGCTTGCGCCTGCCGTACATCGGCACGGCCCTCACGCTGGCTGGCCCTGAACGGGCGCGCTGGCTGACGCGCGGGGTGCTGGGGTCCAAGCTGGTGAACCTGGAGCTGCACGGGATCGACGTGCTCGACGCCGCCGACGGCCTCGAGGCGCTCCGCCGGCACCAGCCGGACGTGCGGGTGGCGCACGCCAGAAAGCTCGAGGCGCTCTCGGCGGCCATCACGCTGCTCCGCGAGTCGGGCTACGCCTTCGTGCGGCTCGACGAAGCCGCGTCGCAGTTCGCGGCGCGGCTGTAGATCGACGCCGGGCGGATCTCCGACCTTGCGGGACCCGACGGTCGGCGGTACGCCGGGGTGGATGACCACCGAGGACGTGCTCGAGATCGGCTCCCATCGCTTCAAGTCGCGGCTGTTCGTCGGCACCGGCAAGTACAAGGACGTGGCCGAGACGCGGGCGGCGCTCGAAGCCTCCGGGGCGGAGATCGTGACCGTCGCGCTCCGCCGCGTCGACCTGAAGGATCGGAGCCAGGGCTCGATGATGGAGCTCTTGACCAGCAAGCGCTGGACCGTCCTGCCCAACACCGCCGGGTGCTATACGGCCGACGAGGCGCTCCGGACCCTGCGGCTCGCCCGCGAGCTCGGGATCGCCGATCTGGTCAAGCTCGAGGTCATCGGCGACCCCCAGACCCTCTATCCGGACAACGAGCAGACGCTGGAGGCGGCACGGGTGCTGGTCAAGGAGGGGTTCACGGTGCTGCCGTATTGCATCGACGACCCGATCATTTGTCGCAAGCTCGAGGACGCGGGCTGCGCCGCCGTGATGCCGCTGGCGGCGCCCATCGGCTCCGGTCTCGGGATCCGCAACCCCCACAACCTGCGGATCATCTTGGAGCGGGCCAAGGTGCCGGTGATCGTCGACGCCGGGGTCGGCACCGCCAGCGACGCCGCCGTGGCCATGGAGCTCGGCTGCGACGGCGTGCTCATGAACACCGCCATCGCCCACGCCAAGCACCCGGTGCTGATGGCCGAGGCGATGCGGCTGGCGGTCGAGGCTGGCCGCAAGGCGTTCCGCGCCGGGCGGATGCCCAAGCGGGCGTACGCCAACGCATCGAGCCCGGAGTCGGGGCTGATCGAGTAGCTCCGGGTTTCGGGAGCATGTCGTGACACGCTTTCCCGGTCACGATCGCGCCTGGCACGACGAGCCGTTTGTCGTCCCAGGTAAGTTTGGGGACGCCACCGCCTCATGCGCTCCGACGTTCCCGCACCCATTTGGGGAGCGGCGCGTGATGGCGGGGCGGATTTGAGCCGTCGGAACCCGAGCCGAGCACATTAGATCTGACCGGCGCCTCTGCGCCGGCGCTTGTCGGAAGCGCCGCGCCGGGCGACACTCTTCAGCGGGTGATCTCGTGAGCGGGTCGCCCCACTTGGCTTCGATCGATCTTTGCGTGGAGACGACCAGTCGTGAAGTTGGTGGAAGGCCTGACGATCGCGGGGCGCTTCCGGCTCATTCGGGAGCTCGGCCGCGGCGGCATGGGGTCCGTCTGGCTGGCGCAACACACGACGCTCGACTCCCTGTGCGCGGTCAAGTTCATCGACCGTGAGCGTCACAACAGCGCGGAGGTGCGCGCTCGCTTCGAGCAGGAGGCCAAGGCCGCGGCGCAGCTCCGCAGCCCGAACGTGGTACAAATCCTCGATTTCGGCGTCTCCGGGGGCATGCCGTACCTGGCGATGGAGTACCTCGAGGGCGAGGACCTGGGCCAGCGCCTGGAGCGCGAGTGGTCGCTGAACCCCGCCGAGACCTTTCGCATCATCAGCCAGGTCGCCCGCGCCCTCTCGAAGGCGCACAGCGCCGGCGTCGTACATCGGGATCTGAAGCCGGAGAATGTGTTCCTGGTGCGGGACGTCGACGGCGAGATCGTCAAGGTGCTGGATTTTGGCATCGCGAAGCGCGCCAACACCAACATCGCGGAGGCCGGCACGCAGACCGGCGCGCTGCTCGGCACGCCGTTTTACATGAGCCCCGAACAGGCGCGGGGCAATCGCACCGTCGACCACCGCTCGGACCTGTGGTCGCTCGCGGTCATCACCTATCAGTGCATGACGGGCGCGCTGCCTTTCGCGAGCGAAGGGCTCGGCGACTTGCTGTCGCAGATCATGCACGAGCCGCTGCCGGTCCCGAGCCGCATCGCCGCGGTGCCGCCGGAGTTCGACGCCTGGTGGGAGAAGGCGGCGGCGCGCGATCCGAACTACCGCTTTCAGACGGCGAAGGAGCTCGTCGACGGCCTGTCCCAGGCGCTCGGGGTGTTCGACGCGATTCCGGTGACCGAGATCGCGCCGTCCAGCGAAATCTTGGTTTCATCCCAGGGGGCCGCCGAGCGCGCGGCCTTTCGCGAGGCGGTCACCGTCTACAACGCGCCCACCGACGAGCCGCTGTCGCGCACCTTCGGCATCGAGCCGCCCGCCCGCCGAGGGCGCCGCGCGGCTCGCTGGGTCATGGGGGGCGCGCTCGTGCTGACCGCGCTCGGGTTCGGCTGGGCGAAGACCGAAGGGTGGCTCGACCGCGGCGTGCACCTGCAGAGCGCGCCAGCTGGCGTCGAGCCGGCCAGGGCAGCCGCCACGGAGGGTTGGGCGGAGCGACGACCGGCGCCGAGCGCCGCGGCGCCGGCGGCGCCGCCGGTCGCACCCGCGGGCGCCGCCGGAAGCGCCCAGGCGTCAGCGCCCCACCCCGCCGAGCCCGCGGCTCTGACCGGCAAACGCGATCCCGCGGCCGCGAAGAAGACCACGACGTCGGGCACGCGCTCCAAGGCCGCGCGCCCGAAGCGCACACACGCGACGACGCCCAAGACGAAGAAGGCGCCGTCGACACGCTCGAAGACCGAGCCGGCGCCGAAGGCGACGTCCAAGCGGGTCGACTTCGGCATCTGACTCGTCTTTACTATGGCGGGCTCGAATGACTCGACTCCGTCGCACGCTTTTCAAGACACTGCTTGCTACCGCCCTGGCTGGCAGCGTTTGCCTGGGGGCCTTTCGAGCGACGGCGCAGACCGCCGCTGACCGGACCACCGCGCGCGCGCTCGCCAACGAGGGTCAGGCGGCCTTCGAAAGCGGCGACTACGAGACCGCGGCCGATCGCTTCGCGCGCGCCGACGCCCTGGTCCACGCGCCCACGCTGCTTTTGGCGCTGGCCCGCGCCCAGGTGAAGCTCGGTCAGGTGGTGCAGGCTTACGAGAACTACAACCGCATCCTGCGCGAAGGGGTCGCTCCCGGATCGCCCGAGGTGTTCGAGCAAGCGCTTCAGAATGCGGAGCGCGAGATCGGGGAGGTGGAGGCGCAGCTCGCGTGGGTGACGCTGCACGTCGAGGGTCCGAGGGCGCCGGCGGTGAAGATCGGGGACACCGAAGTGCCGGTGGCGGCGCTCGGCGTTCGGCGCGCCGTCAATCCCGGCGACCATCGCGTCACGGCCTCCGCCTCCGGGTACCTTCCCGCGCAAGGTCGCTTCAGCGTCGCGAAGGGCGAGGCGACGGAGCTGACCCTCGTCTTGAAGCCGGACCCCGCGGCGCGCGCC
>JAEZYZ010000295.1 GCA_023418705.1 Pseudomonadota bacterium | reverse complement strand
GCCCGTGATAGGGCCGCCGCTGCCCGCCGCCCCGGCGATGCCGGGCGCGCCCGCGCCGCCGCCAGCACCCCCGGCGCCGGAGGGATCGGCGAAATTATCATCGCCAGGAGTGAGCGTCAGCACGGGGCCACCCGGGACGGGGGCGTTCAGGGTGGCAGGATCGTATTCCAAACCCGACTGCAGGTCCCCGTACAGCCAGGCGGTGGCCGACGCCGTCCCGTCGCCGATCCGGGTCGCCGCGTCCGGGGTCGCGCCGGCGACGCGCGTGAGGTGCGCGCCGTAGACGAAATCTTGGGCGGTGTCACCGTCGGTCCAGCCGACGCTGTCGAGCACCGTGATGCCCGACGGCTGATCGATGACGCCGTCGTCGTTCACGTCCAGATCCGTATCCTCGGCGATCGGCGCGGCGCTCTTCACCAGCAGCAGTGAGATGGAGTTGTTCTCGAGCACGGAGTCGCCCGTCGGCAGGATCGCGACGAGCGTCGTCTCGGCAGGAGGCGTGTACGCCCCGGGAGCCGCCAACAAGAGCAGGCCGTTGGCCCCGAGGGAGCAGGCCGCGCCGCCGCAGGCCGTGCTGAAATCGATGGAGTCGTCGACCTCGCCGGCGGCGTTTGCATCACCGTCGATGATCAAAAGGTGCACGTCGGCGAGGCTGGCCCCCGGCGTCCCCCGAAGCTCGATGTACTCCACGCCGTCGTCACCACCCCCGGGCGCGTTCACGTAGACCTCGTTGATGAGCACCTCGTCAGCGGCGGCTGCCTGCCGCTTCGCCTGGACCTCCGGGCCCCTGTCCGTCTCCGCCGAACAGGCGAACGCCAACACCAGCGTCAACCCCAGACCAAAACCCCGCTGGCGGCGGCGGATGAGTGCGATCGATCGCTCCTGCTCCTTCAGACGCATCGCTGAGACCTCCCGATGATTGCGTCGCGCAACGCTACGCAGTCGCCGCAGACTAGTGACGGGAGGCGTCCTACACAAGCGCGTAAAAATAGGCACGTAGGATTCGGACGCGCCGCGTGCTCAGCCGTTCGGGTGGCTCGAGGTCGGGCGCGGGTACGGGTAAGGCGAAGAATCCTCCGGCGCGGTTTCACCTTCGGCCAAACACCAGGCCATCTTCGTGTGCCGCAGCTCCCCGCTCGCCTTGTTACAAGGCGGGAGCGCCCCTCGCTCGGTCAACGTCAAGACGTGGCCGCAGTCGAGACACTCGTAGTCGCCCGGGGGGACCTGGCTGCCGTAGAAAATTGGGCACCGCTCCATCCAGCCTGACCTCGCTTGGTCCCACGAATGTGGGGCCCGCCGATCCACGTGCAAGAGCCGAATGGATGGCGGGTGGCGATTTCGACGCCGGGCTCCAAACCAGCCGGAGATCTCAGCGGACTTGCGGCAAACAGCAGCCGAGCGAGCAGTAGTAGCTGGACGGACAATCCGCCGAGGAGGCGCAGACTTGACCGTCGTCGCAGGTGTACCCGGGCCCGCCACCGTCCATGCCCGCGTCAGGATCGTCCGGGTGGCACTCCTCCGGCAGATCGGCGACCGTACGGCCGGGACACAGCTCGCAGGTCCCGCACTCGTTGTCGCAGCTGGTGGTCTTGGTGCAGCGCGGGCAGACGTCTTCGTCCGAAGCGTCCTCGAGTGAACAGCTACCGCCGATCTGAATGTCGATCTCACCGCTGCTGGTCGTCACCGTGCAGCACCCGAAGCAGTCGCACCCGTTCGGCGTGCGCGCCTGGCAGAAGTCGAGACAATCCTGAGTGACGGTGCAGTCTGGATCGTCAGCGCTCTTCTCACCGGTCAAACAACCCGTGTGGTACCGACACTTGTCGTCCCCGGCCCCCGAGTTGCCGTCGAAGAAGCAGTCCTGCCAAACAGGATCTCGGTTGTCTCCGGGAATGCCGGTCGCGAACGAGCCCTCGTCGTTGTCGAGCGGCCCCTGGCACTCGGCGTCGAGCCCGTCGATGGCACCGTCCCCGTCGTCGTCGACGCCGTTGCTGCACGCACAGGCCGCGTCGCCGCAAGTGCCCGACCCGTCCGGGTTGATCACCGGCCCGCCGCCGGTCGTGCCACCCGTCGCGGAGCTCCCGCCCGTGGCACCGGTCCCGCTCGTGGCACCGGTCCCGCTCGTTCCGCCGCCGCTCCCGGAGCCCCCGCCCGTAGCGCCGTCACCGTCACCGTCATCAGATGAGCAGCCCGCCCCGACGCCGAAGCTCAACGCCGCCGCTGCCAACATCGCGCTCGCCGCAAGGCTCCATCGCATCGGTTTCATCCAGAACGTCCTCGCAAGGTCGCGGTCCCGCCAAGCGAGCGCGCGACGTGTTGACTGGGTCGCTCGGTGAGTGGCGGCCCGACGCCGCGATTACGGGCCGCCCGCTATGTTCGGAGCTTCCGGGGCGATTGGAGTCCGCCGGTGTCCTTCCATCACCTACAAGCGACCACGAGCCGTCGCTGGCGAATCGGAAACCGAATCAAGCATCAAAAGTGGTCGGGGTGGAGGGATTTGAACCCCCAACAGCCGGCACCCAAAGCCGGCCCTCTACCAGGTTGAGGTACACCCCGAGAAAGGCGGGCGGGACTATAGCAGGCTCGGGGCCGAAGGCGAGGCCTGACCCGGTGCGGGTGAGGGGTCCGGGCGGGGGACGGGCTCAGTCGGGGATGGGGGTCAGCTCGACCTTGAGGTAGATGGGCTGGCGGTCGGCGACGACGAGCTCGTCCCAGGGGAAGTAGCCGTCCTTTTGCACGGTGATCCGGTGCTCGCCGACGGGGAGGCGGACGCCGCGGGCGACGACGTAATAGAGGGGGCCGATGTACTGCTCGTCGATGATCACGGCGGCGTCGCGGGGGGTGGTCTCGGTGCGCTCCATCTTGAGCGAGACGGCGGCGCGGCCGTGTTGGGGACGGCACCCGGCGCTGGAGACGGCCAGCGCGGCGAAGAGGCTCGCGGCGACCGCGGTTCGTCGCCAACCCGTGCCCGGCCGGGCCGCGAGCTTCATTCCCATTCGATGGTCGCCGGGGGTTTGGAGCTGATGTCGTAGACGACCCGGTTGATGCCCTTCACCTCGTTGATGATGCGGCTGCTCAGGGTCGCGAGCAAATCGTGGGGCAGGCGGGCCCAGTCGCTGGTCATGCCGTCGCTCGACTGGACGGCGCGGATGGCGCAGGTCTCGTCGTAGGTGCGGTCGTCGCCCATCACGCCGACGCTGCGCACGGGCAGGAGCACGGCGAAAGCCTGCCAGACGGTGTCGTAGAGGCCTGCCGCTCGCACCTCCTCGTCGACGATCAGGTCGGCCCGTCTGAGCACTTCCAGCCGTTCGGCCGTCACCTCGCCCAGGCAGCGGATGGCGAGGCCGGGTCCGGGGAAGGGGTGGCGCCAGAGGACGTCGCGCGGCATGCCGAGGGCGTCGCCGACCTTGCGGACCTCGTCCTTGAACAGCTCCCGCAGCGGCTCGATCAGCTTGAGCTTCATGCGCTCGGGCAAGCCGCCGACGTTGTGGTGGCTCTTGATGACGGCGCTGGGTCCCTTGACGCTGACGCTCTCGATCACGTCGGGGTACAGCGTCCCCTGTACCAGGTAGGTCGCGTTCTCGACCCGCGCGGCGTGCTCTTCGAAGACGTCGATGAAGACCTTGCCGATGATCTTGCGCTTGCGTTCGGGATCGGTGACGCCTGCCAGCGCCGACAGGAACTGCTCGCGCGCGTCGGCGACGACCAGGTTCAGGTGAAAGCTCGAGCGCATGGTGTGCTCGACGGCTTCGCGCTCGCCGGCGCGGAGGAGGCCGTTGTCGACGAAGATGCACACGAGCCGATCGCCGAGGGCCTTGTGACAGAGCACGGCGGCCACCGACGAGTCCACGCCGCCGGAGAGCCCGCAGATCACCCGCTCGTTCGGGCCCACCTTGTTGGCGATCGCCTCGATGGCCTCGTCGACGAACGATCCGGGGGTCCAGCTCGGCTCGAGCCCGGCGACCTCGAACAGGAACGCGCGCAGGATCTCGGCGCCGCGCGGCGTGTGAGCGACCTCGGGGTGAAACTGGATGCCATAGAGGCGCCGCTCGGGATCGGCGATCGCCGCCAGGGGTGCGTTCTTGCTCGCGCCGATGCCGCGAAAGCCGGGCGGCAGCCCGGTGAGCCGATCACCGTGGCTCATCCAGACGGCCAGCTCCTCGCCTTTGTCGAACGGGGAGAGGATGCCGGACGGCTCGGTGACGCCGAGCTTGGCGGGCCCGTACTCGCGCTGTTCGCTGCCTTCGACGGTGCCGCCGAGCTGCAGCGCCATCAGCTGCTGCCCGTAGCAGATGCCGAGCACCGGCAGGCCCAGCCCGAGGATGGCCGGATCGCTCTTCGGCGAGTCCGCGCCGTAGACGCTCTGCGGTCCGCCGCTCAGGATGATCGCCTGCGGCCCGATCCGGCGGATCTCCTCGAGCGGCAGCGTGCAGGGATGGATCTCGCAGTAGACGTGGCTCTCGCGGATCCGTCGCGCGATGAGCTGCGTATACTGCGATCCGTAATCGAGGACGAGGACGGTTTGGCGGCTCGACATCTTGGGCGGGAGCTAGCACGGGAGGGGACCGCCGGAAACCGCGCCGCGCGCGTGCGCGCAAACCGCCGCCGCGCCGCCGACCGAAGCGTGCGGCCACGGCGGCGGCGCTCACTGCCGCTCGTCTACCCGCACGACCACGTGCTGGTCGGGCGCCAAGGCGCGGTGCAGCTTGCGGAGCGACGCGAGGTCGGGGGCGGGCAGCGGATCGTCGTCTTCCCACAGCTCGACCAGCCGTCGTCGCGGGTCGAGCAGCGCGGTGCGGCGCCCGCTGACGTAGGCCGCGCGCGCCGCCTGCACGTCGGCGGCGGTGGCAGCCCCGGTCGCGAGCCGCTCGAGCAGGGCTCGGATCTGCGCCACTGCGGCGTCGCGACCGTCGTCCACCGCGCGGACGGCGATCGCGATGGCGGAGATCCTCGGCCCTCCGAGCAGGGTGGCTCGCGCGGAAGAGGCGAGCCCGGGCAGTCGGAGCGCCTGATCGAGCCAGCCGCCGTCGCGGTTGAGCAGGTGCACGGTCCACTCCGCTTCTTGCCGGTGTAGCTCGGCGCTTGGCGGCAAGGTGACGGCGACGTAGGCGGAGACGGGCGCCTCGCCGCCGGTGAGCACGCGGTACTCGCCCGGCCGCGGGATGGGGCGATCGGGCGCCGAGCAGCCGGCGCTGGCTTCGCCGCGCAGCGGTCCGAGCCAGCGGTCGAGCGCTCGGGACAGGTGCTGTCCCTGCTCGTCGTCCCAGTTGGCGATCACGGCCAGACGCAGCGGCTCGCCGATGAAGGCGCGCCGCTCGGCTTCGACCGACGAGGCGCTCAGCTCGCCGAGCGACGCCCAGGTGCCGCGCGGGTCGAGCCAGGAGGGGCGATCGGGGGCGAGCGCGCCGAGCAGAGCGTCGAACCCCGGCCGCGGCTGCCCGAGATCGGCGAGCAGGCGCCGGCGGGCGCTCGCGACCTCGGCCGAGGTCGTGCGCGTGCCGGCGAGCGCCTTGCCGAGCGCCGTGGCGACGCGCTCGGCGTGCGCTCGTGGCGACTCGTTCGGGCCGCGGCGCGGCCCATGGGCGAGCAGGCCGTAGCCGTCGGCGCTGATCCACGGTTCGATCTCGACGTCGCCGGTCCGGCGGCGCGGGCGGGCCAGCGTGCTGACCAGCAGCGCGCCGAGGCCGGCCTGCGCTTGGGATTCGCCGCTCGTGCCGCAAGGGGTCGCGAGCAGCGCCCACAGCTCGCCCTGGCCAGGCTCGGCGCGGACGCGCGTGTCGAGCGAGCTCTTGGCGGCGTGCCGCTCTGCCGCTGCGAACAAGCGACGGAGCTCCGCGTCGGCTTTGGGATCCGGAGCGCGCGCTTCGCTCCCGGCGCTGACGTAGACGCGGGGCTCGCCGGGCGGAAGGCGTCCGGACAGGCTCCTCCAGGCCGCGACCGCAGCCGAGTCCCGAGGGTCGGCGGGGCGCAGCACCCGCTGGTCCAGCACCCACTCGCTCTTCGGGGCGGCAGCCACCGCCGCTTGGGCTTCGTCGACGACGATCGCCGCGGCGCGCGCGACCTCGGCCGGCTTGGGTGTCGCGCCACGCTGGGTCGCGACCTCGACGCGCAGGCAGGCCCCACGGGGGCGCAGCGTGGCGAAGGCGCGCTCCAGCTTGAAGCTCGGATCCAGGGCTTCCAGGCGCGCCGCCAGCATCGAGCCCGACCGATCGAGCGCCTCGGCCGCCTGCAGCGCCTGACTCGGCTCACCGACCCGGAGCGCGACCAACAGCGGACGATCCCCCTCGGCGATGGGCGTGAACCCCAGCTGGTCGCCGCTCGGCCAGGCATCTTCGGGGGCCGGCTCGGTGGGCCAGGCGGGCACGCGGTGCAGCGCCTGCGCGGCGGCGTCCAGCACGCTCGAGCGGCCCACGGCCGCGACCGCCACGCCGGGCGCGACGGCCATGCGCCGGCGCCAATCCTCCAGACGCTTCAGGTCCGCCGCGCTCTTCGGGTCGATGGCGGCTTCGGACGCTTCGGCGACGATCTCGCCGCTGCACGCCGCCACGGCCCCTTCGGCCTCGCCCGCGCGCGGGCGTCCGCGCAGCGCCTCGAGCGCCTCGGCGAGGCCGCGGAGCGCGGGCTCGGAGGCCTCGACCGGCTCCTGCAGCGCTTCCGACGCGGCGGTCACGAACCGGGCCGCGGCATCGGGCGACTCGACCAGGCTCGCGACGTGAAAGCCGAGACCATGCGCGTTTGCCTGGATGCCGATCCCACGCTGCTCGAGCCGCCCTCGGACGAGCTCGCCGATCGCCAGGGACGCGCGTGCGCCCAGGTCGTGGGCCACGGCGAGCGCCACCGCACCCGCCGGATCCCCTTGCCGGGCGACCAGCGCCAGCCGGGGACGAAACTCGACATCGCGCACCTCCACCCGCGCGGGGACCGTGGACGCGGGCTCGGGGGGTGGGAGCGGGTCATCCGGGCTCACCCCTGGCTTGAGCAGTCGGCAGCCGCCGACCAGCGCGAGCGACCAGAGCGCTGCCCAGAGCTTGCGTGGAGCGCCGCGGCGAGCGCCCTCGAAGCGGAAGCGAAACACGCCGGCCGTTTAGCACAGGCGTGCCACGACGCCGACGGCTTTGGGGCCGAGATCGAACCTCGAAGGAAGGGTCAAGCCGCCAATTGGCGCTGCGAGAGCAGCGCGCCGAGCCGCTCGCGGATCTTGTGCTTTTTGGAGTACACGGTCTTCACGCTGATGCTCATGCGCTCGGCGATCTGGTCCGGCTCGAGCCCCTCACCATAGTAGAGCGTGATGAACTCGCGATCCTTTTGGCTGAAACCTTCGAGCAGGCTCGACACGATGTGGGCGCGCTGCCGCATCAGGTAGTCTTCACTCGGATCGGGGGAGTTGCTAGAGAGCACGACGGCCTCGTCGAGCTGGGTGTGGCGCGGCTCGCGCTTGAGGCCGCGCAGGTAATCGTAGGTGGCGTTGACCGCCAACATCCCGAGCCAGCCGGAGAGCTTGTGCCCGCGCTCCGGCTCGAAGCTGCGCAGCTTGTGCTTGTCGCGGGCCAAAAGCTGCACACACAGGGTGGCGTAGATTTCTTCGACGTCTTCGGGGCCGAGCAGGCGCGGGAAGCGGCTGGTCACGCGCAGGATGCAGCGCTGGATGAGGCGCGCGTAGCGCAGGTTGAACTCCCGCCACGCTGCCCCGTCGTCCTCGAGCAACGCCGCGAGCAGGCTCGCATCGTCGGCAAACCGCTCGCCAGGGCAGCAGGCCAAGCGGTGCGGGTCGGCGGGAACGGGGGTGAGCGGTAGACTGGACATGCTGGCGTTTCTCCTCGGCGTTGGGGCGCCCTCGGGGCGCGTCGCGGGGGCACCTTAAGCAGCCGGCGTGCCAGCGCTGTCCGTTAATGATTTCGATGTGTTACGGCGTCGGTCGGGCGTAACGTCGGGAGCGACGCGTGACGCCGAGTGTGACGCGTGACGCCCGGGGCCGGCGTGGCGTGACGCCGGGTCCGCGTCGGGCGGTTCGCTCTGGATCCTACGTTCCCGGGGGCCCGGGTTTCCCCCCGGAGGACCGGCGCGGATACTGCTACCCTGGCGGGGATGTTCCCGCGGCTGAAGGCCACCGTGCTGCTGGCGCTGGCGCTGATCGTGACGCTGCTGCGGCGAGCTTTCAGCCGGTCCAAGCGCGGCATCGCCGCCTTCCGAGCCAACTACGACGCGGATCGCTTGCCGCCGCTGACGCCGGGGGAGCGCGCCGAGCTCGGGCGCTTCAGCCGCTGCATCGCCTGCGGTCTGTGTGACCGAGGGGAGGCGGAGCGAATGGCCGCCTCCGGGGGCGAGTACCCCGGCCTGATGACGTTGGTCCTGGCGGGCTCGCGCAGCATGCCGGATTTTTCCGCGGCGGACGCGGCGTTCTCCCACGTCCCGGAGGACGTGCTGGCGGAAAAGGAGGCGATTTGTCCGACGCGGGTGCCGTTCCGGGCGCTGGCCGCCTTCATCCACCACAAAGCGCAGGAAACCGAGCGGTCGCTGCCGCCGGCGGCCGTCCGCCGGGGCCGCTGACGGGCGCCTCGCAATTCGGGGCGCTCCGCGCGCACGGCTGTAGTACACACCGGGCACATGGAGGATCGGCAATCGGGTCTGCCGGCGTTGGACGGATGGGCGCTCGTGTTGG
Source organism: Pseudomonadota bacterium (assembly GCA_023418705.1). Taxonomy (GTDB): domain Bacteria; phylum Myxococcota_A; class Polyangia; order Polyangiales; family Polyangiaceae; genus JAEZYZ01. Next base: position 14,514 of record JAEZYZ010000295.1, on the reverse strand, counting down.
GCGCCTCCAGCGGGTTTGGAGAAGCCGCGGCGCTGGCGCTGGCGGAGGCCGGTCAGAACGTCATCGGCGTCCATCTCGATCGACGGAGCACCCAAGCCCACGTCGAGCAGGTCATCGAGCGGATCCGCGGGCTCGGCCGCGAAGCTTGGTTTTTCAACGTCAACGCGGCTGACCCCGACAAGCGCGTCGAGGTGCTCGACGAGGTGGCCCGGCGCTTTCGCGAGCGCGGGCAGTCCGAGTCCGTGCGGGTGCTGCTGCATTCGCTGGCCTTCGGGACGCTGCGTCCGTTCGTGTCGAGCGAGGCGGAGCCGATCACACAGAAACAGGTCGAGATGACCTGCGACGTCATGGCCCACAGCCTGATCTACTGGGTGCAGGACCTGCTGGAGCGCGAGCTCATGGGGCGAGATGGCCGCATCTTCGCCATGACCAGCAACGGCTCCCGCGAGGTGTGGCGGGGTTACGGTGCGGTCAGCGCCGCCAAGAGCGCGCTCGAGTCGCACGTTCGTCAGCTCGCGGTCGAGCTGATCGGTCGCGGCATTACCGCCAACGCGCTCTGCGCTGGGGTGACGGACACGCCAGCGCTCAAGAAGATCCCCGATCATGACACGATGGTGCAGGTGGCGCTGCGCAAGAACCCCGCCCACCGCTTGACCGAGCCCGCGGACGTCGCGCGGGCGCTGGTCGCGCTCGCGCAGCCATGCACCTACTGGATGACCGGCAACGTCATCTACGTCGACGGCGGCGAAGCCCACAACGGGTGAGCCCGCTCGGACCCCGCTGGCGGGTCCGGCGATCCGAGGCGAGCTCGACCTATTTGACGAGGGTCAGCCGTGGGGCCGCGCCGAAGGCCGCCAGGTGCCCGCTCTCCTCGGCCATGTAGACGTCGCAGCGCTCGTCGACGCGCAACAGGTCCGGGATCAAGTCCGCGCCGATCGTGCCGATGATTTCCCCGTCCCGCGGCCGCACGACGACGACTCGGTGCTGCGGCACGAACAGCGCGCCACTGCGCAGCACCGGCTCCAGGCGGCGCGGTTGATTGGCGACCATCTGCCGGGAAAAGACGTGATTGTACCTCAGGGTGCCGTCCGCTGCCTCGATGCAGAAGAGGCTCCCTTCGGCGGTGTTCGCCACGATGGCGTCGTCGACCGCGAGCCACGCCGTGGTGGCGGGCAGCAGACCGGGCGCTTGTTGCCAGAGCTTCTTGCCATCTTTGCGGCTGAAGCCGACCGCGCCCAGCCCTCGTCGATCGCGCACCGGCACCACCACCACCTCGGGCGTGAGCAGCGGCGCCTGACCGACCACGGGACGGTCTTCGATGCCCGCGCTCCACTGCACTTCGCCCGACCAGGGATCGAGCTTGTGCAGCTTCGCGGGTCCGCCCGGGATGGCACCGATCGCGAACAAGCTGTCTTGGTCGACGCTGATGTCCCCGGTGAACGGCAGCCGGTCGTGCGCGCGCCACACCAGCTCGCCGTTGGAGGTGTCGAGCGCCGAAAGGGTCGAGTCGCCGCCGGCGACCAGCAGCAGCTTGCCGGCGCGCCGCACCCGGTAGGCGGCCGGGCGCCGGCCGCTGTAGCGCCAGCGTACGTCGCCCGACACCAAGTCGATGGCGGTGATCTTGCGGTCTCCCTCGGCCAACACCAAGAGCTTCGGCAGCCCCGGCGCGTGCACCACGGCGCCGCAGGCCCCGCCGGCCGCCCTCGGCAACAAGCGGGTCGTGAACCGCACCGCGCCGCTCGCCAGGTCGTGCACCATCACGCGCCCGTCGGGGTGCAGGCGCGCCAGACCCGACGGCGTCACGACGCTGCCCGCGCGCGGGGTCGCCACCGACCAGAGCAGGTGCCCCGATCGGCGCTCGAGGCACACGGTCTCGCGGGCCGCGCCGACCAGCAGCCGATCGCCGCAGAGAAACGTCGCGGCCAGATCGATGTTGGGCACCGTCGCTGCCCAGCGCGCCACGAAGCGCATGCGCCCGCCTTGTGACCACGGGCCGCGGCTCTCGCTCTTGCGGGCGGCGGGAGCGAAATGGCGGTAGGTGTCGGGCTCGGGATTGGTGCGAGCGGCTTCGCCCCCGTCGTCGTTCGATCGCTCGAGCAGGGCGTCCGCGCTCTGCGCCAGCGCGCCGAGCCGCAAGTTGCGCGCCTGTTCCGGATCGTGGCGTACGATGCCGTCGTGCAGCGCGCGGGCGTAGCGGGCGGTGGCCTCGACGAACGCCGCGGCGGTGATCTCCGGGAACGTGAGGCTCTTCTGGCCGGACTTGTCCTCGGCGCTGCCGAGCGTGAGGTGCAGCGGGACGTCGCCCGGGCCGCGCCGCACGCCGACGCGGACGCCGCTGACCTCCACACGGCGGAACAGCGCTCGCCCGGTCTGCCAGGCTTGCAGCACGTCTTCGCTCAACGAGAGCAGGCGCTCGGCTAGCAAAAATAGCTGCGCGTTGCGCAGCGTCACCGTGCGCCCGTGAGCGGCCACGCGGAACGTGCCCCGCAGGAGCAGCGCGTGCAGATCGGCCCGCTCGAGCTGAGCATCGACGCTCGCTCCAGGGGCGGCTTGCTTGCGAAATTGCGCCTCGGCGCTGAAGCCGAGCCCGCGCACCGCCTTCGGCGTCACGCTGGCGGCGGTGCGCTCCAGCGGCAGCCGCTTCACCGGAGGCCAGCTCGCGATGAGCGTGCGTTCGGCGGCGCCCAGCGCGGAGCGCACGGCCGCCGGGGCCTTCGGGGTGGGCGCCTCCTGCAGGGCGGTGATCAGCGCCTGACGCAGGGCCGCGAGGGTGACGCGGCGCTCGTGGACCGCCACGTCCGGCTCGGCGCCGGCCCGGAACACGCTCATCAGCACGTCCTCGCCGTCCGCCTCGAGCCCGAGCTCCCAGGCCTCGTTCTCCGAGTACAGCTGCACCGTCGCGCGCGAGCGCCGTCCGCTGCAGATCGCGCCCACCGCCTGTCCGAGCTCCCCGAGCAGGATCAGCGCCTGGCCCTCGCCGATGCGTGCGGTGACGTTGACGCCGTCGACGACGACATCGAAGAGCCCATAAAGGGGCGCCAGGCTGGCGGAAGGAGCGCGGTGGGGACGGGGACGGACGACGACGTGGATCGCGGACATGCGTAGTGCGCATCGTAGGGACCGGGCGCCGGACCGCGAACTTTTCCGCCGTGTTCGTCAAGGAGTGGACAGGGGTCTCCTTGGCGGGTTAGGCGCGTCCGGCCCATTCCGGGAGCGCTGGCGCGGGCGACTGTGCGATGCTCGGCGAGGTGTCTTCGGCGAGGCCGAGGTTGTGGTCGGTGGCGCGCCGGCGGTCGCTGCTCGCGGCGGCGTTCGCGCTGCTGCTGGCCCTTCTGCCGAGCGCGTGGCTCTGGCAGTTCACGGTCGATGACGCGCTCATCACCGCCCGGGTGGCCCACCACGTCGCGACCGGCGTCGGCTATCGCTTCAACGCCGGCGACCCGATTTCGGACGCGGTGACCCCGCTCGGGTTTCCGCTGCTGCTCGCGCCGTTCGCGGGCGAAGGTCCGCTCGCGGCGCTGAGGGCCGCCAAGATCGGGGGCCTGTTGGTGTGGTTGGTCACGGCGGCGGCGATCGGCGCTGCGATCGGACGCTGCGGCCAGAGGCTCTGGCGGTTCTCGCCGCTGGCGCTGCTCGCGACCTCGGTGCCGCTCGGCGCCTGGGCGGTCGCCGGGATGGAGACTCCGTTGGTGACCGCGCTGGCGACCTGGGCGCTCGTCGCTGGGCGTTTCACCCCGTTGGTCGCCGGGTTCTGCGCCGCCTGGCGTCCCGAGCTCATCCCGTGGGCCGCGACGCTCGCTTGCGGCATGGCGCTGGTGCGCCGCCGCCGCGTCGACTCGGTCCTCTTCGCCTTGCTGCTCACCGCGCTGCTGCCGCTATCGGTCGCCCTGGTGCGGCAGCTGGTGTTCGGGTCGCCGGCGCCGCTGTCGGTGCTGGCCAAGCCGCCGGACTTCGATCACGGGCTGCGCTACGCGATCGGGGGGCTCTTGCTGTCGGGGCCACCGTTTTTGGTACTCGGTCCCTGGCGATGGCGTTCGCTCCCGCCGCGCGATCGCGTGGTGCTGGCCGCCGGGCTCGTCCACCTGGGCGCCGTGGTCTTGGCCGGGGGAGATTGGATGGCGTTCTATCGCCTGCTGGTGCCCGTGCTCCCGGGGCTGCTGCTGGTCGGGGCGGCGCTGGCGGAGCGTTCCCCAAGCTGGGCGAACACGGCTCGCCTGGTGGCGGCCGTGTCGGCGTCCTTGCTGCTGCTCGTGCTCCGAGGGCCCGACGCGCGGCACGTGGGACTCCACCGTCAGGCGTTGATCCGCAGCGCCGCTGCGAGCCTGGCGGGGGCCGAGCGGGTGGCGGCGCTGGACGTCGGCTGGGTGGGCGCCGCAACCGGCGCGGACCTCTTGGATCTCGCCGGGGTCACCGACCGGCAGATCGCGGCGCTGCCCGGCGGGCACACCTCCAAGCGCATTCCGGCGGGGCTCATCGAGGCGCGCGGGACCGACCGCTTGGTGCTCTTGCTCGGTCCTGGGGAGCGGCTCGCGCGGCCGTGGCAGCGGAGTCGCTTCGCCAGGGCGGTCGAGCAGCGCCTGGCGCGCGAAGCCTTCGAGGCCGCCTTCGTGACCGCGGCGGTGCTGCCGCTCGGGGGCACGCGCCAGTCGTACGTGGTGCTCCGGCGGGTGGCAGGGCCCGATTGAGGGCTTCGGCAGGGACTCAGGGGCTGGCGGACGAGCGGACGGCGCTCGCGGCCGGCTCCTCCAGCGCGGCCAGCGCTTCGCGCATGGCACGGGCGTCGGCGTATCGATCGCGTGGCAGCTGCGCCATCGCGCGCTCGATCACCCGACGCCACGGCTCGGGGATGGCGCGCATGGCGCGCTGCACCCCGCTCTCGAAATCGGCGTCGAAGTGGTGCGCCCACAGCTCGTAGCTGCGCAGCGGTGGGGGCTGACCGCTCAAGCACTCGTACAACAAGGCGCCGAAGGAGAAGAGATCCGAGCGAGGATCGATCTCGAGCCCCTGCTCCTGCTCCGGCGACATGTAGCCTGGCGTCCCGAGGGGCGCGCCGGCGTTGGTGATCCGGGTTTCCGCCCACTCGACCCGCGCCACGCCGAAGTCGAGCAGCTTGACGTGGGGCGCGCTGGCGGGCTGGCGGCCGCTCGGCTGCCCGGAGGCGTCCGACGCCGGCTCGATCTCCGACAGGAAGATGTTGCTGGGCTTCAGGTCTCGATGGACGACGCCCGCGGCGTGCACGGCACCGAGCGCGTCGCACACCTGCAAGGCGATGTGCAACAGCTCCTGCACGGGGAGGGTTCCGTCGCGCCGCAGCCGCTCGGCGAGCGACTCCCCATGCAGCCGCTCCATCACCAAGAAGCTGGTGCCGTCGGGCAAGTGGCCGTCGTCGTAAATCTCGACCACGTTGGAGTGCCACGTGAGACCCAAGGCGGCCGCTTCGCGGCGCAGGCGATCGGCGGCGACCGTGTCGTGGGCCACCGCGGCGCGCAGCAGCTTGATGGCCACCACCTGGCCATCGGACAGGCGCGTGGCCTCCCAGATCGCGCCGCTCGCGCCAGCGCCGAGCTGCTGGCCGAGCCGGTATTGCCCGGCGACCACCGCGCCCTGCTGAAAGGTCTCGGCTCCGCGCTCTCGAGCGTCGCGCAGGGTGGCGGCGCGTTCGAGCGCCTGGATCCGAACGAGCTGGGCGCGAGTGCCCACCCGCCGCCGCCGGTCGTGCGCCACCAGCGCGCCCCCCGCGCAGCCCACGAGCGACGTCCCGAGCCCCAGCGCGACGGCGGCTTCCGGCGTCATGCCGGCCGCCAGCGCCGAAAGCGCGCCAGCCGCCCCGCCGATCGCGCCGCCGGCCAGCAGCGGTCGCCGGGTTGGCTCGGTCCAGCGGACCTCGAACTCCTGTGGTCCCGCGCCGCTCGCGGACACCAGCCTGGCTTCGCCGGGCGAGAGCCCGAACAACAGGGGCAGGGCGGCCAGCTCGCTCGCCCGCGCCAGCGCGCAGAGCCCGTCTCGTTCGAACTCGGGAGAGGCGATGGGCACCTGCGCTCGCCAGTGTCCGGGACCTTCGAAGCTCGGGATCCAGCGCTCGGTGAGCACGTCGTCGCCGCCGTGCTGATCGAGCTGCCGGAACGCCAACCGCGGGCTGCCCGCGCCGCGCAGCACCCGCGTCCAGACGCCGAGGTTCTCCGGATGAACGATGGAGCCCAGGGTTCTCGGAATCTCGGAGCGCCCGAAGCGCGAGGCGAACGCCACCAACGCGTTGTGCCAGAGCTCTATGGGGACCCGCCGGGTTTCGTCCTCAAGGTAGTCCCGATCGAAGCGCGTCTTGAGCAAAAAGGCGTCGGCCTCGGCGCGCCCATAGGCCTCCTGCACGTGAAGGAGCAGGGCCTTCACGCGCGATGCCGTGGTATTCCCCACCGCTCCGCGACGCTGCACGCAGAAATCGTAGCGCCGATCGCCTGGCGGGTGCAGAAGAAATGGTCCCTGGGCCGCGCGATCCGCCAAATCGAGTGGCCTGCCGGGCCTTGCAGTGCTGACGAAAGTCGCCCGGGGTGGGGCGCCGCCCGGCCGGGGGTGCTAACCTTGGAGTATTCTTGTGACGTTGTCTGCTATCGTGAACCGCTCGATCATCGCCGCCGCCTTCATCGGCGCGTTCTTGGCCGCGCTCGCTCCTGGTGAGGCGGCGCCCAATGGAGCGCTCGCGGTGGTGGCCGGGGAGACGCTGGATTTGAAGGCGGACCAGCTCGACGTCGACATCGAGAAGGGGACGGCGGTGCTCACCGGCAACGTGGTCGCCACCATGGGGGAGCTGCGGATCGCCTGTCCCAAGGTCGACATCCGCTACGACGAGGCCCCGAAGGTGCGTTGGGCTCGTTGCTCGGGTGGCGTGCGGGCAGGCATCAAGGGCATCGATGCGTCCGCCAACGTGGTCGAGCTGGACGTCGCACGCCGGCGGGTGCAGCTGTCGGGTGGCGTGCGGATCAGCCGCGGCAAGGGGTGGGTGCAGGCCGAGCGCGCCAGCATCGACGTTGCGACGATGAAGGTCAGCTTGCACGAAGTGCAGGGGAGCATTCCCGTCGAGCCGCCGGCCAGGTAGAACGCCGCTCGGTGACTTCGGACGCGGCCCTTCGAGCCAGCGGCATCTGGGCGCGCATCGGCGAGCTGGAGGTGCTGCGCGGGATCGACCTCGAGGTTCGCGCCGGGAGCGTGGTTGGGTTGCTGGGTCCGAGCGGGGCCGGCAAATCGACGCTGTTCCGGGCCCTGGCCGGCGAGATCGCGCCGTCGCGGGGTGAGGTCTTCATCGCCGAGAAGGAGGTGTCGCGATGGCCGCTTTGGCGGCGCGCGCGCGCCGGGCTCGGCTACGTTCCGCAGACGCCGAGCGTGCTGCTCGACTTGAGCGTGGCGGACAACATCGAGAGCTTCCAGCGTGCTGCTCGATCGCGGCGGCGCGACGGCCGTGAGCTGGCCGAGCGCGCCGGGCTCGCCGATCGCCTTGAGGTGCGCGCCGGTGAGCTGTCGGGAGGGGAGCGCCGGCGGCTGGAAATCCTGCGGGCGTTGGTTGGCGAGCCGCGCGTCCTGCTGTGTGACGAACCGTTCGCCGCCCTCGACCCGGCCGGCGCCGCGCTGGTGAGCGGGCTGTTGCGGGAGCTCTCGCAGAACGGAGCGGCGGTGATCCTGGCCGATCACCGCGTGCGCGATGCGCTGGAGATCTGCGACGAAGCCGTGCTTCTGGTCGACGGTCGGATCGCCGTGCGGGCACCTGCCGACCGCTTTGCGCTCGAAGAAGCGGTCCGCGAACGTTACTTGGGGTGAGGTGAGCGGCTCGATTGGCCTGCTGGCCAATGAAGCTCGCCCGCCCGAGTGAGGTGCAGGTCGGATGCCGAAGGGTTGAGGCAGGGGGAGGACCGACTTAAGCTTCGTTTCAAGCAAAAATCCGCGAAGATGGGGCCGCGGTGGTCCCCATCGGTTTCAGAGGCCCGCTTTTTGCTCACAGGTGATAAACTCGACCCTCAAGGCCGCGCGTCGGCTCGTTTTTTGAGCATCCGATGGAAATCAAGCAGCAACTTCGCCTGTCCCAGCAGCTCGTCATGACGCCTCAGCTGCAGCAGGCGATCCGCCTGCTGCAGCTCTCCCGGCTCGAGCTCATCGACGAGGTCCGCAAGGAGCTGGACAACAACCCGGTCTTGTCGGACGAGGAGCCGGATGGCAACCGCGCCGCGAAAGGCGCGGCGGAAGACGATCGGGCGGTGGCGCGCAGCCAGGCTGCAGAGGACGACACCAGCTATCAACGCAGCGAAGAGGTGCGGCAGACCGAGAAGGTCGCCCGCGAGGTCGACTGGGAGAAGTTCCTCGAGAACCGCTCGATGCAGCAGCCCGTGCCGGGGGGACGGAGCGGCTTCGACGATCTGCCCCCGATCGAGCAAAACCTCACCAAACCGCGCAACCTCCCGGATCACCTGCTCTGGCAGCTGCAAATGAGCGACTTCACGGAGGAGGAGCGCCGCTTCGCCGAGCTGGTGATCGGCAACCTCGACGAGAAGGGCTACTTGGATCTGCAGGGCATCGAGCGACCCGACGGCACCCGCACGCCCGACCTCACCATCGAGGATCTGGCCGAGGAAGCCGGGCTCCACCCGGACGACGCGCCGCTCGTGCTCGAGATGCTGCAGAACTTCGATCCCATCGGCGCGGCCGCCCGTGATTTACGGGAGTGTTTGCTGATCCAGGCGAAGGCGTACGGGTACGACGAGATCGAGCTGAAGATCATCGAAGAGCACCTGCACCACCTGGAGAAGCACAATTACCAGGCGATCGCGCGGGAGATGAAGATCCCGCTCGAGGAAGTGTACGAAGCCGCAAAAGAGATTCAGAAGCTCGAGAGTCGTCCGGCGCGCAACTTCACCGACACCGACGAGCGCACGATCGGGATCACCCCGGACGTCTATGTCATCAAGGACGGCACGGAGTTCGTCGTCATCGACAACGATCGCGGCATGCAGCGCCTGTTCATCAACGAGGCGCTGACCAAGCGCATGCTGCAAGATCCGAGCGCCAAGGAGTTCATCGGGGAGAAGCTGCGCAACGCGCAGTGGTTGATCCGGGCGATCGAGCAGCGCCGCAAGACCATCATTCGGGTCGCCGAGTGCATCGTGGAAAAGCAGCGGGAGTTCTTCGAGAAGGGCGTCGCTTTCTTGAAACCGATGATCCTGCGCGACGTGGCCGAGGCCGTCGGCATGCACGAGTCGACGATCTCGCGCGTCACGACCAACAAGTACATGCACACCCCGCAGGGCCTGTTCGAGCTCAAGTACTTTTTCAACTCGAGCATACGGCGGGTCGCCAACGAGGACATCGCCAGCGAGAGCGTGAAGCAGGCGATCAAAAAGCTCATCGACGAGGAGGACAAGGTCAACCCCCTCAGTGACCAGGCCATCGTCGAGCTGCTCGAGGAGCGGGAGGGCATCAAAATCGCCCGCCGCACTGTTGCCAAATACCGGGAAATGCTCGGTATTTTGGCGTCTTCCAAACGCAAGCGCCTATTTTGAGGCGGCCCACGCCGCGGTCGCCTGGGGCCGCTCGGGGCGCGGGGCCGATCCGCGTCGACGTGGGCGCCGCGGGGAGGAGGGACGTGGAGCGGGGGATCCGGGCGCTGCCGGTTTCGCCTGCGTCGGCGCCCCAAGTTGCTGTAACCTAACCAGAAACCCCGAGGAGGTTTGAATGAACATCAGCGTCACCTTCCGTCACATGGATTCGAGCGCAGCGATCAAGAAGTACGCGACCGACAAAGTCGCAAAACTTCAAAAGTTTCTTCGCCAGCCCATGACCGCAAAGGTGACGCTCTCCTTGGACAAGCTGCAGCACATGGCCGAGACGCGCGTGTCGAGCGGTGGCGCTCACCTGGAGGCGCGCGAGGTGAGCGATGATATGTACGCCTCGATCGACAAGATGATCGACAAGCTCGAGCGTCAGATCCGCGGCACGAAGGGCGTCGCCCAGTCCAAGCAGCGTCGCAGCGGCGCCACGTTGCGCGGCGGCACCAAGCCGGAACCGGTGGACGAGCCCCAGATCCTCACGTCGCCCATCACGCCCAAGAAGAAGGTGGCGAAGAAGGCGGCGAAGAAGATCTCCAAGAAGGCCGCGCCGAAGGCGGTCGCGGCGCGGGTGGCGGCGAGGCGCTGATTTCGTCGGCGCTTGCGGATTTCGTCATGCGCTTGACCGACATCTTGCCCGCCGACCGAATCCTGGTCGATGCCGATGGAGCGGTCGTCCAGGACAAGCAGGCGGCGCTCCGCCTGCTGGCGCACCTGTTGGCGCCGGCGGTCGGCGCGGAGCGAGCGGTCGTGGAAGAAGTGTTGGCGGAGCGGGAGCGGCTGCAGAGCACCGGGATCGGCGACGGCGTCGCGATCCCGCACGCTTCCATGGAAGCAGCGCCGCGCCAGGCCGCGGCGCTGCTCCTGTGCCCCGGCGGCGTGCCGTTCGACGCTCTCGACGGCGAAGCGGTGACCATCATCTTTGGCGTCGTGGGGCCGCGCGGGGCAACCGGCGAGCATCTGCGGACGCTGGCGCGCATCTCGCGGCTCTTGCGCGACGCGCGGACGCGCGCGCGCCTGGTGCACGCCGACAGCGCGCAGAAAGCTCACCAGCTCATCCATCTCCAGGAAAGCGATCTCAGGTGACCGAGATGGACCGCTACGACGTCGATCCGCCGCCCGGCATCTCGGTTCGATCGCTGATCGACGACCCGTTGTTGGAGCTCAGGGTTCGCCTCGTGGCTGGCGCAGCAGGGCTCGACCGCTCGATCCAGCATCCGCGCGTGCAGAAATCGGGGCTCGCCATGGTCGGCCACTTGCACGGGGTGGTGCCGGCGCGGGTGCAGGTGCTCGGCGAGACGGAGATCAGCTACGCGGAGGGGCTCTCCGAGGAGGGGCAGCGGACCGCGGCGCACCACCTGTTCTCCTCGACGCTGGCTTGCGTGCTGGTGACCCGTGGGGTCGACCCGCCGCGCGCGTTCTGCGAGGAGGCGGAGCGCACCGGAACGCCCGTGGTCGTGTGTGCGGAGCGCTCGTCGGTCGCGATCGGCGCGCTGCATGCCGTGCTCGATGAGCGGCTCGCTCCTCGCGTGCGTATCCACGGCGTGCTGGTGGATGTGTTCGAGGTGGGCGTGCTCTTGCTCGGCAAGAGCGGTATCGGCAAGAGCGAGTGTGCGCTCGAGTTGGTGATGCACGGACACCGCCTCGTCGCCGACGACGTGATCCAGTGCGATTTCAAGCCACCAAAGATGGTGTTCGGGCAGCCGGCAGCCCTGCTGCGGCATCACATCGAGGTGCGGGGGCTCGGGGTGCTGAATATCAAAGATCTCTACGGTGTGACGGCCGTGCGTGAGCGCAAGCGCATCGACTTGGTGGTCCAGCTCGAGCTATGGAGCGAAGATCAGGCCTATGATCGCGTGGGGCTGGACGATCATTTTCGAGAGATTTTGGGCGTGCCGATCCGCGAGGTGCGCCTGCCGGTGCGGCCCGGTCGCAACATGAGCGCGATCATCGAAATCGCGGCGCGCAACGAGCTGTTGCGACAGGCGGGCCACCATTCGGCCAGGGCCTTCATCCAGCAGATCGAAGCGGGCGGCGACGGGCCGAACAGGCCTCCTAGCGGTGCCTTCCGGGTGCAACGTCCGAACGAGAGCTCCGCGCCGCCACCGGTCGGCCCAGGCACGAGGCGCCGATGACCGCCGACAAGACGTGGGTGGTGGTGGTGACTGGCATGAGCGGCGCCGGCAAGTCGACCGCGGTCCGCGCGCTGGAGGATCTCGGATTTTTCTGCGTGGACAATTTGCCGACGCCGGTGGTCGCCCACACGCTGGAGGCCTGCGCCGCGGGAGGCGTGCGCCGCATCGCGCTCGGCATCGACGTGCGCGTGCGCAGCTTCCTCGAGGACGCCACCGGCATGCTGGACGCGATCGCCGTCTCGGGGGAGCGCGAGCTCGCGGTGTTGTTCCTCGACGCCTCGGACGAGGCGTTGCTCCGGCGCTTCAGCAGCACGCGCCGGCCCCACCCGCTCAGCACCCTGGCCGAGCCCAGCGAGCAGGGGACGGCGCTGGCCGTGCTCGACGGGGTCCGCCTCGAGCGGCACCGCCTGGCGCCGCTGCGCGCCCGCGCGACCAGCGTCATCGACACGACCAGCTTGAGCGTGCACGATCTTCGCCGCCAGATCGTGGAGCTGTTCGGTCCCGGCGCCGGGACCGAACCGCGGATGCTCACCCGCATCATTTCCTTCGGCTTCAAGTACGGGCCACCCGTGGACGCCGACATGGTGATCGACTGCAGGTTCTTGAAAAACCCGTATTTCGTCGACCACCTGCGCGATCATCCCGGCACCACGGCGGCCGTGCGCGACTACGTGCTCGGCAACCCCGAGACGGGGGAGTTTCTGGAGCAGGTGCAGGGGCTGCTCGGCTACTGCCTGCCGCGCTTCGAGCGCGAAGGGCGTGCCTACTTGACGATCGCCGTCGGGTGCACGGGCGGCATGCACCGCTCGGTGGCGATCGCCGAGCGGCTCGCCACGCTGATCGGCGAGCAGACCCAGTCCAAGATCGACGTCGTGCATCGCGACATCGGGCGCGCAAGGGATTCGTCGAGACTCGAGGCCGATGACATCGGCGGCGGCCCGCGTGGCGGGGGCGGATCGCGATGAACGAGGCGAGCGGCAGCTTCGAGGTCTGCAACCGACTCGGACTCCACGCGCGCGCCGCCACCAAGCTCGTGCAGCTCGCGTCGCGCCATTCGTGCGAGGTGTTCATCAGCCGCGACGGTCAATCCGCCAACGCCAAGAGCGTCATGGGCGTCTTGCTCCTGTGCGGGGCGAAGGGGACCCGGCTGCTCATCGAGGCGCGCGGGGAGGGCGCCGCACGGGCGGTGCAGGAGATCGGCGAGCTGATCGAGAACCGCTTCGGAGAAGAGGAGTGACCATGGGGGAGGGACCAGGTCGAAGCGCCCCAGAGCCGCTGGTGATCGAGGGCTTGGCGGGTTCCCCGGGCCTGGCCTTCGGGCCCGCGGTCGTGGTCGACACCCGGCGCCCGGGCGTGGCGCGGCGGCGGATCCCAAAACACCTCGCGGACGAAGAGATGCAGCGCTTCCTCGCCGCTCGCGAGCGATCGGCGCTCGAGCTGCGCGAGGTCATCGAGAGGATCAAACGCACCAGCGCCCGACGCGAGCTGTCGGTCCTCGAGGCGTACGTGCTGATGGTCGAGGATGAGACGTTGCGGGAGGAGGTCGAGCGGCGGATCCACATCGACTTGCAGAGCGCCGAGTGGGCGCTGGACTCGGCGATGCAGGATCTGGGGGCGCAGCTCGCCGGCGCGGACGACGCTTATCTGGCGGAACGCAGCCACGACTTTGCCTTCATTCGTGACCGGATCCTGCGCGCGCTCTCGGGCAAACAACGGATCTCGATGATCCCGCAGATCCAGGAGCCGAGCGTCGTGATCGCTCGCGATTTGTCGCCCGCCGAGACGGCCACCCTCAGCAAAGAGCGGGTGAAGGCGCTGGTCACCGAGGTCGGGACCCGCACGAGCCACACCGCCATCGTGGCGCGGGCGCTCGGGATCCCGGCGGTCGTCGGCGTTCGGAGTTTGCTGTCGCGTGTCGACAGCGGCGATCCGCTGTTGGTCGACGGATCGCGGGGACGGGTGACCTTGTTTCCGTCGGCCGAGATCATGCAGGTGGCCAGCGAGCGGGCGGAGCGCTACCGTGCCCACGCCCAAGGGCTTCGGGCGCTGCGCGACCGTCCGGCGCTCACCCGTTGCGGCACCCGCATCGAGCTGCGCGGCAATATCGAGCTGCCCGCCGAGGCCGACCTGGCGCTGCAAGTGGGGGCGCAGGGGATCGGCCTCTACCGTACGGAATTTTTGTACGTCGATCGGAGCGAGCCGCCGGACGAAGAGGAGCAGTACCGAACCTTCAGGCGCGTCATCGAGGCCGTGGATCCGCTGCCCCTGACGCTGCGCACCTTCGACATCGGCGGTGACAAGTTCGTGACCGCGTTTCCGGTCCCGGAGGACATGAACCCCGCGCTCGGGTTGCGCGCCGTGCGCCTCGGGCTTGCTCGACCGGAGCTGTTTTTGGTGCAGCTGCGGGCCATGGTGCGGGCGTCGGCGCATGGCACCTTGCGCGTGATGGTCCCGATGGTGGCGTCGCTCAACGAGCTCCGTCAGGTGCAGGCGCTCTTGAACGACGCCATCTCCCAGGTGGACGCCGCCGGGCAGCCTCGGGCCGAGCACATCCCGCTCGGGGCGATGGTGGAGGTGCCCGCGGCCGCCATCATGGCGGACGAGCTCGCCGCCGAGGCCGCGTTCCTCAGCATCGGCACCAACGATCTGGTGCAGTACGCGCTGGCCGTCGATCGAAGCAGCCGCGAGCTCGCGTACCTGGCCTCCCCCTACGATCCGGCGATCCTGCGGCTCATCGCCAACGTCGTGCGCGCCGCCCAGCGGCACCGCCGGCCGCGGTCCCTCAGCCGCGCGCA
>JAEZYZ010000239.1 GCA_023418705.1 Pseudomonadota bacterium | reverse complement strand
CCTCGAGACCGCTCGCCGCGCTGGCGCGGGAGGCTGTGACCTCGAGACCGCCGGCCGCGCCGGCGCGGGAGACCGTGACCTCGCGACCGCTCGCCGCGCTGGCGCGGCGCCACGTGAGCGCCGCGATCCGGCGTGAGGTGTGGACGCGCGATGCGGGACGATGTGCTTACACCGACCATCGAGGACGGCGCTGTCCGGAGACGGGCAGCTTGGAGCTGCACCACCGCGAGGCGCACGCGAGGGGCGGCCCGGACACCGTGGACAACCTGGAGCTTCGGTGTCCTCCCCACAACTTGCTAGCGGCCGAGCAGGACTTTGGCCGAAGCCACATGGACCGCAGGCGCGGCAAGGCGCCGCCGAGCCTCGCTGCGCGGGAAGGATCTGAGCTCGCGGGCGGTGAAGCCAGATTTGACCCTGCAACGTAGCCAACGCTCGCGAGCGGGGCCGAAACCGCGACGGAGGCCGAACCCCCAACATCACGATCAACGGCTCGCGCCGGCGCGGGAACCTGTGACCTCGAGACCGCACGCCGCGCCCCCGCGGGAGACCGTGACCTCGAAAGCGCCTGCCGCGCCGGCGCGGGAAGCGGTGACCTCGCGAGCGCACGCCGCGCCGGCCCGGAAGACCGTGACCTTGCGACCACCCGCCGCGCTGGCGCGGGAGACGGTGACCTCGAAAGCGCCTGCCGCGCCGGCGCGGCGGCACGTGAGCGCTGCGATCCGGCGTGAGGTGTGGGCGCGCGATGCGGGACGATGTGCTTACACCGACGATCGAGGACGGCGCTGTCCGGAGACTGGCAGCCTGGAGCTGCACCACCGCGAAGCGCACGCGCTGGGCGGCCCGGACAGCGTGGACAACCTGGAGCTTCGGTGTCCTCCCCACAATTTGCTGGCGGCCGAGCAGGCCTTTGGCCGAAGGCACATGGACCGCAGGCGCGGCAAGGCGCCGCCGAGCCTCGCTGCGCGGGAAGGATCTGACCTCGGGCGGTGGAGCCCGAGGACCAAGAGCTCCCGCCTGGACGCCGATGGGGTTGGCTCCTGAACATGACCCGCGGGAACCGTCCGGGGCTCGGCTCGCGGTTCGCGCTTGCCACCCCGATCCGGCCGGACACTCTTGGCGGGCTCCCGACCCGTCGTATTTCCCGACCGGACCGGGACCGTTCACGGGAAACCTCGAACATCGCCTCCCGAGGGCATGACCGCTCGCGGAGAGGACCGGGTTCAGCTCGCTGGCACGCCCCCTGCTAAGGGCGCGCCCCCGAGAGGAGCCCGAAGTGTTTCGCAGTACAGTTTCCCAAACCGCCTTCCGTTCCCCGAGCTGCCTTGCGCTGGCCTCGCTGCTGCTGGCGCTGCCCGCGGCAGCTCAAGACCCCAGCGAGGCTTCACGGCCAGCGCCGAGCGACATCGCCCCTGGTCAACCCGGCGAGCCCGCGGTGCCAGCCAGCGAGGAGCCGCCGAAGGACGAAGCCGAGCCGCGCTTCGAGGCCTTCGGTGCGCCGGGCAAGGGGTTCACGTGGCGATCGGGGGATGCCTTCTCGCTGAACCTGCGCAGCCGCATCCAGCTCCGCTACCAGCTGAACGTCCCGCCGGAGGACGAGGCGGGGCAGCGCGATCTCGAGCAGCTCGTCAACGTCGGCACGGCGCGGATCTGGCTGTCCGGCAACCTCATCGTCCCGGAGCTCACGTACATGCTCCAGCTCGCCGTCGCCGGGCGCGACTACCGCGACGGCGCGACCTCCCCGATCTACGACGCTTACCTCGACTGGAAGGTGCATCGCGACCTCAACCTCCGCGCCGGTCAGTTCTTCGTGCCCTTCGATCGCCTGAGGACCATCCGCGAGTGGGCGCTCCAGATGGCCGATCGGCCCCGCCCGGTGCTCGAGCTGACCTTGGATCGGGACGTCGGTGTCGCCGTCTACTCCGACCGCTTCCTTGGGGACGCGTCGCCGCTGGCGTGGCGGCTCGGCGTGTTCGGGGGAGGGGGCACGAACCTCACCCGCGGTCGTGAGCCGGGCGCGCTGCTCGTGGGGCGCCTGGAGCTCAGACCGCTCGGCCCCATCGACGACGACAAGGAGGGTGATCTGGAGCGCCGGAAGGTTCCCGGCGTCGCCCTGGGCGGAGGGCTCGCCACCAACATCAACACGAACCGCCTCCGCAGCACCACGGGCCGCACCTTCGAAGGGGGGACCGTCGACTACCGTCACGCGGCAGTCGACCTGGTCTTCAAGGGCTGGGGGTTGGCGCTGCAGGGAGAGGTGCTGTGGAAGTGGGCCTCGACCGACACGATCGTCTCCACCACGGAAGACGGCGAGCCGCTCACCGAGTACACCCGCGCTGGGTACGGCTGGGTGGTTCAAGGGTCATACACCTTCGACCCGCCCTTGGAGATCGTCGGCCGCCTGTCGCGCCTGTTCGCGCCTTCGGGGACCGATCCGGTGTTCGTCGCCGAGGTGGAGAGCCGGGGACAGGAAGTGGGGGCCGGCGTGAACTACTACTTCAACGGCCACTGGCTGAAGCTCCAGGGCGATTGGATCGCTCGCATGCCGCGCGATTTCGATTTTCAGCGCGCCGACCACGTCTTTCACGCCCAGCTCGACGTCACGTTCTGACGCCGAGAGGGGGGGCGCGCTTCAGCTCGAGGGCGCGAGCGGGTGGTGGTTCGCGCTGCGGAACTGCGACCACTCGATGCCGAGCTTGCGCATCCGGGCTCGCAGGGTGTGCGGGTTGATGCCGAGCAGCTTCGCCGCGCCGAACGGGCCTTCGATGCGGCCGTGGCAGGCCTCGAGGGCGCGGCGAATGTGGTCGGCCATGGCCTGGTCGAGCGTGACGATGGAGCTGCCCGCGCCGCTCCCGCTCGCGGCCGCGGCGTCGACCGGCGGCGGCTGGGACGGCGTGCGCATGGACGTCGCGCCCAGCGCCGTCCGCACCTCCAGGTGCTTGCCGTTTCCCAGGATGGCGGCGCGCTCGATCACCGCCGCCAGCTCGCGCACGTTGCCAGGCCAGCCGTAGCTCCGGAGCAGCTCGAGGTCTGCGGGCGCGGGCGCGAGGCCCGACCCTCCAAGGCGCTTGCCGGCGCGATCGGCGAAATGGGCGGCCAGCGCCGGCAGGTCTTCCATCCGTTCGCGCAGCGCCGGCAGCCGGATCGGGAACACGCTGAGGCGGTACCAGAGGTCCTCGCGGAACGTCCGCTCGCTGACCATCGCCTCGAGGTGCCGGTGGGTCGCCGCGACGATCCGGACGTCCACGTGGATGGTCTGGTGCCCGCCCACTCGCTCCAGCGTCCCGTCCTGCAACACGCGCAGCAAGCGCACCTGAGCCGCGAGCGGCAGCTCCCCGATCTCGTCGAGGAACAGGGTGCCGCCATCGGCGCGCTCGAACCAGCCCTTGCGCCGGCCGCTGGCGCCGGTGAACGCGCCCTTCTCGTGGCCGAAGAGCTCGGAGTCGACGAGCTCGGTGGGGATCGCGCCGCAGTTGACGCGCACGACCGGGCCCCCGGCGCGCCGCGAGCGCGCGTGGATGGCCCGCGCGATGACCTCCTTGCCCGAGCCGGTCTCGCCCAGGATGAGCACCGGGGCTTCGGTGGGCGCCACCTGCTCCACGCGCTGCATGACCGGGGCGAGCCCTCCGGACTCCCCGATCACGACCTCGCTGAGGTCGTGTCGCTGCAGCCGGGAGAGCAGCGCCTCGCGATCGGCCTCCAGGGCTTCCCGCATCCGAGCGAGCTCGTGCAGGCGCTGGTCGTTCTCGAACGCGACGCCGAGCGGTCGGATCGCGGGCGCGAGCAGGTCGAGCTGCTCGTGCGGGACCGTCGGGCTCGGGTAGACCACCAGCGCCACGCCCACCGGGAGGTTCGCGGCGATCAGGGGGAGGGCGATCAGCGCGCCGGCGCGAGGCTCCGGGATCAGGGCGTCGGCCAGCGACGAGCCCCGGCGAGCGATGACGCTGGGCTGCTCCCGTCGAAACAGCGCATTCAGCTCGCTGACCGTCGAAGCATGGAGCTCGCTGCGCGCAGGCCACGGCAGGTTGCCGTCCGCGTCGCTCGCCTCGCCGACGGCGACCGTGACGAGCCGCATCGGATCGCGCTCCAGGCGACGGATGACGAGCGCGCGGAGCGGGACGTGGTCGGCCAGGATCGCGAACACCCGCTGGACCGACTCCTCGAGCTCCAGGTGTTGAGAGACCTCCCTCCAGAGCTGAGCTTCCAGGCTCATCGCCGTCCGCTGCGGTCGCCTGCGGCTTGCCACACGGGCGAGGGTTGCAAATATGTGACGGAAAAACCAGTGTATTTCACGGATTGTCGGCCTCTGGGGGGTAGGTGCGGGCCGTGGTCACCTCCACCTGGATGCGGCACCCACGCTCGATGCCGCGCAGCAGGCTGCTGCGTCGGGGAAACTGCGCCACGATCGGCCCCGCCCCGTCGACGACGGCGTGCACGCGCACCCGATCGCCGAGCGGCACGACCCGCTCGACCGTCGCCACCCCGGGCTCTTCGCGCCAGAACTTCAGGTCGTAGGAGCGCACCACGAGCCGCGCCGGGCCCGGCGGGTGCTCCGGCCCTAGCTGGGCCCGCAGGCCGCCGCTGACCGCCGCTCCGCCCTGGACGACGGAGGGGAACACGTTCACCTCGCCGACGAAGCGCGCGACGAACTCCGTCGCCGGCTCGTCCAGGATCTCCGCCGGGGTGCCGCACTGCTCGAGCCGCCCCCGGTGCACCACGAGCACCCGGTCGGAGATCGAGAACGCCTCGTCCTGATCGTGGGTGACGAAGATCGACGTCACCCCCACCTCGTCGTGCAGGCGCCTGAGCCACTGCCGCAGCTCCTCCCGCACCTTGGCGTCGACCGCCGCGAACGGTTCGTCCAGGAGCAGCAGCCGCGGCTCCGGCGCGAGCGCGCGCGCCAGGGCCACGCGCTGGCGCTCGCCGCCGGAGAGCTGCGCCGGGTAGCGCCCCTCGAGCCCCGACAAGCCGACCAGGCGGAGCAGCTCGCGCGCGCGCCGGGCCGCGGTGGCCTTGGGGACGCGCCGCACGTCCAGGCCGAACGCGACGTTCTGCTCGACGGTCAAGTGTCGGAACAGCGCGTAGTGCTGGAACACGAAGCCGATCGCGCGCGCACGAGGGTGCAGGTGGGTCGCCTCCTCGGCGCCGAACCACACCGAGCCGCTGTCCGGTGCCTCGAGCCCGGCCAGCATCCGAAGGATCGTGCTCTTGCCGCTGCCGGAGGGGCCGAGCAGCGCCACCAGGGAGCCGCTTTCGATTTCGAAGCTCACGTCGTCGACGGCCGCGAAGGCGCCGAAGCGCTTGGAGAGGTGTTCCGCTCGCAGGTTCATGCCGTTGCCTTGCCGTGCGCCGCTTGCCGGCGTGCCTTTGCCCACTCGAGCCCCAAGAGGAGCGCGACGCTGGTCGCCGCCAGGACGAGGGCCATGCCGTACGCGCCCTCGAGCTGGCGCTCCTCGATCGCGTCGTGGATGAAGGTGGTCGCGGTCTGGGTGTGCCCGGAGATGCTGCCGCCCAGCACGAGCACCGCGCCGAACTCCCCCAAGGTGCGCGCGATCGTCATCAGCAGCCCATAGCCGAGGGCCACCCGAATGTTCGGCAGGGTCACGCGCCAGAAGGTCTGCAGCGGTGAGGCGCCGAGCGTGGTGGCGGCTTCCTCCTCGCTGGTGCCGATCTCCTCGAGCACGTACGCCACCTCCCGCACCGTGTACGGCAAGGTGACGAACAAGGTCGCGATCACCAGGCCTGGAAAGGAGAACACGACCTTGACGCCGGCCGCCGCGAGGATGGGGGCCAGGGCGCCCGCTTCGCCGACGAGCAACAAGAAGGCCAGGCCGATCATCACCGGGGACACCGCGAGCGGCAGATCGCACAGGGCGCTCACCAGGCCGCGCCCGACGAAGCGGTGGCGGACGATGGCGATCGCCGCACAGGTCCCCACGACCGCGTTGGCGGCCACGGCGATCGCCACCAACAGGAGCGACGTCCAGAGCGCACCCAGGGCCGCCGGCGACGTCGCCGCCGCCAGGGCTTGACCGAAGCCCAAGCTGCGGGTTTCGAGCAGCAGCGCCGCCATGGGGCCGACCAGGACTGCCGCGAGGTACAGCAGGACCGCGCCAATCAGCGCGGTGCGGCCGACCGAGGCCCAGGTGTGCGAGTGCGACACCGGCGGCAGCGGCGTGGTTTCGGTGGGCAGGCTCGAGAGGCCGAGAGGTTCAACGCGTTGCATGGCGGGCTCCTGTGCGAAGCTCGAGGACGCGCGCGCCCGCGTGCACCAGCAAGGCGAACAGCAAGAGCAGCGTCGAGGTGGCGGCGGCGGCTCGGGGCGCGCCGCTTTCGATCTCACCGAAGATGAAGACCGGCGCGGTGAGCGTCTCGAACGGGATGTTGCCGGCGACGACCACGACGGATCCGAACTCACCGAGCGCGCGGCCCAGGGAGCGAATGCCCCCCGACAGGGCCGCAGGGAGGATGGCCGGTAGAAACACGGTGCGGAACGTCTTGACGGGGCCCGCCCCGAGCACGATCGCGGCTTCCTCCTCCGCCGGATCCAGCTCGGCGAGCACGGGCTCGACGGCCCGCACCACGAACGGCAGGGTCACGAACAGCAGCGCGAGCACGATCCCGGGGCGGGCGAAGACGACCTCGAATCCCCAGGCCTCGAGCCGCGTGCCCACCAACGAGGTCGGACCGTACAAGGTCGCCAGCATCACGCCCGCCACCAGCGTCGGCACGGCGAGCGGCAGGTCGACCAGCGCGGACACCAGGGCCCTGCCGGGCAAGCGATAGCGCACCAAGATCCACGCGGTCGCGGTGCCGAACAGCGTGTTGATCCCGCCGACCAGCAGCGCGCTCCAGAGCGCCAGCCAGAGCGCCGCGCGAGCGACCGGGGACATCGCGCGGGCCCAGAACGTCGCCAGGCCGTCGGCGAGCCCGAACTGCACCAGGCCGACGAGCGGCACCGCCACCAGCACCACCACGTACAGGATCACGCCCGAGCGGAGCGCTCGTTCGACGGGATTTGGCCGGAGCGCGTGGCTCACGGCGCTCATGGGCTGCTCCCGCGGCTCTTCTCGAGCGCGCGGTCGTACACCCCGCCAGCGTCGAAGAGCACCTGCTGGGCCTGCTTCCACCCGCCCAGATCGCGGATCGTGAACAGATCCTCGACGGGGGCGAAGCGCTGCTTCACCTCCGCGGCCACGCCGTCGACCACCGGCCGGAGCCCGTACTCGGCAAACGCCCGCTGCGCGGCGGGCGTGACCAAAAAGTCGAGGAAGGCCCGCGCTGCGTCCCGGGTGCCGTGGCGATCGACGTAGACGTCCACCAGCGCGGCGGGGTTCTCGATCAGGATCGTCGAGCTCGGCGTGACGTAGTCGTAGCGCTTGCCCTGCTTGCGGCCGACGAGGATCTCGTTCTCGTACGTGATGATCGCGTCGCCGATGCCGCGCTCGAAGGTGAGCATGGAGTCCCGGGCGCCGCGGTCCATCACCTTCACGTTCC
The DNA here is from genome assembly GCA_023418705.1 of Pseudomonadota bacterium. Taxonomy (GTDB): domain Bacteria; phylum Myxococcota_A; class Polyangia; order Polyangiales; family Polyangiaceae; genus JAEZYZ01. The sequence goes on along the minus strand of JAEZYZ010000239.1, from coordinate 1,866 downwards.
GGAAGATGGACGCGAGCAGGTCGATCGAGGCCTGCTGATCGCCGCTGGGCGTGCCGGCCCGGCCGCGCAGGGCGGCGCCGTAGATCGCCAGCACGTTCCACATCGCCCCCCCGCTGGTCCGCACGTTCGGGGTGAGCACCTCGACGCCGGGCCGGGCCAGATCTTGCCAGTCGCGGATGCCGTTCGGGTTGCCCTCCCGCACGCCGATCACGACCACGGAGCGGGTGATCATCCCGCCGTACTTCCCGGCCCTCCAATCGTGCTGGATGAGCCCGGCTTCCCGCAGCTTCTCGACGTCGGGCTCGAGCGACAGCGCGGCGACGTCGGCCTCGAACCCGCCGGCGATCGCGCGCGCCTGCGCGCCGCTCCCCAGGTAGGACTCGCGAAACCGGATGTCCTTGCCGAAGCGCTCGCGGAAGTGGCGCTGAAAGGCCGGCAAGATCGCCTTGCCGTACGCCTCGCGCGGTGTCGTATAAGCGCCGAGGGTGAGGGAAAGCTGCGACGCGGGGTCGCTGGCGGCGTCGCCGCGCTTGCAGCCTGCTGGGCCTGTCGCGACCGCCAGCAGCCACAACGCCGAGAGCGTCAGAAATCTGGAGCGAGGTAGGCGCACGCCATCCATGGCGCGCGCTGCTGAGCAGCCTTCGTGCCAAGGATGGATCGTAGGGAATTCAACGGATCAACGACCGCCAGGGCTCGTGTGCCCGTTAAATATGATGGATAATCCAGCATATATGCTGGAACCAGCGGATATCGCGGGAGCGGGGACGAGCTAGACGGAACCTTCGGGGTCGAGGCGGGTCTACTCGACGACATCCTCTCGGGTGCAACCGAAGACCACTTGGAGCGAGGCGCGAGCGTCCGCCTGGACCCGGCTGCAGGTGTCGGGGCAAAGCAACACCTGGCTCTCTCCCTCGTACCGCCAGCCCTCGGTGCAGTTGGGATCGTCGTTGTAGAGGATCGTCTCCGTGGTGTCGCTGCCTCCCGGCGTGTAGGTGACGTTCACCTTGTTGCGATCGACCGGGTCGCCGTTGCTGCCGACGGCGGGGATGTTGTAGTTGCAGGAAACGACCGCGCCCGCGATGGCGTCGAGGGCCCCCTGCAACGCGGCCGCGAAGTCGGGCTCCTGTGTCATGTCGAAATGGCAGAAGGGTTCCGTGGTCTCCGAGCAACCCATGCTCGCGGTGCCGCCCACCATTGCGCCACGCGACATCCAGGGGCGGGCGTCGCCGCCGTTGCCGTCGTCTTCGCTGCCGGGTGAGCCCACGATGAACGTCTTGATGCCGTCTGCCGCGGCGGCTTCGATCTCGTCGACGATGGGGTCGGTCGGAGAAGGATCGTTCGGAAAGCCCGAACCGACGCAATCGAGCGCATAGGTCGGCACGCCGTCGGTGATGAGCAGCATGTAGCGGCTGCCCGCGAACGTGGTCGTCCGCATGCTGTTGTCGAGCGCGTACTTGTACGCGTCGTGGGTCGGCGTGCTGCCATTGGGCCGGGCATCCTCCAGCGCCTCGGCGATCAGCATGCGCTGCGTCGAACCGGGCTCGCCGAGCGCCGCGATCGGGACCATGCCGTCGACCTCGACACAGGCCGACAAGTCTCGAGGGGTATTGCTCGAGCCGCCGGTGCTCCGGTTTGGATAGAACATGAGGCCCAGCGAGGTCTGGGCGGACAGCGCGTCGATCGCGGTGGCCAACGCATCGCGCGTCACCTCCCACTTCGAGTCGTTGCCGGCTCCCGGCGCGTCCTCGTTCATCGACAAGCTCGTATCCACCACGAGCTGAAGCACGGCGGGGCCGTTCTCCGGCTCGTGCACCTCGCCCGCGCACTCCGCGCCGAAGCCGCCGCCGCCGTCGACCGGCCCATCGC
>JAEZYZ010000214.1 GCA_023418705.1 Pseudomonadota bacterium | reverse complement strand
CGCTGGCCGGGGGCGCCCCGGAGCGCCCGCCGTTGCCCCCGCCGCCGCCCGCGCCCCTGCTCGCGCGCGACGTGGACGCGATCGGCGCCGAGCTCGACCTGGTCGTGCGCGTCGACCTGGCGCGGATCCGTGCGAGCCTCGGCCCCGAGGCGCTCGCGGGGATCGCCGAGCGCACCCTGCAGAGTCGCAGCGACGACCCGGCGACGCGCCAGCTGCTCGTCGACGCGCTCGAGCGCACCGACGTGGCGCACATCGCCCTCCGGCCGGGAAAGAGCCCGGAGCTGACGGACAATGTGCTGGTGCTGCGGGGGCGCTTCGACAAGCTCGAGGTGGACCGCTACCGGAGCCTGCCGGGCTGGCTGCCGCCAGAAGATCTGGGGGCTGACGTGCGCGTCTACGATCGACGCCGCCAGCCAGGGCGCTCGGAGCCGGCGCGCGTCTACGCATTTTCGAACGATCGGCTGGTGTTCGTGAGCGCCGCGGCCATCGACAGCGCCGAGCGCGCCATCGAACGCGGCGTGCACGACGAGCGCCTCGAGCCCCCCGCCAAGGGCGCGATCTCGCTGGCGGCGCGGCCCCGGGCGCTAACGGCGAGCTTGTCGGAGGGCTCGCGAGCGGCGGCGCGCTTCTTGGCGAAGAGCGAGCTGTTGCAGGGCTACGCCGACCTGACCCCCGCCGGCCTGGAGCTCGAGGTCGAGCTGCGCATGCAGGACGAGGCCTCCGCTCGGCGCACGGCCGACGCCCTGGGCCTGATCGCAGAAGACGCGCTGGCCAACGGGATCGTCCCGAAGGCGGTGGCCGAGTCGCTGGACATTCGGGCCGTGGGGGAGGTGGCCGTGCTCCGGGTCGCCGTGCCGCTCGACTTGTTGGCGGCGTTGCTGCAAAGCGGCCGCTGATCCGGTCGCGAGGGGTGTTATGAAGGGGCGCCGCGATGATCCCGCCCGGAGAACCCATTTTCGCTCCGACGCCGCCCGTGCGCCCCAAACCGCGGCGCGGCTTCACCTTTCGCTTCATCGCGATAGGTCTCATCGTGTCGTTGCTGATGGCGGCGGCGGCCGCGGCCTTCATCTACTGGCGCTACATACGGTACGAGCGCGTCGCAGCCCGACACATCCCGCCCGATTCGGTCGCGGCCGTGCGGGTCGACGTCGAGCAGGTGGTGCTGTACGAGCCGGTGCGCCGGCACCTGCTGCCCTTGGTCGATGACCTGGGCGACGCCGCGAAGCAGCCGGCGGTCGCACCGCGCTTGAAGCGGATCCAGCAGTACAGCGGGATCGAGCTCGGCGTGGACCTGCGCGAGATCGTGCTGGCCCGCGCCGAGCGCACCTCGGACTGGGTGGTCGTGCTGGGCGGCAAATTTCCCAAAAAGGACGTGCTCTCCGGGTTGGCCAAGATGTTCGCCGAGGAAGGGCAGCCGTGGCAGCTGAGCGCTGATGGCAGGGCGCTGGTCTCGGCCGCGGGCGTGGCGCTCGGGCAGGCCTCGGACGGCTCCTTGATCCTCGCCTCGACCCTGGCTCGGCTCGAGTCGGCGCGGCCCGCGCAGGCGACCGACCAGCGCCTCGGGCTGCCGCTCGACGCCGCGGCCGGTTTCGCCCTCCAAGGGCGGCTGCTGCACGATCTGGCGGCGGGGCCGGTGTTGTTCGTGCTGCCCGCGCTGGCGGATCTGCGCTCCATCGAACGGGTGACCGGCGGGGTCGTGCTGGAAGACGCCGTCGAGGTTCGGGCGGAGCTCTGGCTCCAGCCAGCCGCCAATGCCGAGAAGGTGCGTGACTCCGTGCAGCAAGTGCTCCAGCACCTGTCGAGCGCTGCGGGGCTGCTCCCCGGCGGCGAGGCCCTGGGCGGCCAGCAGGCGCTCGCGGCGGCCCGCGTCGAGGCCAAGCGCCCAAACCAGGTGCTGATCCACGTGCCATGGCAGCGGGAACAGCTCGATCGAGCCGCGGAATTTCTGGCCGCGACCGTGCGGACCTGGGTCGCCGCGAGCCATCTCGGACCGAGCACGCCTTGACGAAAAGTCGGACGGGCGGGTTTTCGGCTGCCGTCGAGCGTACCGCCCGGCGTTTCTCGTTTGACGCACGCCATGTCGTGCGCTACCTGACGCGCGCCGAAGTGAAGGGCGCGGCCGATCGCGAGCGTGTCATTCGTCGCTCCAGACCGCGCCCTTGACCTCGAGCTCCCGATACGGAGGCATCGATTCAATCCATGGCTGAGACTCAAACCACCACCACCAACCCGACCTCTTCCGACAGTTTCGCGGCACTGTTCGAGGCGGCAGAAACCAACGGAGGAGCCAAAGAAATCGGCGGCGAAGGTCAGATCGTCACCGGTGTGGTGGTTCAGGTCAGCCACGATGCGGTCGTGGTCGACATCGGCGGCAAGAGCGAAGGGGTCATCCGCCGCGACGAGTTCATCGACGCCCACGGGGCGGTCAACGTCAACCCCGGCGACCGGGTCGACGTGTTCATCGAGAGCCGCGAGAGCGACGACGGTCTGATCTCCTTGTCCAAGGAGAAGGCCGACAAGATGAAGGTCTGGGACGAGATCTCGCTCGCCTGCGAGCGCGACGAGATCATCGAGGGCACCATCAGCCAGCGCGTCAAGGGCGGGCTCTCGGTCACCATCCGCGGCGGCGTGAAGGCGTTTCTGCCCGGCTCGCAGGTGGACCTGCGGCCCATCCGCAACCTCGAGAAGCTGATCGGGCAGACCTACGAGTTCAAGGTCATCAAGTTCAACAAGAAGCGCGGCAACATCGTGCTCAGCCGGCGCGTGCTCCTCGAGAAGGAGCGCGACCAGATGAAGCAGCAGACGCTGAAGACCCTCGAGGAGGGCCAGGTCCTGCAGGGCACGATCAAGAACCTGACCGAGTACGGCGCGTTCGTCGACCTCGGCGGCATCGACGGCCTGCTCCACATCACCGACATGTCCTGGGGCCGCGTGAACCACCCGAGCGAGGTGTTCAACGTCGGCGACGAGGTCACCGTCAAGGTGCTGAAGTACAACCCGGAGACGGAGCGGGTCAGCCTCGGCCTCAAGCAGACGCAGGAAGACCCCTGGAACCACGCCGAGGAGGCGTACCCGCTCGGCAAGAAGGTGCGCGGCAAGGTGATGAGCCTGACCGACTACGGCGCCTTCGTGGAGCTCGAGCCGGGCGTCGAAGGTTTGATCCACGTCAGCGAGATGAGCTGGACGAAGAAGATCAAGCACCCCTCCAAGGTGCTCGAGATCGGCCAGGAGGTGGAGTGCCAGGTGCTCGAGGTGGACGCGCGCGCCAAGCGCATCAGCCTCGGCCTGAAGCAGCTCGAGCCCGATCCGTGGACGCTGTTCACCGACAAGTACAAGCCCGGCGACAAGATCGGCGGCAAGGTGCGCTCGCTCACCGACTACGGTGTGTTCGTCGGCATCGAGGAAGGCGTCGACGGCATGGTCCACAAGACCGACCTGTCGTGGACCGTCAAGGTCAACAACCCCGCCGACCTCTATCAGAAGAACGACGACGTCGAGGCGATCATCCTCTCGATCAACCACGACGAGAAGAAGGTCAGCCTGGGCGTGAAGCAGCTCTTCGACGATCCGTGGGGCGAGATCCTCGAGCACTACAAGCCCGGCACCGTCGTCGAGCAGGTGACGGTCCTGAGCGTGGTCGACTATGGCGCCTTCGTCCGCATCAAGGACGGCATCGAAGCGCTCATCCCGGCGGGCGAGATCCCGGACGGGGAGAGCCTGCGCCCCGGTGCCCAGGTGAAGGCCGAGGTCAGCAACATCGACACGATGGATCGCCGCTTGACCATGAGCATGCACAACGTCGGGGCGACCCCGCGCGCCGAGCAGCTGCAGGTCATGACGCGCGAGAAGGCCGGCAAGGCCGCCACGCTCGGCGACCTGATCAAGGCGAAGCTCGGCGACAAGCTGCAGCTCTCGGAGCAGCCGGAGAAGAGCGAGGAGGCTGCGGCGGCGGAGCCCGCTTCGGCCGAGCCTGCCGCGACCTCTGAAGAGCCCGAAGGCGAAGAGCCCGACAAGGAGTGACGAAAGCTCCGCGCCCCCTCCCGGTCGCTGGGGGCATCGAGCGCGCCCGTTCCGCGAGCTTGCGGCGGGCGCGCTCGCATGAGATTTCCCCGTTACGAGCGGGCTCGACTTGCTCTAACGTGGGCCCACGCCTGGCATGACGGATCCCTACGTCGACGAACCAGCATCGCGCCGTTCAGGAGCTGGCTGGAGCAAGAGCCGGGTGATCTTCCTGGCGGTCTCCGGGCTGCTGCTGCTCGCTCTTTTGTGGTGGGCGAGCGAGGTGCTGCTGCCGTTCGTGCTGGCGCTGATCATCGCCTACGTGCTGACCCCGCTGGTCGCGCTGTTCGAGCGCGTGCGGATGCCGCGCTCGCTGGCGATCATCACGGTGTATGCGCTGACGTTTGCCTTGATCTACGTCTTCGTCGCGGTGATCGCGCCGCGTGTCTACAGCGAGACGTTGAAGCTGGTGCGCGACACCCCGCAGCTCGTCGACGATCTGGCGCACAAATGGGGGCCGCGCGTCGACGCCTGGGTGCAGGTGCTGCTCGAGCGGACGGATCGAAGCGCCCCGCCGCCAGAGCCGGTGGAGGGGCCCGCGCTTGAGATCCTGCCGCGCGAGGACGGCGGCTTCGCGGTCGAGGTGCGCCGGGGCGTCGATCTAGTGCAAGAGGGGCCGCGGCGCTGGAAGGTGACGCCGATCGCTTCGGAGGCGCCAGATTCGTTCAGCGTCGAGCAGGTCGCGAGCGACGCGGTCGCCGGGTTCTTCGCGTACGTGAAGAAGAACGCCCTCGAGCTCATCAAGTTCGGTCAGGTCGTGGTGAGCATGGTCGCGCGCGGCGTCTTCTTGCTGTTCATGACGCTGATGGTGGCGGGGTACGTGATGCACACCCGCGAGTCGATCCTCGCGTTTTTCCGCTCGCTGCCGCCGCCGCGCTCGCGGCCGAGCTTCGATCGGCTGCTGGCGCGCATGGACCGGGGCCTCGCCGGGGTGGTGCGTGGCCAGCTCTTGATCTGCCTGGTCAACGGTGTGTTGACGGCGATCGGGCTGTGGATGTTCGAGCTGAAGTACTGGCCGATCCTGGCGATCATCGCGGCCGTGATGAGCCTGATCCCGATTTTTGGCTCGATTTTGAGCACCATTCCGGCCGTGGCCATCGGGTTGACGCAGGATTTCTGGACGGCGCTGTGGGTGCTCTTGTGGATCGTCGGCATCCACCAGGTGGAAGCGAACCTACTGAACCCGAAGATCATCGGGGTGGCGGCCAAGATCCACCCGGTGCTGGTGGTGTTTGCGCTGATCGTCGGCGAGCACTTTTTCGGACTCTGGGGCGCCCTGCTGGCGGTGCCGGCGCTGTCGCTCACGCAGAGCGTCTTCAATCACTTCCGCTTCGAGTCCCTGCCGGACGCTGGCCCTGACAGCCTGTTGCCGCCGGCACCGACGGAGCCGCTGTCGACCCCCGGAGCGACCCCCGTGCCGCGCTCGACGTGAGCCCCGCCGCCAGCGGGTCGTGAGCTTGCGCACCTTTGGCGGCCGGCGTATAGCGCCTCGAAGATCGTGGCCAAGGGAACTCGCAAGTTGCAGCGTGCGGCGGCGCGTCAGGGCGAAGGGACGAGCCCGAAGTCCGCCATGAAGCAGCCGCTGGTCGTCCGACCCGACATCGACCCGCAGAACCTGGGCAAGGCGCAGATCAAGGCGCTGGTCACGCGCCTGGGCCTTTTGCTCGCGGGCGTCTGGGTGGTGTGCATTTTCATCGCCGGGTTTTCGCAGTCGTCGACGGCGCGCTGGATCGCGCTCGGGATCCCGAGCGCCATCACCGTCGCGCTGGCGGGGCTGGTGCTGTGGGCGCTGCGTCAGGCGAAGCGCGCCCGCGGCGTGGCCGGGATCCTCAGCAAGGTCGAGAGCGCCGAGGATCGCAAGGCGGCGATCGAGCAGCTCGAAGCCGGCTCGAAGAAGAAAGATCCGGCGGCCATTTTCGCCAAGGCACAGCTCGAGCTGCAGGAGGACCCGAACAAGGCCCTCGCGACCCTGGAACAGATCGACCTGAACAAGGTGATGGCGCCGGTCGCCGACGAGGCCCGAGCGCAGCGGGGCATGATCCACCTGATGCAAGGGCAGGTGTCGGCGGCCCGCACGCTGGTCGATGGCATCGACCTGAAGCGGCATCAGGAGGCGAAGACGCGCGCCATGCTGGCGGCGGTCACGGCCGAAGCCTGGGCCCGCAGCGGACAGGCGAAGCGGGCGCTCGAGACGCTGGCGGTGTTCGAGCCCGAAGACGGCGAGTACGAGCAGCTGCGCCCGCAGCTGTACCGGTCGTTCGCCTACGCCTATGCCTACAACAATGATCCGAAGGGCATGCGACGGGCGCTGCGCAAGCTGCTCGAGATCGACGCGCGGCTGCTCGGGGGCTTCTTGATGAAGAAGACGCACCCGCTCTTGCAGAAGGAAGCGCGCAAGCTGCTCGAGCAGAGCGGGACGGTGCCCCGCAAGATGATCGTCCAGCGCCGCTGATCGGGCCTGCAACCGCTCAGGCGCGGCTCTCGAGGCCGATGAGGCTGGCCTTGCCGGCGGGCTTCAACACGACCTCGGGCAAGAGCTCCGCGAAGGAGATCACCCGGACGTGCGGCAGATCGGTCTCCAAGAGCTTGCGGACGAAGCGGCGGATATCGGGGTGGGTGAGCAGCACGGGGCCGGCAGGCGTGGTGGTCTCCGGGCTCGGATCGATCGCCCGGGCAACCGCGCGCACCACGTCGCGCGCCGCCGCGGGCGCCAGCGTGAGAAAGCTCCCCGACTCGGTGCGCGAGATGGCCGAGCGGATGGTCTCCTCGATGGGAGGGTCGAGCAAGACTACCGGGAGCTCCCCTTTGCCGGCGGTCAGCTCGTGGGTCAACGTGCGGCGCAGGTGGCAGCGCACCGCTTCGGCGAGCTGCAGCGGGTCTTTCTCCGTCCTGGCGGTGTTCGCGAGCGCCTCGAGGATCGACTTCAAGTCGCGGATGCTGACGCCCTCCTCGAGCAGGCGGCGCAACACCTCGGTCAACACGTCCAGGCTGACGGGTTTTGGCACGACCTGCCGCACCGTGGCCGGGACGACCTGCTCGAGCCGGTCGAGCAGATCCTGCGTCTCGGCGAGCCCCAGAAAGTCGGCCGCGCGATCCTCGAGCACGGGCAAGAGCGCGTCCGCGAGCAGCACCGGGAGGTCCCGGGCGGGCGCCTCCGGCGGCAGGCGGCACACGTGAGCGGGGATCTCGTGGATCGACAACACGGCGTGACGCTCCGGCAGGTCGAGATCGACTTCGACCCGGCACGGGGCCAGCGGCGCCCCGAGCCGCGCGAACAGGCGCTGGCGCAGCCCATCCATCGCCGCGGCGATGCCGGGCTGCCCCCCATGATCGCCGACCAGCGGCTGCAGGTCGGCGCTGACGCGCACCGACCACGGCACCACGACCGGCAAAAACTCCGGCCCGAGCTCCTCGCCGTGGCGCCGGATGCGCGGCAACCCTCGGACGTGATCGGCCCGCTCGGACAGCGCCCGCCGCCGCCAGCGCGCTCCGAGCAGCAGCAGCGCTCCGATGGCCAGAAACGGCAGCGCGGGCAGCCCCGGTACGATGGCGAGCCCGAGCACGAAGACGCCCGAGACGGAGAGCGCGCGGGGCGCGCCGAACAACTGAGAGAACAGCTCCTCGCCGAGCGGCGTCTCGGGCTCCTCGCTCGCCACCCGGGTCACGAGCACGCCGGCCGCGGTCGCCAGCAGCAGCGCGGGGATCTGCGTCACCAGGCCGTCGCCGATCGTGAGCAGACCGTAGCGGCGCAGCGCCGCCAGAGCGGTCATGTCTCGCTGCAGGACGCCGATCGCGAGGCCGCCGAACAGGTTGATGCCCGTGATCAGCAGCGACGCGATGACGTCGCCTTTGACGAACTTCATCGCGCCGTCCATGGCGCCGTAGAACTGACTCTCCCGCATCAGCTGGCGGCGACGCGCCCGGGCCTCGCCCGCGTCGATGCTGCCGGAGCGGAGCTCCGCGTCGATGGCCAGCTGCTTGCCGGGCATCGCGTCGAGGGTGAAGCGCGCCCCGACCTCGGCGACCCGCTCGCTGCCCTTGGCGATGACGACGAACTGAATGATCGCCAGGATGGCGAACACCACGGCGCCGACGACGTAGTTGCCGCGCACCACGAAGCCGCCGAACGCGCGGATGACCTCGCCCGCGTCGGCCTGCAACAGGATCAGCCGCGTCGAGGCGACGTTCAGGCCGAGCCGCACCAGCGTGGTGATCAGCAGCAGGGTGGGGAAGGCGGCGATCTTGAGCGCGTCGCTGACGTACAGGCTCACCAGCAACACCGCGACCGAAATCGCCAAGTTGGTCGCGAGCAACAGGTCGAGCAAGAAGGTCGGCAGCGGCACGACCATCAGCGCCACCACGGCGATCACCACCGCCGCCAGCAGGGCATCCGAGGTGCCGGCGCGCGGCCGGATCAGCGCGAGCGCGGGGCGGGGGCTCGGCGGCATCCACCCGCATCTAGCACAGCGGGACGGGCACGGGTTCGCCCCGAACCGGGGTCGTGTCAGCTCGCCTGGGAGAACAGGGCCAGCACGCCGGTGTAGAGCTGTACGGTGGGTTTGCCCTCGTGCGGGGCGAGCTCGAAGGAGGAGTGCATGCCGGCCAACGGGATGTCGCCGAAGCGCGCGCGCAGCATGCGCACATCGACGCTGTAGCTGCCGTACAGGGAGGCGCCGCGGCCGGCGCAGGTCAAATACAGGCCGAAACAGGGCGCCGCGCCGGCCAGCTGCTGCGAGAGCTCGCGCAGCACCGCCTCGAGGTCGAGCTTGGCCGCCCCTGGGTCGCGCACGGCAAAGGCCATCCGCAGACCGGGACGGACCTCATCGGAGACCATCAATCCGCGGCGGATGGGGTCGACCCCCTGCACGGCGCGCACCACCACCTCCGCCCGCCCCGCCCGCGGGGCGTCGCCTTCGGCCAGGACCGCGAAGATGAGGGGCTGATCTGCCAGGCCTTCGGCCACCGTGCTGAGCACGTCGAGCGCCGGTTCGCCTTCCAGCTCGAGCACCATCGAGCCGGCGCTGTCGGTGATGCGCCGGAGGGGCATCAAGAGCCGGCAGGCGGGCGAGGTGCGCACCGAGGGCACCGGTAGGCCGTGCAGCAACATCGCGGCCGCGCCGCCCCGCTGGACGCTGCCGTCGGCGTTCAGGGCCAGGACCCCGGGCGAGCCGACGCTGCCGGCGCCGAAGATGGTGCTGATGCCGCCGAGCTGCTGCAGCGGTTCGAGCGCGTGCGGGGCGACGCCGTCCGGCCGCATGAAGACGACCAGCGTGCCCCTGCGAGCGTCGTTGCCGGCCGCCACGGCTTTGGCCAGACGCTCCCCGAGCTCGTCAGCGCCGTTGCCGCGCGCACAGAAGGTGCGAGCGTTGCCGCCCGACCAGAGCAGCGCGGCCGCCGCCGATTCGCCTTCGATTTCGCCGCGTTCCGTCAAAACGCCCGCCCCGCTCGCCAGGATCATCGGCAGGCCGAGGGCGCTGGCGGCGAGCGCTTCGGCGAGCTGATCGAGCCGCTCGGCGAGCACGCCGCTGGCGAACACCACGCCGCCGCTCGGGCGCGGCAGCCGCCGCACCGCGTCCGCGATCGTGCGCGCCGCCTCACTCGGGCTGCGACCGCGGATCGCGACGCTGACGGCAGAGATGCTCATGGGCCGGCCTCCCACTATAAACCAGCCCCGGAGACCGCAACCATCAGCCGTTTGGCCGGCGCGGCGCCCCCGCCGGGGAGGCTCGGCGGGCGCCGCGGCCCACAAACCCGAACCGCACCCCCTAACTTTTGCCTATCCTGGCCGCTTCGAGATAAGGCCGTGCCGCTCAAATTCAGGTCGTATGGAGCCTCTGACGTCGGGCGCCGGAGGCAGGTCAACGAAGACGCCTTCTTCTGCGACGACGAGATCGAGCTCTGGGTCGTGGCCGACGGCATGGGCGGACACGCGGCCGGCGAAGTGGCCAGCCGCGAGGCCGTCGACACCATCTACGGCATGGTGGTGCGCGGACGCCGCGCGCTGCACCTCGACGATCCCATCACCGACGAGAAGCTGCGCGCCGCCCGCAGGGTCATCGAAGGGGCGGTCCAGGCGGCCACCTACATGGTCTTCGCGATGGCGGAACTGGACGCGGGGAAGGCGGGCATGGGGACCACCATCAGCGCAATGATGAGCTGCGGCGAGCGCATCATCACGGCGCAGGTTGGTGACAGCCGCATCTACCGCGTTCGCAGGGGTGAAGCGGTCCAGCTGACCGAGGATCACACCCTGATCGCCTGGCAGATCAAGCAGGGCATCATCACCGAAGAAGACGCCAAGACGAGCCGCCACAAGAACGTGATCACGCGCGCGGTCGGCAACCGGGACTACGTTCAGGTCGACACCAACGTCTTCGAGGTCGCGCTGGGGGACGTGTACCTGCTCTGCAGCGACGGGCTGCACGGGTACCTCAACGCGGACGAGATCCCGGATGTCATCGAGGACGGTGGCATCGCCGCTGTGCAGCGGTGCATCGATTTGGCCAACGTGCGTGGGGGGCGGGACAACATCACCGCGGTGCTGGTCGAAGTGCTCTGAGGAGCGCTCGCTATCGCTCGCGCAGGGCTGGGTGCGCTCGCTATCGCTCGCGCGGGGCTGGGTGCGCTCGCGCCGCTCGCGCGGGGCTGGGTGCGCTCGCGGT
>JAEZYZ010000153.1 GCA_023418705.1 Pseudomonadota bacterium | reverse complement strand
CGCCGCGGCTCGAACGCTGCGCCCCGTCGTCAAATTGCGCGGGGCGACGCGATCACTTCTCGTAGACCTGCGCCGCGGCGAGGCCCGAACCAGCGGGCACGATCAGCGCGAGGTTCACGGGCGCCGAGAAAGGGGCCGCCCATTTGTAGCAGTTCGGTTGTTTGCCGAGCACCGCCTGGCTGCCGGTGTCTTGATCCTGTGCCAGCACCGGCGCCATCCCCGGCACCGGGGTGACGGCCAAAAACTGCACGTTCACTTCGGTGACCGGCGGAACGCCAGCGGCGACCACCGTGTAACACTTGCCGGGCTGCAGCTGGACCTGCTTCTCGATCTTCTGGCCCTGCTGAAAGTTGCCGACGATCGTCGAGCCCACGGGCTTCGCCCCTGGAGGCGCCGCCGTCTGCGCGAGCTGATCGAGGATCGGCTTGGCGACCGTCGCCGCCGTGGGATCGAGCTCTTGCGCCGGGCCAGCCTGACCGGCGGGCGGCTGCTGACCGGGGGGCGGCTGCTGCTGGCCGGGCGGGGGCTGCTGGTACCCCGGCTGACCGGGGGGCGGCTGCTGGTACCCCGGCTGACCGGGGGGTGGCTGCTGGTAGCCGGGCTGGTACCCGGGCTGTTGGCCGTACTGGCCGCCCTGCTGATACCCAGCCGTCTGGGCATCTTCGTCGTTCTTCTTGCAGCCGACCGCCGCCGCACCCAGCGACGCGCAGCACGCACCAAGCACCATTGCACTCACAAATCGCATTTCGAGCTCCTCGATGTTCCACACCCGGAAAAAAGACCGGCAAAGCCGCTCGGGGCTCCGAAGGCTATACTTAGACGGGCCTTCGGGTCCAGGGAGTCACCCTCAGGACGAGCTCCCCTCGCGTCAAGCTCACTTGCCGGGAGGGCGTTCAGAGGCCGAAGGGCCCCCCCTCCAGCGAGAAATCCCCCATGCGGTTCGCGTTGATCACGGACGTGCACTTCGGCCCTCGAGCCCATTTTCAGGGAAAGCTCCGCAAGCTGTCGCACGAGGCGGGGCGGCTGACCCGGTCCTTCGCCGACCACATGCGGAGCGCGGTGCGCCCGGATCTGGTGATCCAGCTTGGCGATGCCATCGAAGATCAGTCGCCGGCGGCGGACCGGCAGCACTATGCCGAGTTTCTCGCGGCGCTCGCCGGCTTCGACGCGCCGGTGCTGCACGTCGCGGGCAACCACGACACCGTTCATTTGTCCGAGCGGGAGCTCGGGGAGCTCTGGGGACACGACGGGCCGCTCTACTACTCGCGACGCTGTGGCGACGTGGAGTTCATCGTCCTGCACACCCAAGAAACCAAGGACGTGGCGGTGCGTCTACCCGAAGCGCAGCTCGCCTGGCTCGCGCGCACGCTCGAGGCCGCGCGCCCACCGGTGGTGGTCGTGATGCACCACCCCGCCAGTGAGATGCACCTCGCCGGCAATCGCTGGTTCGAGAAGGCCCCCCACATCTGCCGGGTGGCCGAGCGCAAGGCGCTCCGGCGCGTGCTCGAGGCGAGCAACAAGGTGGTGGCCGTGTTCAACGGTCACGCCCACTGGAACCATTTCGACCTGATCGCCGGCATTCCCTACGTCACCCTGCAGAGCCTGACGGAGAACGTCGACGACGACGCTCCGGGGCGGGCGGCGGCCGCGTTTGCGGTCTGCGATCTCGACGCTCGGCGCTTGCGGGTGGACGTGGGGGGCGAACAACCGGTCCGCTATCAGGTCGAGCTCACGGGCTCGTACGACGTGCTCGGGCGGCGCGCTCGTACACGCCAGTAGCCGGCGGCCAGCGGGGCCGAGGCGAGCGCGATCCATTGCGACGTCGACAGCTGCAGCGCCTCGTTGGGAGCCGCAAGCCAGCCGAGGCCGAGCAGCAGGGCGCACACGGCGATGCAGGCCGCCAGCGCTCGCACCCGAGCGCGCCCTGCGAACGATGACCACACCGGCCCCGCCTGCGCGGCCAGCGCGACAATCGCGATTCCCAGCACCCACCACCCGACCGCCCCCATCGCCGGCCCGAAGGCTCCTCGTTCGACGTCGTCGCGCAGAAACTCGAGCAGAAACCTGGCCGAGCCGTAGGCGAGCGCAAAGCTCAGGAAGACCTGGCCGGAAAACCCGCGCCGGCGGTGCAGCCGCCAGAGCAACGCGCACAAGCCGGCGCCGACGAGCGCTTCGTAGAGCTGCGTCGGGTGGACCGGCAGCGACGCTTGGGCTTCGAGCGGCAGGCGCCCCTGGTTCACGTGCTGCGCCCAGGCGGGCGACCCGGGCATCGCCTCCCAGCGCGGAAAGGTGCCGGCGGCCCGCAGCCACCCCGGCGCCGACGCTGCGAGCGGTCGGCCGAAGTCGCAGCCGAACAGGTAACAACCGACGCGCGTGATCGCCAGACCGGCGGCCACCGCGACCGAAGCGGCGTCGGCCCACGCCCACAGGGGCAAGCGCGCGACCCGCAGATAGCCCACCGAGCCCAAGAGACCGCCCAGGAAACCACCGTACGCGACCAGGCCGCCTCGGCGGAGGTCGAACACGCTCGCCACCGAGACGACCACGTCCGGGTTGGTCGCCAAGTACAGGATCCGTGCTCCCGCGAGCGCCGAGAGGGCGGTCACGAAGAAGCAGTTCGCGACTGCCTCACGCGGCAACCCCTCCCGTTCGGCGAGGCCCAGGGACACGACCCAACCGGCCACGAACGCCAGACACAGCATCACACCGTAGCTGTAGATGGGCAGATCGCCGAGCACGTACACCTGCCCCCGATAGAAGGGGGCGAGCGACGCGGTCACCAGCGCGAGCGCGCCGCCGACGACCACCATGTCGCGTGCCTGCGTACGCCACGCGATCAGCGCGATCGCCGCTCCGAGCGCCGAGAGCACGAGCAGCGCCGGCAGCACCGGCAGCGCGACGTCCGGCAGCGGCAGCGTGAGCAGGACCGGGTGCATGCTGGGTCTTGCCTTTAGCTTCGAATGGTCCGGGGGCCAAAACCGGGCGACTCCGGCCGTCCTCGGCCCTGTGCTAGCATGCGCCCGTGGTAAGAGTCCTGATCGGGCTGCTCGGAGTTTCGATCCTGCTGGCGTGCGTGCCCACGGAAAGCGAGTCGGGGACCGGTGATCGCCCCGAGGCGCCGTCGGCGCTCAGCGCGCCGAAACCGCGCGCCGAGCCGCCACGTGCCAACGATCGGCTGAAGCTTGCCCAAGAAGCCGTCCAGCGCCGGACCACACCCAACGCCGCGGCTGCCGCAGACGCCCGAGCTGCCGACGCTGGCGCTTCGAAAACGGCCGCGCCGAAACCCCCAGGTGCGAAAGGTGACGCCGCGCCGGCGCCCCTCATCACCAGCGCCTTCGAAGACGACTTCCAACGTGAAGAGCTCGGGGACGACTACGTCGCCACGTCCGACGCCTGGACGCTCAGGGTCGGCCGGCTGTGCGTGCGCAACGCCAAAAACCAACCCGTTTGGCTCCGGCGCAGGCTTCCCGTCAACGCCCGCATCGAGTTCGATGCCAGCAGCAGCTCACCGGACGGCGACATCAAGGCGGAGCTCTGGGCGGACGGCAGGAGCGCTGCGTCCGGCGTGTCGTACAACGACGCCACCGGCTACCTTGTGATCCTTGGGGGTTGGCGCAACCAGTTCCACGTGCTCGCGCGGCTCGACGAGCACGCGCCCGATCGGCCGGAGGTCCGCGTCGATCCGAGCGGCGACGATCTGCGCGCCCGACCCGTCGCACCGCACCACACCTATCATTTCAAGATCGAACGCCGCGACGGGCGAACGCTGCGCTGGTTCGTCGATGACATCGAAGTGATAAGCTTCACCGATCCGCAACCACTCAAGGGCAGCGGGCACGAGTATTTCGGGTTCAACGACTGGCAGACGCCGGTCTGCTTCGACAACCTGAAGATCACGCCGCTCGCCGATTGAACCCTCTCGAACACACGGCCCCCGTTGGAAGCGTCCGAAATCGAGGCTGCCATCGATGAGCTCGAAACTCGGCTCGAGCGGCTGAGAGCTCTGTACGAGCAGTATTTCCTCGGGATCGAGCGGGTCGAGCCGTCGGTCGCGCGCAAGGACGTGGATCGACGCATCTATGTGTTGCGAAGGGCGCAGATTCGCAACACCGCGCGGCGATTCAAGCTTCAGACCATCATCCAGCGCTACAACACGTTCCAGCAATACTGGCAGCGGGTCTGCCGCGAAATCGAGAACGGCACCTACAAGCGGCACCTGCTGCGGGCGGAGCGGAGCGGCCTGCGCGAGCCGTTGACCATCGCGGCCCGCAAGCGCCTCGGCCGGCAACGGCGGCCCTCGGAGGCACCGGCAGCGGAGGCGGAGCCCAGCCCAGCTGAGAAGGCCGAGCGCGCGGCGGCAGAGGTCGAGCAGGCGGTCGGCGCAGCGCTCTTCAACGACGACGCGATCGCCGACGCCATGAAAGCGCTTGGCGGGGTCTTCGATGGTCCTGCGGAGGCGGCCCCCGATCCGCCGGCAGCCAAACCCACACCCGCCGGCGAGGCCGCACCTGCCGCGCCGGAGCGCCCAGGTGCTGCTGCCAATAAACCCGCGCCGCTCAAGCCGCTCGAGCTCGAGCTCGAGTTCCTCGGATCGAGCGGCGGCCGCGCCGCGCCCCGCCCGGCCGCCCCGCCGCCACCTCGGCGCCCGGCAGAGGCGACCGGG
>JAEZYZ010000014.1 GCA_023418705.1 Pseudomonadota bacterium | reverse complement strand
GTCGGTGCGTCGGTGCGGCGACGAATTGCCCGCCGAGTCGGGTTGTCAGTGCGTCGGTGCGGCGACGAATTGCCCGCCGAGTCGGGTTGTCGGTGCGTCGGTGCGGCGACGAATTGCCCGCCGAGTCGGGTTGTCAGTGCGTCGGTGCGGCGACGAATTGCCCGCCGAGTCGATCCGACAGAGAGCGTACGACCAAGATCAAGGCTGCCGTGGGCAGAGGGGCAGAGGCATGTAAAGCTGGCATTTCGTATCATGGGCGGAGGCGAAATTTGGGACGCGATGCCTGAGCGTGGATAGAGGCAAGAGGGCCGAAATTTCGCGTTTGGCCGGCGGAGGCGAAATTTGGGAGGTCATGCCTGGTCGTCAGGGGAGGCAAGCAGGCCGAAATTTCGCATTTGGTTGGCGGAGGCGAAATTTGGGAGGTCATGCCTGGCCGTGGAGGGAGGCATGGGGGCTCTAATTCCGCAGTGGGCTGGCGACGGGCGGTGGCGAAACTAGGGAGCCGCGCCTTATCGCGTAGGGAGACAAGAGGGCCGGAACGGGCGTGGATGACCCACGATCACCTCGCGCCCTGGCCTTGGCCATCGAGCAGCGTAGAGGGCCAAACCCTCGGTAGGCGGCCAGACTGATGTAGCGCCCTCAGCGTGAGGCCAGCGGCCGCGGGCGGTTCGCGGAGCGCCAAACCGCGCTGAGTGACGCACCGCTCGAAGAGAGGCGAGCGATCACCTTGGTCCAGCAGATCTGCTGCGATACGCGCCGGGCTGCAGGCTTTGTCTGCAGCTTCGCGCGCGTCATCGAGCAGCGGTGGGCGTCGAGGAGGTGCGCTCTCGCGAACGCACCTCCTGCTTGGGGCTCAGAAGATGGTGAGGGTGCAGTCGGTCTTGCAGCCGCTGCCGGAGCCGTTGGCGTCGCCGTAGTCGCACTCTTCGCCGAAGGCGGTGTCGATGATGCCGTCGCCGCAGCGGCGGGCCCGCTTGCAGCCGAGGGTGCAGCCTTCTTCGCCGTATTGAGCGCCGTTCTCGCGGCCGAGATCGCACTCCTCGCCGCCGTCCTCGTTCATGACGCCGTCGCCGCAGAACGGTCCGAACAGGCAGGTGCTGCTGCAACCGCCGTAGACGCCGTCCTGGTTGTTGGGACCGTCGTCGCAC
Source organism: Pseudomonadota bacterium (assembly GCA_023418705.1). Classification (GTDB taxonomy): domain Bacteria; phylum Myxococcota_A; class Polyangia; order Polyangiales; family Polyangiaceae; genus JAEZYZ01. Next base: position 24,201 of record JAEZYZ010000014.1, on the reverse strand, counting down.
TCCTCGCCGGCAGCCACGACGCCGTCGCCGCACTCAGGCTGGCACACCGAGCGGGTGGTGCTGAAGCCGGACAGGGTGAGCTGGTAGTTCGACTCACGCGGGTGGCGGTCGGCGTGGAAGACGGCGATTTCGTAGGTGTTGCCGACCTCGAGCCCGAGGTCTGCCACGGTGCCGGTCGCGACGGGGATGGCCATGTTGTTGGTGACGTCCCAGGAGCTGATGGTCCAGGTAGCGCCGGTTGCCGTGAGGCTGACTTCCCCTTGCAGCCGCTCGTGCGGGGCGCCCATGTCGAGCACGAGCTTCCCGTTGATGAACACCCACACGTCGTCGTCGCCGAAGAACGCGAGCGTCTCACCCCCGACGTAGCGGAAGAGGTAGCGCGCCTCCGTGGTGAAGTAGAAGTTGCGGAGGTGCCCTTCCACCGGAAACACGGGGCCGCCGGTGGGAGGATCTTCTGGCGGTCCACCCCAGGATCCCCGCGGATCGAACTGCGAAGTGACCTGTAGCCCCTCGTCAGCCATGCAGTTGGTAGCCAGATATGTCCTCCAGTAAGGCCAAATATTGCAGACCTTCGGGCGGGCTTCATCTTCTAGCGGGAAGAAACCGCTGGTGAGGCTGGTCACTGCCCCGACGGGGGGAGTGCTCTGGCTGGATGGCATGGCCAGGAAGATGTCATGGAGGTCGTCGTAAACGGTCCGTCCGCCGCTGCTGCTGAACTGGTATTGGTTGGTGGCCCCGATCTGGGCGAGCTCGAGCGTACCGGTCACCTTGGTGCTCATCGTCGAGTCCGAGAACCATTGCTGGAAGCTTTCGGCGCTCTGGACCACCTTGACGGAGCGTTCGATTCGAAGCCGCGGACCGCCCCCGCCGCTGTCGCACTCAGTAACGCCTGTATCGCCAGCGGCGAAGATCCCGGTCTGATCCCAATCAGTAAAGCGACAGTCGCACATGGAGCCGTTGGCACTGAGCACCGGCTTGCCGTCAGGCCCAATGGCGTCGGTGACCAAACCAGTACACAGATCGGTTCGATCGCTGGCGCAGGCACCACCCCAAGTTACTGGGTTGCCGCTGGCATTGGGAACGCAGGTAGTGGTCGATGACATGTAGAAGAAATCCGGATGCCCAGACGCCAGGTGCTGCCCGTCGAAATCCCGGTAGGTGATCGGGAGCGTCAAGCACTCCCCCGTCCCGGTCGAGCAGGGCTGCGTGTCCTTCGTCTCCATCGGCGGGCACATGAAGCCTGGCTCGAGCTGACAGCTGGCGGAGCAGCCGTCGCCGTCGACGGCGTTGCCGTCGTCGCAGGCTTCGCCGGTGTCGATGTTGCCGTCGCCGCAGGCGGTGGTGCAGGCGCCGGTGGTGCCGCCCTGGCGGCAGTTGGGCTCCGGCGTGCAGGTCTTGGAGCAGCCGCTGCCATCGCCGTGGAACAGGCCGTTGTCGGGGCCCGCGTCGCACGACTCGCCGGTTTCGACGACGCCGTTGCCACAGACGGCCTGCGTGCAAGTGGCGCCGGTGCAGGACCAGCCGGGCTCGGTCAGACACGTGCTCGAGCAGCCGTCGCCGCTGACGGCGTTGCCGTCGTCACAGTTCTCCGTCGCGGTGATCACGCCGTCGCCACAGAGCGGAACGCACTTTCTGCCGGGCACACGACACTGCCAGCCGGGATCGACCGCCGTGCAATCGGCGGCGCAGCCATCACCGGCCAGGGTGTTGCCGTCATCGCAGGCCTCGGAGCTGGCGAGCACGCCGTCGCCGCAGACCCTGCCCGAGATGCAGGGCTGGCCAAAGGTGGGACAATCGAAGTCCGCTTCGATCTGACAGAGTGGGTTGCAGCCGTCGCCGCCGGTCTTGTTCGCGTCGTCGCACTGCTCGCCTTCATCCGCCACGCCGTTGCCGCAGGTCGCCGACAGATCTTCGGGAGGAATGACGGGGACGTTGCCGAAGCCGCCCGTACCGCTGCCGCCGCCGCCGCCACCCCCGCCGCCGGTGTTGCCGCTGGCGTTGGGATCCGATGCGCTGCAGCCAGCGAAGGCGGAACCCAAAATAAGAATCACGACCGAACCCAAGCAGGACCGCACTCTGTTCATGGTTTATCGATTGTCCGACGCTCGCGTGTTCGAAGCAAGCGTCCCTTGGACAAAAATGAGAAGTTTCGAGGGTCGGGATCACGGGATTGGGTGGCTCGTGGCGTTACCTAGCCAAGCCGCTAAGGCGATGTTCCGAATTGCATTCACCCCATCAAAGTTTACTTGCGACGAAAGCCTCGCGGATCGTCGTCCGCGGCCGGCGATAACTTCGCGCCTGGAAGGATCGATCATCTGCCGAGAACGAGGGCGCTCTTGGCGCGGCGCCGCCGCCCCTTTGCGCCAAAACTCCAGGGGCGGCCTCTCTTTCGCGCGTTCCCGCGCGTGCGGGTCGAGGGAGGTTCTGCCGGAGCCCACCAGCAGCGTCACGGCGCGCGTTCCCGCGCGTGCGGGTCGCGGAGGGTCGGAGCGCGCTCCGTAGTGGTTGGCCCGCGCGTGCCCGGGGCTTGCCGGCGGCGGCGCCGCGGCAGCGGGCATCATGCAACGGTGGGCCCGCGCGTATCCGGGGCTTGCCGGCGGACACGCTCCTTTCACCAGGGCAATGGGGCCAATGGCTCTCTGCCGTTTCACCAACTACGACTGGGTGAAAGCGCGCGCCTCCGCCGGACCCGGAGGGTGGAGCACGACCTGACCAAGGGATCGTTCGGCCAGCAGGGGGCCGAGCGGGCTTCGCCCCCCTGCTGGCCCCGTTGCCTCGAACCTCGCACGATGCTGAGGGCCGTTCCTACGCGGACCGGCTCGAGCGCGCCGCTCATTCGACGCGGCGCCTTTCCGAAGCGGAGAGGCTCGAGCGCGCCGCTCATTCGACGCGGCGCCGTTCCGAAGCGGAGAGGCTCGAGCGCGCCGCTCATTCGCCAGACGCGCTCGAGGGGAACCTGTGCGAGGGGACCGCGTTCGCATCGATCAGGTTCAGGTTCAGGTTCAGGTTCGGGTTCGGGTTGGAGAAGGTACATCCTCACGGGTGATGTGGCGGCTCCGTGGGTGTGCTGCCGCTCGCGGTCGCGTCGAGATAGAAGCTCAAAGGTGGTCCCGTGCGAGTGGAAGGCGGTGCTGCCTCCCAGCGGGAGGGGCGGCTTCGAGGACGCTGGCGAAGCGCGCTCGGTGGCTCGCCAGCGAGTGCGGCGAAACGCCACACCGCGCACTATTGCCGGCGTCGCGCAGCGGTCGAGAGCTCGGCAGCGCTTCGAGCTAGGCCGATGATCGACGAACCTTCGGCGCGCCGACATGGCGCCGAAAATTTCCCGTCCGTGCGCTGAAAAGCACGCACGGATTTCGTGCGTGGCGCGCGAAGAATTTGACCGGGTCCGTCTTCCCCGTGCGGGGAAGATCGTGTAGCTCTGGAAGCTCGAGAGGGCCCAACAGAACTCTTTGATCGATGCAGAGCGAAGCGGACAGCTCGCAGCCGCACGCCCTTTTCGTTGCAGGCGTTGGCGCCTCCGCCGGTGGCCTCGAGGCGCTCGAGCGGTTGTTTTCGGCGATGCCGTCGGATACGGGCATCGCGTTCGTGGTCGTGCAGCACCTGTCGCCCGACTTCAAGAGCATGATGGACGAGCTGCTCGGCCGGCACACGCGTCTGGTCGTGCGCCAGGTGAAAGACGGCATGCGGGTCGAAGCGGACCACGTGTATCTGATCCCACCCGGCAAGGACATGATCATCTCCGACGGCCGCCTGCTCCTCAGCGACAAACCGCGGGGCCAGGAGCTGTCGCTGCCGATCGACACGTTCTTCCGTTCACTCGCGCGCGACCTCGAGCGCCGCGCGATCGCGATCGTGTTGTCGGGCAGCGGCAGCGATGGATCGCGCGGCATCCGCACGGTGCACGACGCCGGCGGCCTCGTGCTCTGCCAAGACGGGCGTTCGGCGCGCTTCGACGGCATGCCGCGCAGCGCCCGGGACACGGGGCTCTGCGACTATGTCCTGGCCCCGGAGGACATGCCGCGGGTGTTGCTCGATCACGTGCGGCACGCCGCCGACGTCGAGCCGACCTATGGCGGAGAGCCCGCGCGGCTGAACGAGGTGCTGCACCTGTTGCAGCAGGTCTCCGGCGTCGACTTCTCGGCCTACAAGGCCAACACGGTGCTCCGGCGGATCGAGCGCCGCCTGCGGCTCAGTCGCAGCGAGGATCTGACCGCCTACCTCCGGCAGCTCAAGGAGCGCCCGGACGAGCTGAACTCGCTCTATCAGGACCTGCTCATCGGCGTGACCCAGTTCTTCCGCGATCCGGAGGTCTTCGACCGCTTGGAGAGCGACATCCTCGATGAGCTCTTGCGCGACCGCGGCCCGGAAGAGGAGCTGCGCCTGTGGGTCGCGGGCTGCGCCACCGGCGAGGAAGTGTACTCGCTCGCCATGCTCGTCCACGAGCGGCTCGAAGCGATGGCCGCGCCGCCGCCCGCGCGGCTCTTCGCGACGGACGTGCACCGCGTGTCGCTCGAGAAGGCGGGGGCCGGGTTGTATCCCGCCGAGGCGCTGCAACCGTTGAGCGAAGCGCGCCAGGCGCGCTATTTCGTCGACCGAGGGGGTTGCTACCAGATCGACGCGGCCCTGCGGCAGATGGTGGTCTTCGCCGTCCACGACGTGACTCGGGACGCTCCCTTCACGCGGATGGATCTCATCAGCTGCCGCAACCTGTTGATTTATCTGCAGCCGCAGGCCCAGCAGAAGGTGCTCAGCTTGCTGCACTTCGGCCTGCGCCGGGGCGGCTTTCTCCTGCTCGGGCCGAGCGAGAACCTGGGGGAGCTGTCGCGGGAGTTCGCGACGGTGGACGACGGCGCGCGCATCTTCAGAAAGCGCTACGACGACGCCCGCGGGACCGTTGCTTGGTCGAACCGCCGTCAGGCGCGCCCGCGCGACGGCGGGCCGCTGACGGCGCCGCTCGGCGAGGGGCAGCCGCTCAGCCGCGTGCTGGGCGTCTACGACACGCTGCTGCAGCGCTGCATGCCGCCCAGCCTGCTGGTGAACGAGCGGCGCGAGGTCGTGCACACCTTTGGCGGCGCGGGCCGCTACATCGCTGTCCGCGACGGGCGCCCCTCGCTCGACGTCCTCGACCTGGTGGAGGGCGATCTCAAGCTGGCGCTGACCGGCGCTCTGCAGCGTTCGTTGAAGTCTGGCACGACCCTCACCTGCAAGGGCATCCACCACCCGGCCGCCAGCGGGGAGCTGCGCCTCAAGCTAGAGCCGCTCGGTCAACCCAGCGGGATGCGGCACGTGTTGATCACGCTGGAGGAGGGCGAGGCCAAACGCGCAGCGCCGGAGCCCGCGTCGCCCGACATCGAGCTCAGCGAGGTCACCCGCGAGCGCATGGCATCGCTCGAAGAGGAGCTCAGGTACACGCGCGAGAACCTGCAGGCCACCATCGAGGAGCTCGAGACCAGCAACGAAGAGCTGCAGTCGACCAACGAGGAGCTGGTGGCTTCGAACGAAGAGCTGCAGAGCACGAACGAGGAGCTACAGAGCGTCAACGAGGAGCTTTACACCGTCAACTCAGAGCACCAGCGCAAGATCCAGCAGCTGACGGAGCTGAGCACCGACATCGACAATCTGCTGGCCTCCACCGACGTCGGCGCCATCTTCCTCGAGTCGAACCTCAACATCCGCAAGTTTACGCCGCGCGCGGCGCCGCTCTTCAACCTCTTGCCGCAAGACCTGGGCCGGCCCATCGAGAGCTTCAGCCACGGCCTGGACGACGAGCAGTTGGTGGCCGACGCGGGCCGTGTGCTCGACGGCGGCGGCCAGATCGAGCGCAACGTGCGCGATCGACACGGCAACTGGTACCTCGTCCGGATCCTCCCCTATCGTTCGAAGGGATCCATCGACGGGGTGGTCATCACCTTCATCGACATCAATCAGCTCAAACGGGCGGAGCACAAGATCCAAGAAGCCGTGCGGCGCCGGGATCAGTTCATCGCCATGCTGTCCCACGAGCTCAGAAATCCGCTGGCCGCGATCATCAACGCGGCGCAGCTCATCGAAGTGACCGACGGCGACGCCGAGAAGCGGCAGCAGGCGCATGGGGTGATCCATCGCCAATCGCGGCACATGGCGCGCTTGCTGGACGACCTGCTCGACACTTCCCGTGTCACTCAGAACAAGCTTCAGCTCCGCTGCCAGACGATCGACGTCGCGGACATCGTGCGGCAGGCCGCGCAGGCGCTGTCGGCGCAGCTCGCCCACCATGAGATCGAGCTGCACGTGGACGTGGGCGAAACGCCGCTGCACGTCTGGGGGGATCCGGCTCGGCTCGAGCAGGTGCTCGGCAACTTGCTGCACAACGCCGTGAAGTACAGCCGGCGGGGGGGCAACGTCTGGCTCTCCGCGCGGCGTGACCAGGGCGAGGCTCAAATCAGCGTGCGCGACGACGGCGCGGGCATCGCGCCGGATCTGATCGACAAGATCTTCGACATTTTCGTGCAGTCCGAGGGCACCATCCACCGATCCGAGGGTGGAATGGGGCTCGGGCTCACGTTGGTGCAGGCGCTGGTTCACCTGCACGGCGGCAGCGTCCTCGTGCAGAGCGCCGGACTGGGCCACGGGAGCGAGTTCGTCGTCCGGATCCCGCTTCTGGCGCGTCAGGTCGAGCTGACCGAGCGGATCGCGCTGCCCGCGCAGCGGCCGCGGTCGTTGTGCATCGCGCTGGTCGAGGACAACCCCGACGCCCGAGAAACGCTGCGCACGTTGCTCGAGCTCGATGGCCACGTGGTGGTCACCGCCTGCGACGGCGTCGAAGGGCTCGAGCTGATCCGCAATCGCAGGCCCGATCTGGCGCTGATCGACATCGGCTTGCCGGCGAAGAACGGCTACGAGCTCGCCCGAGATCTGCGCCGCGCCCTCGGCAGGGACGGGATCGTGTTGGTGGCGCTGACCGGCTATGGACGCGACGTGGACCGCGAGGCGGCCCTGGAATCCGGCTTCGACGCTCACCTCGTCAAGCCGGTCGATCGCGACGCGCTCGGGAAGATCCTGTCGGGGGTGGACGTCGTGGCGGTGGCTGGGACCGAAAACCCCTGAGCCCGCAAACCCCTGAGCCCGCTCACTCGCGGGCGCGCCCGAAGATCTTGGAGCCCGGGGGGACCGATTTCACCAGCCAGACGTTGCCACCGATGACGCTTCCGGCGCCGATGACGGTGTCGCCGCCGAGGATCGTGGCTCCGGAGTAGATGGTGACGTTGTCCTCGATCGTCGGGTGCCGCTTGGGCGACAAGCCGCCGTCGCCTTCGGACCGCCGGGCGCTGAGGGCCCCCAGGGTGACCCCCTGGTAGATCTTGACGTTGCGGCCGATCACGCAGGTTTCTCCCAGCACCACGCCGGTTCCATGATCGATGAAGAACCGTTCGCCGATCTTCGCGCCCGGGTGCAGATCGATGCCGGTGCGGCTGTGGGCATACTCCGAGATGATGCGCGGGATCATCGGCACCTGCTCCGTGTACAGGACGTGCGCGATGCGGTGCGCCGTGATCGCCCCGATCGTCGGGTAGCTGAACACGATCTCCTCGATGCTCTTGGCGGCCGGGTCGCCTTCGTAGGCAGCCTGGACGTCGCTGTCCAGCAGCCGGCGCAGCTCGGGGATGCGCTGGAACAGACGCAGCACCACCTCTTCGCTGAAGCCCGGGGGGCGCGCCTGTTGGTCCGCTCGCCCGATGCGCTCCTCGTAAGTGACCGCGCGAGCGATCTGCTCGCACAGGATTTCGTAGGCAGGGTACAGGTGCTCGCTGATGGAGTGGCGGAGGTTGTCGCGGTTGAGCGGGCGTGTGGAGTAAAAGCCCATGAAGATCACGGGCTTGAGGTGATTGAAGGCGTCGATCACCGAGCGCCGGTTGGGCAGCGCCGCGCTCTCCAGGTTGTTGATCTGCTCGGGTCCCTCGTAGCTCTGGACGACCTGATCGATGGTGAGCTCGAGCTCGCGAGTACGCAGGGGGACGCGGGACATGGGCGGGACCGTAGCATGCGCAGCCTGGCGGACGGCCGCAATCGCGGGCAGGACCCGCCCCCCATCTTTTCGCTAGAGCAGCCGCTCGGCCATCGTCCTTTGTACCGCGGAGAGGGACGGGCGCTCGAGATAGACCAGCTCGGCGCCGCCTGCGGCGATCTGCCGGGCGTGAGCCAACAGCGGATGAGAGACCATGCTGATCATGACGATGACGAGGGCTATCTTATGGGCGGCGGGCAACGTGCGGCTCGGCACGCGTCGCTCGAAGTGCCGGAGCTCGTAGCCGTGGTTTGCCAGAAGCCTCCGGTAGCGCGCCTCGAGCCCGCCTTTGCCACCCAGGATGACGACCGTGTTGCGGTTCTTTGGGAGTTGGTGCATGCGGAGCGCATTCGCAAGCTTCGCGCCAGCGCGCGTCGACGTTCGCGGACGCTCGGCGACGCGGGAAAATGCGCACGGCCATTTTCATTCCCGAAATCTTGGCGCGGCCTTCGGAGCCATCGCGTCAAACTGGCAGCGAAAGCTGGGCCGCGCGAGACAACCTCCAGCGGAAATCAGGGGACGCGTCAGGGTTTGGGTTCGAAGGCCCTTGGGGTACACTGAGGGCCGCGTGGTACTGAACCCGGACACCCAGCTGCTCCCCAAGGCGTTGGTGGAGACCGTGCGCTCGGCGCCAGCGGGGGTCTTTCGCCGTGCCTTCGATGGGGTGCTCTTGTTGGTCGTTCGGGTGCACTCGCTCGACTCACCGCTCACCCAAGGCTTGCAGGCGACCAACGGCGGCGTCGTGCGCACGGGGTTTGGCCTCGCGACGGAGGAGCTGCCGCGCATCGACCTGACGGAGCCGCCGGCGGATCCGGCCGATGGCGTGGATGCAGCACGATTTTTGCCGCTTTTGTCGGGCATGACCGACTCGGTGCATTTCGTGGTGGCGCTCCGCAAGCTCGCGGGCGGCGGCGGGCGTGGCGAACGGGTGCACGTCGGGCGCGCTCCGGACAACGACGTGGTGCTATCGGATCCGACCGTCTCCGCCACGCATGCGTGGTTCGACAGGGATCGGGAGGGCACGCTCCGGCTGAGCGACGCGGGCAGCCGCAACGGCACGCGCGTGAATGACCGCGCGCTGGTCGGTGGCGAGCGTCGCTTCATTCAGCCGATGGATCGCATCGAGCTCGGCGCCGTCGCGGCGTTCATTTGCGAGCCGACCGTATTGCGTGGCGTGCTGCGCCTCGGTGCCTTCCACCGCACGGGTTGAGCACGCCGAGCAGCAGTGGTGCGCGCGCTGTCGAGGCCTGGCGTCGATGGCGGCGATCCCGTTTCAATGCTCGCAGCCACCGCGTGTCGTCGAAGCGAACCATTCGAGTGGTGCCGAAAAAGCTGGGGTGGTAGCGCCCACACTCGCCCACTCTTTTCGGTCCGGTTCTCGTCGGCACGCTTCGCGCGCGCCCGCGCTTCGACATAATGGTCGTCATGCGCCGGGGCGAGCTGATCGGGGTGGGTGTCGCGGCGCTGTTCGCAGCGTTGGCCGCGTGCACGGGCTCCGTCGAGCCCGACGGGGGTGGCGGCGCCGGCGCGTCGAACACGGGCGGCTCGGGCGCCAGCGGCGCGGGCGGTGCGACGGGTTCGGGCGCCGCGGGCGGCCTGCCGGATCCCGCATCTGGCGCCGTGGTGCTCGAGAGCGTCTCCCGTCGCCTGACCCAAGCAGAAATCGACAACGTCGTGCGTGACGTGCTCTCTGACGACAGCGCGCCGGCGACGCGCATCCTCTTGGAGGATGAGTACTCGCCCTACGACAACGACTACACCCTTCAGCAGGCATCGCGGGCGTTGATCGACGGCCTCGAGGCCATGGCGGAGGACGTGGCGCGGCGGGCGCTCGCGGATGCCGAGGTGCGCGCGGCCATCGTGCCCTGCACGCCCACGGATGACGGGGACGCGGACTGTTTTCGTCAGGTCATCGAGACGCTCGGCCGCCGGCTGTTTCGCCGCCCGCTGGCAGAGACGGAGGTCGAGGCGTACCTGACGCTGCAGAGCTTCGCGACCGAAGACAACCCGCACGTCGACAACGATTTTTACACGGCGGTCGAGCTGTTTTTGCGCTCGGTCCTGCAGGATCCGGAGTTTTTGTATCGACTGGAGGTGGGCACCGCTTCGGCACAGGACGACGTCTTCGAGCTGACGCCGCACGAGATCGCGACGCGCTTGGCGTTTCTTTTGTGGGGCAGCACGCCCGACGACCGGCTCCTCGATGTGGCGGACGCGGGGGGCCTGCGCACCCCGGAGGAGCGCCGAACCGTCGCGCTCGACCTGCTCGCCGACGACCGCGCCAAAAAGCAGCTGCACCGCTTCCACGCGATGTGGCTCGGCTACCGAGCGATCCCGCACGCGGCCGATCTGGTCGCGGCCTTCCAAAGAGAAACGACGGCGCTGATCGACCGGGTCGTGTTCGAGGAGCCACAGAGCTACCTGAGCTTGTTCACGCTCGACGAGACGTTCGTCGATGCCGAGCTCGCGGACCACTATGGGTTCGAGCGTCCGAGCGGCGACAGCGGCTGGGTCCCGTACCCCGCCGGCCGCGCGGGGATCCTCTCTCATGGCAGTGCCTATCTGCTGCAAAAGATGAAGGCCACCGAAGAAGGGGACGGCAGCTTGCTCGACAACGCCGTGGTGATCTTCATGCCGGAGGCAGGGCACGGCACGCAGCTCAACGACGCGACGTCGCAGTTTCAGACCCACTCGGTGGAGGACATGGTGCTGCTGGTTGCAGGGCGCGCCGGCGGTCTTCTACCGGGGCGGCACCTCGCGACGGCGGGGGCCCACCCGGCGCAGTGTTTGGTGAGCTGCATGCAAGCCGCCGGCTACACCGGCGACAGGCTGGGTGAGGTGAGCGGCAACCTCCCCGAGCTGTTCGGCTGAACGCTCACAGCGGCGAGGAGTGGCCGCTCAGGTAGAGCAGCGTCATGAGGTACACCAAGCCGTCGTAGCTCCGCGCCTCGCCGGTCGGGATCGGCATGTCCCAGACCGCCTGCACGAACGCTTCGTGGTCTCCAGACGCGACGGCCGCGGCCGCGCCGTTCGAGGCGACGAGCGCCGCCGCGTTGTAGGGGACCTGTGGCGCCCCGCCGAGCGTGTAGTGGGCCACGTACTCCCCCTGGCTCTCGAAGAAGGTCAGCGACCGGTCCAGCACCGGGAGGGCGACGCTGGAGCCGTACCAGGCGTGGTCGAGGGCGATGTTCAAGCCGACCCGGTGCGACTCGGTCGCGAACAGATCCGCCAGGGGCGAGCCGTCCAAGCTGGCGTGCTCGGGGACGAGCCCGGTCTCCGGATGAGCGATCTCCAACAAGAACTGGCGCGCGGCCGCCGCCGCGCGCCGCCCCGCGCCGGCGTCGGCCGGAACACGCTGCGCGAAGTACTCGTAGAACGCCGGCAACAAGAAGGAGGTGGTCACCTCCTCCGGGATGAGGGGGGAGCGGACGATCAGGCCCGTCGCGGCGTCGACCATCGAGTGCACGTTCTCGACCACCCCTCCGTTCTGCGCCTCCTTGTGCAACATGGCGGCGAGCAGGGCGCGCGCGTCCTCGCCATAGCTCGGCTCACTCCAGCGCCGTTCGGCCATCAACAGAGCGGCCGCCGCATAGGTCGTGCCGTTCGGATCCGGGCAGGCTTCGGGGCCGCAATTCCAATACAGAAAATCGCGGCGCGGACCGCTGTGGTAGCGCAGATCCTGGTCGCCGAGCGTCCAGAGCCGGTCGAACTCTTCGCGCTTGCCGAGCTGCACGGTGATGAACATCCCGTAGCCGAGGCCGTCGCTGCGGCGGTCGTCACCATACGTGTTGAGGATGAAGGCGCCGTCGCTGCCCGACTCGACGTAGATCGCCTCGGAGTCCGGATCGCCGTAAAATAGCTGTTGGAAGGCGGCCTCGACCTTCGCGTCGATGGCTTCCGGGGTCTTGTCGAGGATGTCGGCGAACGGCGGGTCGCCCTGGGTTACGGCCGGCAGCGGATCGTCGCCGAGGTGGTCGGTCGTCGAGGAGCAGGCCGTCGCGAGCAACACGCCCGCGGCCGCCAGGCGCGCCAACATCATGGCCCGGCGAAGCGCTGCACGCGTGAGACGAACACGCTGTTCGGATACCGTTTGACGAAGGCCTTGGCCCGAGCCGAGGCGGCCGCGCGCTGCCCGGTCTGCATCAGCGCCTCGATGCGCAACACCTCCGCCTCGAGCCTCAGCCGCCCGCGTGGGAAGCGCCGGCCATGCGCGTCGAGCAGCTGGAGCGCCTGGCCGCCGTTGCCCGCCGAGAGCGCGCGCCGCGCGCTATCCAGCGCCTCGAGCTCCGCGGCCAGGCTGTTGTTGCTGTTCGGCTCGGCGGCAGCCGGCGGGCTCCGCGAGGGAGGGGCCGCCGCGGGCGCCGGTGCGTTCGACGGTTCGAGCGCTGGTGGGAGCGGCTCGGGCGCCGCGGGCTGCTGCAGCGCGGGTGGCGGCTCGGACGGGGGGGACGCTGCCAAGGGCGGCGCCGCCGGTGCCGCGGGGTTTGACAGGCCTGGCGCGCCCGCCGCCGGTGCCACGTCGGCGGAGGGCTCTTCCAGGAGCGTGACCCCGACGGCGCCCGCGCCGATCACCGCGCCCCCCAAGAGCCCGCCCACGATCCATTGCTTGAACGTCGTGCTCGCCGCAGCGCTCTTCGCGAACAGCGCCGACGACCCGGCGACCCCGAGCGCCGCCAGCGTGGTGCGCCGAGCGTTGCTGGAAGCCTGGTAGCTCTTGCCTGCTCTCAGCACCGCGCGCGTCAGCTCATTGGGCGACGCTTCGAGCAAGCGCTTGGGTTCCGTCATGATGCCTCCAACTTGGCGGTGGCGCTGGTGTGCTTGCGCAACGCTTCTTGAAAGGCCACCCGAGCCCGGCGCAGGCGCGACGCCACGGTGCCCTGCGGGATCGAGAGCGCCTGAGCGATTTCGCTCGTGGTCAGCTCCTCGATCTCGAACAGGACGAAGACCTCACGCAGATCCGAAGCCAGCTCGTCGAGCGCCTGATCCAAGAGCTTCCGGGCGCGGTGCTGGTCGGTGAGCGCCTCTGGCGTCTCGACCAGCTCGTGCTGTTCGGGAGCGTGCTCTTCGGACACCTCCCGCCGCCGCGCCAGGCTGCGGCGGCCGTGCGCGGCGACGTTGGCGGCCGTCCGAAACAAAAATGCCTTCTCGGCCCCCGCCCGGATGTCGTTCAGGCGGTTGGACACCGCGATGAAGGTGCGCTGAACAGCATCATCCACATCCGCGTCCGGAACGCCCAGGTTGCGGAGCACCCGCGCGACGAAATCGATGTGCCGGTCGACCAGCACCCGCAGGCGAGTCTCGTCCGGTTTGTGGGCCACCGTGACAACCCTGACCGGCCGCGGCTCGTTCAGCAACCGCGAGCCCGCGGCGGGGTGGATGACAGAGGCACGGGCGGTCAAAAGGATTCCTTCACCAGCGGAGCTTTCCTGGTATTCCCGCCCGAGCCCTGGCTGATCACGGGGCGCCCGGCGCCGGCGGCCCGAGCCAGAACCCGATCCCGAGGTAGGCGCCCGCGGTCGGCAGGGCGGTGGCGGCGATTTCGACCGGGACGGTCCCCACCTCGTAGCGCCGGTCTACCAGTGGGACGAGCAGCTCGCCGCCGGCCTCGATGAACCAGGTGTCGCCCAGCTCGAGCTGCAGGCCCAGCTCGGCCCCGGCGGCCCAGAACGAGCGCCGCACCTCGCGCGACGAGACCAGATCGCGCCCGCTGGCGTCCAGCCACCCACCCTGGAAGACTGCACAGGGGATCAGCGAGAGCGCCTCCGGAAAGAGGCGCCGACGGATGCAGGCGCTCGCGCCAGCGACGCTCCTTTCGAAGGCCGCTCGATCCTCGGTCTGACGCGCATGCCCCAGGCTCAACCTCAAGAGGCCGGTCCCTTCGAGCTCCAGGGTCGACAGCAGCGCGCCGCCGAAACCCAGCCCCGGGCTGACCACCTGCCCCAAGACGCCTCGTCCGTGGATGCCGGCCCGAAGCCGCTGCGCGGCGCGCGAGGACGCCGGATCGGGCTGCTCGGGCTCCGGCGGTCCCGCAGACCCTGGGGTTCCGGGCGCGGCCTGGGCCGGCGACGAAGCGCCCGTCGCCGGTTCACCGCCCGAGGCATCGCCCGGGGCTCCCGCCGTGGACTCAGGTGGCTCCGGACGCAGCAAGGCTTCGGGGTCGAGGCTCAGCGCGGCGCTCAGCCCGAGAGCATCGAGCACCTCCGCGCAGCTCGCACCGCGCACGCGCCGAGTGCGCCTGCCCTCCTTGTCCTGGAGCGTGAGCCGGCCGACCGCGCCCCTTGGCTGGACCTCGATCGAGACGTCCAAGAGGGTCGCCGGCTCCCCCTCCACCGCGCGCCGTACGAGCGGCGTTCGCCCCCGTAGGGCCGCATAGAACGCCTCGGCTTCCGGACACTCGGCGGGGGCTCGGTAGGAAATCCGGACCGGGATGACCTCCGCGGCCCGCACCGGGGAGCACAGGACGGTGGCGGCCAAAAGCCACCCGAGTCCAAGCGTTCCGGCGCGGCCGAGCATGTCGGCGGCACTTTACGCTGTCGGTGGGCCCTTCGGCTACCGTCCCAGAACCTTGCCGCCGGTCCGCAGCTCGCCTAACCGCTCCGAGCATGCTCGCGCAGTTCAAAGAGTTCGCCATCAAGGGCAACGTCGTCGATATGGCGGTCGGGATCATGATCGGCGCCGCCTTCACCAGCGTCGTCAAGGGGCTGGTGGACGAGGTGCTGACGCCGCCGCTCGGCCTCTTGCTGGGCAACGTGGACTTCTCCGATAAGTTCCTGCTGCTCAAAGAGGGGACCCAGCCGCCGCCGTACCTGACGCTCGCGCGGGCCCGGGAGGTGGGCGCGGTGGTGATCGGCTACGGGCAGTTCCTCAACGCCGTCATCAGCTTCGTGACGGTGGCGCTGGTGCTGTTCTTCGTCGTCCGCTGGATCAACAACCTGCGGCGTCCCGAGGCGCCCGCGGCGCCCGCGGCGCCCACGACCAAGGACTGCCCCTTCTGCAAATCCTCCATCCACCTGGAGGCGACGCGCTGTCCGCAGTGCACGTCTGAGCTCGAAGCCAAGGCGTGAGCTCGGGGGGACACCCGTCCCCCCAAATCAGGCGCGCATGGCAGCGATGGGCGAGGTGCGGGCGGCGCGGACCGCCGGGAAGAAACCGCCGATCAGGCCCATGATGCCGCCGGCGAGCACCGAGCCGGCGATGATGGCCGGGTCCGGATTGAACGAGAACGTCACCTCTTGCCAGGTGGCGAAGTTCATCATCGAGATTTCCACGAAGCCCATGGCGAGGCTGGCGAGGGCTCCGATCACGCCCCCGGCGGTCGCGAGCACCACGGCCTCGAACAAGAACGACATCAGGACCGCAAAGCGAGAGAAGCCGAGCGCCTGTAGGGTGCCGATCTCGCGGCTGCGCTGGCTGACCGCGGCGTACATCGTGATCATCGCGCCGATCATCGCGCCGATGGAGAAGAACAGGGCGACCAGGATGCCCATCGCGGTCACGAACACGCTCGTGCCCTCGGATTGCTTCTCGTAGTAGGCGACCTCCCGCAGCGCCTCCAAGCCGAGCTGCTTGTCGTGCTCGACCTGCGCCTTGAACACGTCGAACGCGCCCGGCGACTCGAGCTGCGCCAGGACGGAGGAGTACAAACCCTCTCGCCCGAAGGTGCTGCGCAGCGTGTCGACGCCGACCCAGACCTCGGAGTCGAAGGCCGATCCGCCATCGTCGAAGACGCCCACGACGGTCATCTTTCGGTTCTTCTTCAGCTCGAACGTCTGCCCGAGGTCCAGACCGGCGAAGCGCCCGCGCAGGCTCTTGCCGATCACGGCCTCGTCCGCGCCGGGCTGGGCGGGCCGCCCCTCCACCACCTTGAGGTTGGTGCGCAGCCGGTAGCTCATCGGCTGCACCCCGCGCACCTGCACGTTGGAGACCTGGCCGTCGGTCCCGAGCTTGTCGAGCGCGATCACCACGACCAGCTCCGCGGCGGCCATCGGGGCCCCCGAGCCGTCCTTTTTGATCCCGGGGGCGGCCAGGATCAGCCCGGCCGTGGGGTTCTCGATGCTGCTCACGAGCTCTGCGTCGCTGCCCTTGCGGAGCACCAGCGCCCGATCCTTGGTGCCGGTGCTGACCAGCGTGCGACGAATGCCGCTCGACAACATCAACGAGGAGGCCAGCACGAACACCACCAAGCCGATGCCGAGCGCGGTCGCGATGGTGGTGGCGCGCCGAACGAAGAGGCTTCGAATGCTGTAGCTGAGCGGGATCAACATTTCAGCCTACCTTCCGCAGCGAGTCGACGATGTCGAGCTTGGACGCGCGGTAGGCGGGGAAACCCGCCGCCAGTGCGCCGAGCAGCAGGGCCAGCCCAAACGCCACGCCGATCGTGGTCGGCGGGATCCGCACGTAGGGGAAGAAGCCGCCCATGTTCTCTTCCAGAAAGCGCCCCAGGCCTTGCTCGATCAGCGGGTAGGCGGCCAGCACACCGAGCAGCCCACCGATCGCGCCGATGGCGATCGACTCGCCCAGCACGAACAACGCCAGGTGCTTGGGCAAAAACCCGATCGCGCGGAGCACGCCGTACTCGTTCGTCCGCTCACGGACCCCCATCGCGATCGTGTTGCCCAAGATCAGCGTCATGATCAACAAGATGACGACCGAGACGATGTCGAGCGCGCTGAGGATCGCGCTGATCATGCCCAAAAACGAGGTGTTGAGCGCGCGCTCGCTCATGCTCAGCGTCTGCACGTCGCGTGAGTCGAAGTGCTGATCGATGCGCTTGGAGATGGCCGCGGCCTGCGACGGATCGTCGATGCGGCTGACGATCCAGCCGACCTGATCGGCCTGCGCTGGGGTGCGGTCTTTCAGCCACTCGTTCAGGTAGTCGTAGTGAAACCAAAACGTGGAGCGGTCGATGGACCGCCGGGTCGCCGTGTAGATGCCGGAGATCTCGAACTCCCAGTCGCCGGGATAGATGGTGCCCTGCAAGGTCACCCGGTCGCCCACCTTCCAGCCGAGCTTCTTGGCGAGCACGTCGCCGACGAGCGCCCCCCTGCGGTTTTGCATCCAGGCTTCCCGCGCGTCGGGCGCCACCTTGACCTCGTCGTAGACGGACAAGAACGACTCGGCCTCGACGGCGATGGTCGCGAAAAACTCCTGCTCGTGTTTGGGATCCTTGGCCCCGAACCAGGACGCGGGTGCCGCCTTCTCGACCCCCGGGATCTGCTCCACCTCGGCGACGTAGCGGCCGGGCAGGGGCAAGATCATGCTGACCTTGTGGCGCGTGCCGACCCGATCTTTGGCGGCGTGGTCCACCGCCGCGGTCCAGGCGGACAGGATCGTCCGCAACATCACGAAGGCGAGGATCGCGACCGCCACCCCGAGCGCCGTCAGCACGGTGCGGAAGCGATTGCGCAAGACGTTGCGCACACCGATGGCCGAGAGCCTCATGATCGCCGGCTCCTGAGGAGATCGAGCGCCATCAGATCAACGCTCCTTTGTCGAGCCGTCGCACCCGGCTGGCGCGCTCGGCGGCCGCCGGGTCGTGCGTGACCATGATGATGGTCTTCCCGAACTCTTCGTTCAGTTTGACCAGCAGGTTTAGGATCTCGTCGGCGTTCTCGCGATCGAGATCGCCCGTCGGCTCGTCCGCCACGATGAGCCGCGGGTCGGTCACGATGGCGCGCGCGATCGTGACCCGCTGCTCCTGACCGCCGGACAGCTCCCGCGGCAGGTGGTTCATGCGCTCTTCGAGCCCGACCACGCGCAGCGCCGTCTGGGCACGCTTGCGCCGCTCCGCCGAGGGCAGCTTCGTCAAGAGCAGCGGCAGCTCGACGTTCTCGACCGCGCTCAGCACGGGCATCAGGTTGTACGTCTGGAAGACGAAGCCGATGTTCTGAGCCCGCCAGTGGGCGCGTTGACCCTCGCTCATGCTGCCCAGATCGGCGTCCGCCACCCGCAGCGTCCCCGAGCTTGGCTTGTCGAGCCCGGCGATCAAGTTGAGGAGCGTGCTCTTGCCGGACCCGGAGGGGCCCATCAAGGCCTCGAACGCGCCCGTCTCGACCGTCAGGTCGAGCTCCTTCAGCACCTGCACCGGTTCCTTGCCGCGGTAATAGGTCTTGCTGACCTTGTCACACTCGATGAGCGGCTGTTTCGTGGCGGTGGCGGGCGGCGGCGCGCTGCTCGCTTCGGCGGATTGGGCTTCGGCAGTGCTCATTGCGGCTTCTCCCTCGTGTCCTGTTTTCGAAGAACGTCGATCACTCTTCCGCAGCTTCTTTGACGCGCTGCCCGTCGGCGAGCGTCGGCGGCGGGTTCGCGACGACCTGAGCACCCGGGCTCGGGCCGCGCTGCAGCTCGAAGCCGCTGCCAAAGGCCGGGCCAAGCTCGATGGGGACCATGCGCACGCGGTCCCCGTCGACCACGAACACCACCTTCGCGCCGGCGCGTTCGGTCACGGCGGACCCGGGCACCACGGTCTTGGGGGCGGCCTTGATGGCTTGTTCGTCGAGCTCCTTCGCCAAAAAGCTCACGCGTGCTGCCATATCCGGCAAGACACCCTCCGTCGCGTCCACGAACGACACCTTCACCTTGATCGTCGCCTTGGCGCGGTCCACCTGAGGGGTGATCTCCTTGACCTTGCCGCGGTAGCGCGTGGTTGGAAAAGCGTCGAGCACGATCTCCGCCGGCGCGCCCGGCTTGATCAGGTGCAGCCGGGTCTCCGGGACGTCCGCCTCGACGAGGAGCGTCGTGAAGTCGGCGATCTCGATCCCGCCCATGTCCACGCTCAGACCCGCCGGCTGCGGGCCGACGAACTCCCCGAGCTGCGGTGGCTTGTTGATCACTCGTCCGGAGATCGGCGCCACCAGCACGAGGTTGTTCAGCCCCGTCTTCAACACGTTGACCTGAGCGCCGAGGGCTCCCGCCTCCGCCCGTGCGGCGGCCTCCGCCGCTTCGGCCGCCTTCACGTTCTGCGCCAGGGCATCGGCGCGTGCCTGAAGGTCGGCCACCACGGAGGTGGCGGTGATCCCCTCGCTTGCCAGCTTCTGTTCCCGCGCGACCCGCTGCTGCACTTCGGCGAGCTCCGCCTTCGCGGTCTCCGCCCGCGCGCCGGCGCCTTTGGCCTGCGCCACCGCCGCTGCCACGCGGCTCTGCGCGGCGGCGATGCTCGCTTTGTCGTCGGCCGGATCGAGCTCCAGCAGCACCTGGCCCTCCTGGACCTCGTCGCCCTGCGCCACGTGCAGCTCGAGCACGCGGCCGGGAACTTTGGGTGCGACCTTCGAGGTGCGGTCCGCCTGCACATACCCGGTGGCGGTCACCTGCACCGACGCTTGCGCGGGCGAGACGAGCGCGATCTGCGTCAAGCTCACCTCGGTCTTGAACACCTGCGCTTCCAGGTACGGCAGGGCAGCCGCCACCGCGGCGCCCGCGCCCCCGAGCAGCCCTACGGCGAGCAAAGCCTTCGGCCATGCCCGGGGCGGGGGCGGGGCATCTCGATCGATCCGCAGGGACTGAAGCTCGGCCGAGAGCTTGTCGTTCATCGGGCCCTGGTCTAGCAGCAGAAGGAGCAAGCGGCGCCGTCTCGCGCCCAACCCGCCGGAGCGCCCGTCTAGCACGGCCGGCGGCGGTGCAGGGACGTCGAGATCGCTCGGTGGATTCGAGAGCTCATTTTCTGGCGGATCGGCGGGGCCGGCCGGATTGTTTCAAGCGTTACGGTGCCCGCTTCGCGGGCGGGGGGATTTGCAAAAAAAAATCCCGAAAGAACGCGCTGCTCCCGCGGGGTCCAGGGGTCGGTGGGGGACGCTGTGCGCGCGCGAGTTGGCTACACTGACCTGTGTGCCGGAGCTGCCCGACGTCGCCCTGTATGTGGAGCACCTCGCGGCGCGTCTGTGCGGCCAGCGGCTCGAACGCGTCCGGCTGAAGAGCCCGTTCGTGCTGCGCTCGGTGGACCCACCCCTGTCGGCCACGCACGGCCGCCGGGTGACCGGCGTCGAGCGGCTCGGCAAACGCATCGTGATCGCGCTCGACGGCGATCTTTTCATCGTCATTCATTTGATGATCGCGGGGCGTCTGCGCTGGCGTGAGCCAGGCGCGGCGCTGCCTGGGAAGCTCGGGCTCTTGGCGTTCGATTTCCCGAACGGTTCGGTGCTCTTCACGGAGGCGAGCCCCAAAAAGCGCGCGAGCGTCCACGTGGTGCGCGGGCGGCAGGAGCTCGCCGCGCACCACCGCGGCGGCATCGAGCCGCTCGAGGCGAGCTTCGGAGCGTTTCGCGCCGCGCTGCAGCGAGAGAACCACACCCTGAAGCGCGCGCTGACCGATCCGCGGATCTTCAGCGGGATCGGCAACGCCTACTCGGATGAAATCTTGCACCGGGCGCGGTCGAGCCCGGTCGCGCTGACGCAGAAGCTGACGGACGCGCAGATCGGGGCCCTGTACGCGGCTTGCCAGAGCACGCTCCGCGAGTGGATCGAGCGGCTGCGCCAGAGCGCGGGCGACGCCTTCCCGGAGAAGGTGACCGCGTTTCACGAGCAAATGGCGGTCCACGGCCGTTTTGGCAAGCCCTGCCCGATCTGCTCGACGCCCGTGCAGCGCATCCGCTACGCGGAAAATGAAGTGAACTATTGCCCCAGCTGTCAAACCAACGGGCGCCTGCTCGCCGATCGCAGCCTGTCGCGCTTGTTGAAATCGGACTGGCCGAAGAGCTTGGAGGAGCTCGAGGAGCGCCGGCGGGAGCAGGCGCTGCCGGCGGAAAGCGGGGCGGCGCGGGCGGTGGAAAGCGCCGCGAAGAAGAGCACCGCGACCCCGCGATCCCGGCGGGCGTCGCCGACGGTCCCGGAGACGGCGCCGAAAGCCTCGGGGGCGCTGCCGAACGCCGAAAGGCGCCGGAATCGCCAGAAAATGCGCTAGGTTCGTGGGTAAGATGACTCCGAAGGCCAAGCCCCGTCCGACCATCGGTTTGGTCGCGGCCCGGGCGCGCGTCGCGCCGACCACCGTCTCACGCGTGCTCAACGGTGGCTACGTGAGCGCCGAGGCGCGCAGCCGGGTCGAGCGGGTGATCAAAGAGCTCGGGTACGTGCCGTCGCCTACGGCTCGGAGCCTGAAGTACGGCCGCCGCGGCTGCATCGGCGTGGCCGCGGAGTACATCCTCGGCCCGTGGTTCATCGGGCTCTTGGAGGGCATCGACGAAGAGCTCGCCAAGAGCCGGCTGAGCGTCATGCTGGGGGGCTGGCGGCTGCGCGGGCGCTACGACTCGAGCACGGTGATGGCGTGGATCAGCGAGCGCCGCGTCGACGGGCTGATCTTGGCGCGCTTCACCAAGCGCGAGCAGCCGCTGCTCACGGCCGCGCAGCAGGCGGGGATCCCGACGGTGTTCATCTGTCCGGACGAGACGGCGTCGGTGGGCTTCACGGTGCGCTGTCGCAACTACGAGGCGGGGCGGGCGGTCGCCGAACACCTGATCGGGCTCGGCCACCGGCGCATCGCCTTCGCCGGCGGACCGCCCGACTCGCTCGACAGCCTGGACCGCTTGCGCGGGCTTCGGGATGGGGTGGCCGGTGTGCGGGGCGCGACCGTGCAGGACGCCGACGTGAGCTTCGCCAAGAACTACGACGGCGACAGCGGCATCGGTCCCGCGCGCGCCTTGCTCGAGCGGCCCCGGTCGCAGTGGCCGAGCGCGGTGGTGGTCGGCAACGACGTGATGGCGCTCACGTTCATGCGGGAGCTGCTCAAGGCGGGCGTGCGCATCCCCGAAGAGGTGTCGGTCGTCGGCTTCGACGGCATCGCCGAAGGCGCGCGCTTCTTCCCTGCGGTGACCACCGTGGCCCAGCCGATGGCGCTGCTCGGCAAGACCGCGTGCCGCTCACTGCTGGAGCGCATCGAGCGGGCCGAGCCGGACCAGGCCGTCACGGTCGAGTACCCGATGGAGCTCGTGGTGCGCGAGAGCACCGGCCCGGCGCCGCGCCTCGCCGCCGCCGCCCCGGCGCGCCGGCGGCGAGCAGCGACGCAGGCTTGAAGCCCGTCGTTCGTCCTCAGGAAGAGCATCGCTGAGCGAGCGTCGTGCGACGAAGGGTGCGGATCGGAGATTTTTCACAGGAAGACCAGAAGGGCGGAAGGGGGACCGATGTCGGAGCGGATCCGGGTGGATTCGCCCTGGCTTTCGGCGCGGTGTCCTTCAGCCCGGGTCGCAGACGAAGAGGGTCGCGGACAGGCGGGGGAGCGGGTGCTCGATGGTGTTGCCCGTGACCTTCAGCTTGGGCAGTGGCTTGATGTCGGGGCCGCTCGAGTCGAGCAGGTAGGGGGAACAGGCGACGTAGTTCTTGCCGCCGCTGAGCTGGATCTTGCCGGCGACGTTCGTCTTGAGGTCCTTGTTGATGACGACCATGGTGAGCTTGCCGTCCTTGCGCGTGGCCGCGTAGATGCTCGCCTTGTCCCAGCTCTCCGGCTTGGCCATGAGGGCGGTTTCGCCGAAGGCGCCGCCCTTGCCGTCGTAGTTGCGGTAGAGCCGGAAGGCGGCCGCGATGTACTTCGGCAGCTCGCCCACGCCAGCGCCGTTGCCCCAGTAGTTGGCCATGTACACGCCCTCCCGCCCGAAGATGCCGAGCACGTCGACCTGGGCCAGGCCCCCCGAGACGTGATCTCCGGTGCCGAAGTTGTACTCCGTCATGGCGATCTTGGTGCCCGGGTAGCGCTCGGCGATGCGCTCCTTGAGCCAAGGAAAGAACCGGATCGGCTTGCCGGTCTCCTCGGTGATCCAGCTCTTCTCGACGTAGTCCGGATCCCAGAAGCTGCGCGGCGCCTCCAGGCGGGCGGCGATCGTCTTGAGCGAGGCGTCGTTCAGCGTGATGCGCTGGGTGCCGCGCACCTCGGGATACCAGTGGACGTCCAGGACGTGCACCAACCGGCGCCCGTGCTTTTGCTCGAGCTCCTTCAGCTTGGCCAGGAAAAAGTCGACGTAGGTGCCGTACTTCTGGTTGTGCTCCTTGTGGTCGGGCGCGCTCGACAGCGACATGAACTCGCTCCAGCCGAACATCACGCCGCCGAAGACCTGCGCCGAGGGATCGATGCGGGTGATTTGCTCGGCGGTGGCCTCAGTCCGCTCGATCACCTCCTTGTAGGTCGCGGGCTGCTTGTGCACGCGGGGGTGGGTGTGCGGCCAGAGCGCGGGCTCGTTGTCGAGCGCGTAGAACTTGACGCCGCCTTTGTCGGCGCGGCCAAACGCGTGCACCAGGAAGTTGACGAACTCGTCCTGGTACACGGCGCCGTCCTTCAGATCCGGCTTGAGGGCATAGGCGCCGGGCTTTTTGGCGTAGGAGCGCAGGTAGCGCTTGCTCGGCGCCGCGTCCGCTTCATTGACCGAGCCGTCCTTGTCGGCCGAGACGTAGTCGATGATCGGGACGACGACCAGCGACTCGACGTTCGCCTGGTCGTTCTCTTTGACGAAGCTCGTGAACTGTCCCCCCGGCTCGTCGCAGTTCTTGTAGCCGAGGTTGGTGCAGGGCCAATCGTCGTTCAGGTGCTGCCAGTCGCTGCCGGCGCTCGAGGCGTTGAGCTCCCAATTGTAGGCGGACTGGCGGTTGCCGCCCATGCGGCGGACGGTGGTGCCGGTGTCGGCGATCTTCTGGGAGTTGATGCCGTAGACGTAGGGGCTGATCTCGCTGATGACCTGGGTGGTCGCGACCTCGAAGCTCAGGCTCCCTCCCTGCTCCGCCGGCGGCAGCGGCTCGATCACCGGCTTCGGCTTGAACTTGAGGTCCGCCAGCTCGGTGCTGGGCAGCTGCCGCACCTTCACCTGCTTGCCGAAATTTTCGACGGTGACGCCGCCGATCTCGATCACCTCCGGTTGATAGCCGAGGCGGAAGATCATCTGCGCTGCCCCGGGGCCGTAGTCCTCGGCGGACGTGAAGCGCACCTGGATCTTGCGCCACTCGTTGCCCAAAAAGAGCGGGTAGGTGATGCTCTTGGTGTAGGGCCCCTCCGACTTCTCGAACACGAACTGGGTCTCGGCCTTGCCGTCGGCTTGGGGCTCGACGTAGCGCACGTAGAAGGTCGCGAGCAGCGCGTCCCCCTTGGCCACCGGCGCGGTCGTGCGCGCCTGCACCTGCACGGACCACTCCGAACCGGAGGCCTCCGTGATGTGGGCGCGTAGGGGCTCCTTGAACGGCTGCCCGTCG
>JAEZYZ010000099.1 GCA_023418705.1 Pseudomonadota bacterium | reverse complement strand
TCGGGGGCCGACGACGTCGGTCCCCCTTCCGATCTTCCGACCTTCCTGTGACCAATCTCCGAGCCAGACGGGTCGACACAGCTCGCTGTCTCGGTCGTGAAATCCGTTTTCACCGACTCGAGGTGGGCCGAAGGCCCTGATGCTCTTCCTGGAACAAAAGCCAGGGGAGCTCGTCGCTGGCGGCGCGGCCTCAGCGTGCCCAGGTCAGAAGAGGCTGCGCTGCCCGGGTTTGGGTGGTTCCAGGCGCAGGTGCTCGTAGGCCTTCGAGGTGGCGACGCGGCCCCGGGGGGTGCGACCCAAGAAGCCTTGCTGCAGGAGGTAGGGCTCGTAGACGTCTTCGATGGTGTCGCGCGGCTCGGCCATCGCCGCAGCGAGCGTCTCCACCCCGACGGGGCCGCCGTCGTAGTGGTCGATGATGATGCGTAGCAGCCGCCGATCCATCTCGTCGAGCCCGGCAGGGTCCACCTCGAGCCGCTCGCAGCTGTGCTGGACGATGCGCCGGGTGATCCGCCCTTCGCCTTCGACTTCGGCGAAGTCGCGCACGCGCCGGAGCAGCCGGTTGGCGACCCGCGGGGTCCCGCGGGACCGCTGCCCGAGCTCGTACGCCGCGTCCTGGTCGCATTCGATCCCGATGAGATGGGCGCTCCGTTCGATGATGCGCTGCAAGTCCGCGGGGGCGTAGAAATCGAGGCGCAGGGTCACGCCGAAGCGCTCGTGCAGAGGTTTCGTCAACAGGCCGGTGCGGGTCGTCGCGCCGACCAGCGTGAAGGGCTTCAAGTCGAGGGGGATGCTCTCGGCGTACGCGCCGTCGCCCATCATCACGTCGATGCGGAAGTCTTCGATGGCGGGATACAAGGCTTCCTCGACCACGGCGCTCAGACGATGGATCTCGTCGATGAAGAGGATGTCGCCACGCTCGAGCCGCGTCAGCAAGCCGGTCAACACCCCCTTGTGCTCGACGGCAGGGCCGCTCGTGATGAACAGCTGAACGCCCATCTCCTTGGCCAAGATGTGCGCCAGCGTGGTCTTGCCGAGCCCGGGCGGGCCGCACAAAAGGATGTGATCGAGCGGCTCTTTTCGCGCCAACGCCGCGCGCACGTAGACGCGCAGGTTCTGCTTGTGTCTCTCCTGCCCCACGAAGTCATCGAGCGCCTGCGGGCGGAAAATCCTGTCGAAGCGCTCGTCGTCTTCGGCGCGCGTGGTCTCCACCAAGCGCTGCTCCGGCCCGGCGGCAGAGGGCGGGGATTTCGAGGGGCGTTGGGCCATGACGTTGGACGATCGGCTCGTAACATGGGACCGCCGCAACGGCCATGGCGGCGCGCACGGCCGCGGCCGGCTTGCGGTGCGGCCGGAATTCTGACGAAATCCTCTCCGCCATGGAGAGCCGCGCGATCTGGCAGCTGGCGGCGGTGGTGATGCTCTCGAGCGGGCTGGCCGCAGCGGAGCCCACCGAGGCGACGCCCGGGGAGGGCGCCGGCGCTGCGCCAGGCAGCGCTGGATCTCGCTCGCCACCGAACAGCATGCATAGCCGCAGCTACGGCATGTGGGTCTACCCCGAGCCGAGCAAGCGCGGGCAGCAGCTCGGCTACGTGCGGCCCGGACACGCCGTACGGTTGGCGCGCACCGATCCGATCGCCGGGCCCGGGTGCGCCGGCGGGTGGTACGCCGTGCAGCCGTTTGGTTTCGTCTGCCTCGACCGGAGCGCCTCGCTCTCGGCGGACGATCGCGTGGTCCGCAGCCGTCAGTCCACGCTCGCGCGGCACGCGCCGCTGCCGTTTCGGTATGCGCTGTCGAACGGCGCGCCCATGTACCGCCGGTTGCCCGAACCCGAGGAGTGGCGCCAGGCCGAGCGGGCCTACGGCCCCGCGGGCAGCTTTCGCCCGCAGTCTTGGGGCAACCGTGGGCACGAACGGCTCGCCGAGCAGCGGCCGATCCCGGTCGATGGCCCCGTTCCGACGTTCCTGCACGGCGGCGGGTCGGCGCGGGCAGCGGTGGAGGAGCAGCTGGTGGCTCGCGCGATCCCCCATGGCTCGCTGCTGTCCTTCACCCGAGCCTTCGAGCACCGCGGCCGAGTTTTTCTGCTGAGCGCCGACGGCACCGTGGTCCCTGCCGATCGCGTGCGTCCCTACCGCGTCTCGACCTTCCACGGCGTCGAGCTCGGGGCTGGCCGCGATTTGCCGATCGCCTGGACGCGCAGCCAGCCGGTGGTCGCGTACCACCGCGACGGTGGCCGCGTGGTCGATAGCGGCCGGGTGTGGCCGCCGCGAACGCCCATCGACCTGGACGGCGTCGCGGCTCCCGTCGAGATCGACGGCCAACGCTACCTGCCGGTGGCGCGCCGCCGGGGGCCGGGTGCGCGCTCGTTCGTGCGCGCGGATCAGGTCAGCCAGGTGGAGCCCGCCGCCCGCCTCCCTTGGGGGGTGAAGCCCGACGACAAGTGGATCCGCGTCAGCATCACGGCGGGCACGCTCGTCGCCTACGAAGGCCTGAGGCCCGTCTTCACGACCCTCGTGTCGCCCGGGGCGGGCGGCGTCCCGGTCAAAGGGCGTGATCCGGTGAAGTGGAGCACCACGCCGCTTGGCATCTATCGCATCACGTTCAAGCACCTGACCGACGACATGAGCCCTGAACAGGGGGACCAGCGCAGCTTCTGGATCGCCGACGTTCCCTACGCGCAGTACTTCAACATGCCGTTCGCGCTGCACACCGCGTACTGGCACGAGGACTTCGGCGAGCCGATGAGCGCCGGTTGCGTCAACCTGTCACCCGCCGACGGCAAGTGGCTCTTCGACTGGACCGATCCCGCGCTGCCCCCCGGCTGGCATGGCGTGATCGCCAGCGGACCCAATGGACGAGGGAGCTTCGTGGTGATCGCGCGCTGAGCGGTCGGGACGCGTCGAGCCCAGCGGCGCTCACGGGCGCGCCCGCGTCGACCCGCTGCCCCTGCGTGCGCGCTTCGCGGCCGCGCTGCCTCGCTCGGCTTCTTCGATGAGCTGCCCGGCGTGTTGCCGCGCGCTCTCGGTCACCCGAGAGCCGCCGAGCATGCGGGCGAGCTCTTCGCGACGCTCGCCGCCGTCGAGGACGGCCACGCGCGTCGTGGTGCGCCCAGCCCGGGATTGTTTTTCGACCCGCAGGTGCGCGTGTGCGAAGGCGGCGATCTGGGGCAGGTGGGTGATGCACAAAACCTGGTGCCGCTCGGCGGCGCGGCGCAGCCGCCGCCCGATGGCTTCGGCCACCGCGCCACCGACCCCGGCGTCGACCTCGTCGAAGACGTTGGTCGCCTCGCTGTCGCCGGTGGACAGCACCCCCTTGAGGGCCAAGAGCACGCGGGACAGCTCGCCGCCGGAGGCGACGCGGGTGAGGGGAGCGAGCGGTTCGCCCGGGTTGGCGGAGAACAAGAACTGGACCCGGCTGAGTCCGTGGACGGACAGCTGCTCCTTGGGCAGCAGCTCCACCTCGGTGCCGAAGCGGGCCTCCGGCAGGTGCAGCGCCGAGAGCTCCGCTTGGAGCGCCGCGCCGAGCCGTTCGACGGCTGCGCGCCGCGCCTGGTGCAAGCGCTCCGCGTGCTCGACGCAGAGCCGCTCGAGCCGATCGCTCTCTTGCCGGAGCGCCGCGAGCCGTTCTTCGACGTTGCTGAGCTCCTCGAGCTCCGCGCGCATGGCGGCGAGCTCGCCGCCGAGCTCGTCCGGGCTCACGCCGTGCCGGCGCCCGAGACCGATCAGGAGCGACGCCCGTTCCTCGGCCTGGTCGAGCTCCACCGGGTCGAAGTCGAGCTCGCCCAGGAGCCGCTGCGCCTCGTGGACCGCCTCGTCGCAGGCGATGCGGGCCGCGTCGAGCTGCTCGGTCATGTGCGCCAGCCGCTCGGAGCTGTCGCGGCCTTCTCGGCAGCGATCGGCCAGGTTCGCCAGGCGGCCGATGATGGACTGCTCCGCTTCGTAGAGCTCTTGCTCGGCGTCGCGAGCCAAGCTCACCCAGCGATGGGCGTGGCGCATCAGCTCGAGCTTGCGCGCGAGGCCTTCGAGCTCTCCCGGCGCGGGCGAAGCCCGCTCGATTTCCTCGACCTGGAACCGCAGGTAGTCGGCGCGTTTGCCCGCGTCGGCGGCGCGGGCCGTCAGCGACTCGAACGCGGCGCGAGCTTCCCGGTAGGCGCGGTAGCGCTCGGCGTAGGCGGACAGGTCGCCGTCGAGCCGTGCGAAGCTGTCGAGCAAATCCAGGTGGCGGCTCACGCGGGTGAGCGAGTGGTGCTCATGCTGGCTGCACACGTCGATCAGATGCTCGGAGATGCGCTCCAGCACCGCTTGCGTCGTCAACTGGCCTTGCACGAAGCAGCGGCCCCGGCCGGAGCGCGGCACGACGCGCTGGATCACGATTTCGCCGGTCGCCGAGGGGAGCCCGTGCTCTCGCAGGACCTCTTCGACCTGTGCCTCGGCGTCGCCAGCGAGCTCGAACTGTGCGTCGACGATGGCGTTCGCCTCACCGCTCCGAACCAGCTCCGCGCGGGCCCGGGCCCCGCGCAGCAACGTCAAAGCGTCGACGATGATGGACTTGCCGGCGCCGGTCTCCCCCGTCAGCACGTTCAGACCCGGGGCCAGCTCGAGCGTGACGTCGTCGAGCAGAGCCAGGCCGCGGATCCGCAGATAGCTCAGCATGCGGCCGCTGGTATACGCGATCCGGACGCGGGGCGGCAGGGCCAGAAAATGTCAGCGCCGGAGGCGCCGCGCCAGCCGCCGCTCGCTGTCGGGCAGGCGGATACAGAAGACGGCGCCCCGCTCGCCTCGATCATGGACCCGCACGCTGCCGCCGTGCAGCTCCACGATGGCGCGGGCCAGGCTGAGCGCCAACGCCAGCCCGCGCGGCTCGCTCGAGCCGACCCGCTGCGCCGGGCTCAGCATGTCCTCGAGCTTCTGGGCGCTGAAGCGTTGGCTCGGCACCGTGACGTCGATGGCGACCCGCTGGTGGCTGGCGAGGGCAGCGCGCCAGCGCACCGGCGACCGTTGGGCGGTCCGCACCGAGTGGCCGATGAAGGTCGCCAGCGCGCGGGCGAGCTGAACCCGATCGACGATCAGGGCCTCGACGCCCGGGTGGAGCTCGCCGACGACGTCGATTTCCGGCCTCCCGCCGAGGTCCTTACCCTTCTGCGTCGCCTGGCCCAAGAGGTCGTTGATCGCGATGCGCTCCTTGACCAGCTTGAGCTGACCGGCCTCCACACGCGCCGCGTCGAGCACGGTCTCGATCAGGGCCAAAAGCTCCCGACCGCGCCGCTCGATGACCTCCAGGCTCTCGGCCTGCTCCGCGGTCAGCTGCGAGCTCTGCCGCACCAAGGCCGTGAAGCCCAGGATGGCGTTGAGCGGGCTCTTCAGATCGTGGCTGACGCTCGCGAACACCAGGCCCCGCATCCGCGTCGCCGCCTCGCGGGCCTCGATGGCGCGCTCCTGAGCGGCCGCGAAGACCCGGAACCGTCCCGCGAGCCGCTCGATCGCCATCTCGAGCTGGGCGACGGCTCGAAAGCGAGGCGGGCGTTCGATGCGCGTCACCTCCGAGAGCGTCGCGCCGGCGGTGATCAGCCGCACGGCGCGGGTGGCGCGGTGCAGGTCGCTGCTCAGCGCGCGCCCCAGCAGGGTAGCGAGCAGCGCCGCGGTCCAGACCGCGAACACCGACAGCAACAGCGGTCCGAGGGTGAGCCCGGCGACCGTCGAGCTGGCGAAGCGGATGCGGGCGCTGCCATAGTCGAGCGGGGTCCTGAGCTCGACGATGCCGTCGTCGTCCCGCGCGATGCTGTAGGAACCGCTGCGATCGAGCACCCAAACCGAAAACCCGAAGCGCTTGCTGACCTCGGCGGCTTCGGCGATGCCCGCCTCCGGCAGCACGCCCGGGCCGGGCTCGAACGCCGCCCGGGCCAGCGCGCGCGCCGTCTCCTCGCGCTGGCGTTCGTCCGCGCGCCGCAGGTGCGCGCTGGCGATCAACGCCGAGCCGATGGCGACCATCGCGACCGGCATCATCAAGCCGGCGACCAGGCGCCGCGACGTGCGTCGGCGAGAGACCCGATTGCTCTTTTCGGCTTGTTCGACGACCTCCCGCATCACCTCCGGCGGCGCGAGCTCGATCGCCCGCAGGAAGGCCGCGCGGATGGCGATGTGCAACGGCAGCGCGGCCGCGGCCAGCATGGTCGCGCTGAGCAGCGCCAGACCCACCGCCGAGGCCTGGTCGAGCAGCGACGGGCGGAACACCGTGGCGAGGACGCCCAGGGCGCCGACCGGAGGCAAGAGCCAGCGCAGCATGATCTGCCAGGGCTCTTCCACGAGCTCCTGCATCTCGAACGGCTCGATCGAGCGGGACCCGACCGCCAACGAGCGCAGCACGAAGCGGTGCCGCCGGAGCAACCAGGCCGTGCGGGCGATCCCGATGCCACACCCGGCCAGGATGGCGAGCAGCACGCCTCGCGTGGCCAGGGTCTCGACCGGCCCGCGCAAGAGCAGCAGGCGAGGCGACAGCAGGGACACCAGGACGCTCGTGCAGAGCGCCGCCAAGACCTGATACCCGAGCACCCGAGAGGTGAGCTTGGCCGCCGCCGCGATCATGGCGGCCCCTCTGAGTCCACGACCGGCAGCGCGCTCGTGGCTTTCGTGGCCGCCGCCGCTTGGGGGCTCTTGGCGGACGGCAACAGCACCGTGAAGCGTGACCCCTGGCCGATCTCGCTCTCGAGCTCGACGAAGCCGCCGTGCATCGTCACCAGCCGGCGGGTGATGGACAACCCGAGCCCGGTGCCCACGTCGCGCACCGAGAGGTCTCCCGATTGTCGGTAGGCCTCGAAGATCGCCGTCTGCTCGTGCTGAGCGATGCCGGGGCCGGTGTCGGAGACGATGATGGCGACGAACTCAGCGCGGTCCTCGACACGGACGCGGACCACGCCTTCGCTGGTGAATTTGACCGCGTTGCTCACCAGGTTGCCGATGATTTGCCGCACGCGAACCGGGTCCCCCCAGGCGATCGCGTGTTCCCCTTGGAGCACCACCACCAGCGGTTTCCACTGGGCGTTCACCTGCGCTTCGCGCACCACGCCTTCGGCGACCACCAGCACGTCGACCGGACCGGAGTCGAGGCGCAGCTCCCCCGACTCGAGCGCGGAAAGGTCGAGCACGTCGTTGATCAAGGTGCGCAGGTGATCGCCGCTGGCGCGGACGATCTGCAAGTTTTCGCGCGCGTCGCGATCGAGCGGGCCGTCCACCTCGCTGAGCAGCACGTCGGTGAATCCCAGGATGGCGTTCAACGGCGTGCGCAGCTCGTGGCTGAGCGCCGCCAGAAACGCCGTGCGGTCCCGGTCGTACGCCATCGCGCCGGTCAGGTTCCGTCGGTACGCCTGCTCTGCAGCGGCGAAGCGTCCAACCAGCACGTTGAACGCGCTGGTCAGGAGCGCGATCTGGTCGGCCGATCGTAGGGGCAGGGGTTTGCCCGCCGGGTCCGCGTCCTGCCGCGCCATCGCGATGATGCGCTCGCTCAGGTAAGTGACGTCCGAGTGCACGTCGCGCGCCAGGGCGTAGGCCACGAGCGCTGCGGCGCCGATCAAGAAGGCCGTGAGCGCGGCGACCGAGCTGACGAGCGATGTCGCCGCGAAGGAGCTCTCGGGGGCCCGCACGAACGCCATCAAAGCCAGGTGCTCGAGCGGTGGGCCGAGCGGCGCGACGAAGTAGCGCGTGCGGCCGAGCGCCGTGGTGGTCTCGCCGTCCCCCTCGATCAGCAGGCGCACCACCTGCTGGGGTGCGGGCGGCGACAGGCTGCTGTCCACCAAGAGTCGACCGTCTTGCCGAACCAGGAGCAGCTCGGCTCCGGAGCGGCGGGCCGCCCGCTCGATGAGCACCTGCCGATCTTCGGACGAGGTGGCGCGCACGCGCTCGGCGAGCGTCAGCGCGAGCACACGCGCTCGGGTCGCCGCCGCGTCGTCGCTCTGCAGGTTCAGCGCGCGCAGGCCGAGAAGGGCGATCGCCACCGCCACCGCCACGCCGACGATGCCGACGATCGCAGGGGGCCACGGCAAGAACGGCAGCGGCTTGGCGGCGGTGGGGAGGCGTCGGGAGCGCCGCCAGAGCGCCAATTTGCGCTTGATCCCGTGCCACGCCCGCACGCCCACAAGCTACTCTCCGAGCGCTCGGCGTGCCACTTCACTCGTCCGAAGACAAGCGCGCGAAGACGGCGTGGTCGAGCCAGCGCGAGCCGACGAATTCGGCCTGGCGGGCGATGCCCTCGAAGCGGAAGCCGAGGCGTGCGATGACGCGCAGGCTCTGATGGTTGTCCGTCGCGGCTGCGCAGCGGATGCGGTGGGCGCCCATGCGCCGCAGCGCGAAGTCGACGCAGGCCCGCGCGGCCTCCGACATAATGCCGCGGTTGGTGGCCTCGAGCTTGAGCCAGTAGCCGAGCTCGCAGGAGCGGTGCAGGTGGACGCACGAGTCGAGCCCCACGACGCCGAGCAGCTCGCGCGACTGCCGCTCGCGGATGGCGAAGCGGACCGCGCGGCCCGCGTCCCAGTCGGCGGCGCACGCCTCGGCGTACCGTTGGCTGGCGTCGGGCGTGCTGTTGAAAGGCACCCACGGCAACCACCGCTCCAGATGCCAGCGCGAGCCATCGATGACGCGCCACAGCTCGGGGCCGTCGGAAGGCTCGATCGGGACGAGCACGGTTCGCGCCGTTTCGACCGGGGTTCTGCGCATCGCCGCGCGGGACGGGATGCTGAGCATGTGGGGAGCAGGAGCGTGCAATCGAGCTTTGTCGTTTCGAGAGGTCACTTGCACCGCGCCCGGACTACGAACGCTTCGAGGTGCCCTGCTTCGTAGTCACGCCAGGAAATGTACCACTGCCCAGGCTCGGATCCGGGCACGATCGCCGGGTAGGGCTGAAAACCGCTCACCTTCGCCAGGGTGCTGCCGCGCTCGATGCCGTCCCGGGTGATCCCCGCGATTTTCAGGCGGGAGGCTTCGTACCAGGTCAGCATGGTCGCCTCCCCGGTCGTGCCGATGGCCGGACGAGCCCCCTTGCTGGCGAACTCTCGGTGCCACAAAAGTTCTCCCTTGACGGGGTCGACGAAAGCCGCCAGCGCGCCCGCGGTCTCGTCGTCCCAGACCACGAAACAGCCCTGCTCGGAGCAGGCGATCCGCGGCTGCGCCAGCTTGCCGGTGGTCGAGCTCACGGGTTTCAGCGTGCCGACGGCGCGATCCGGCTGCACGCTTGGGTCCTTGTTCGCCCAGATTTTCTGGGACAGGCCCCGCTCGAGCCCCGGGTCGGAGAGCCTGGTCCGCAGCAGCATCATTTGCCGCCCGGTGCCGCGCTCGAGCGAGAAGACCACGTAGAGGTGACCGGCGTGCAGCGCGATGTCCGGGCGCCCCGCCGCGGACTTTTTCTTGCCAGCGGGCGCAAACGCCGTCAGCCGCAGCGGCGGCGACAGCGGCTTCAGATCGGTGCCCAGGTGCCGGGCCACCAAATCCTCGCTGATGCCTTCGAAATCTTCCTCCCAGACAGCCCAGAAGGTGCCGTCCTCGGCCCGGGCCAAGGCGGGATAAAACTGGTGGCTCTTCTGCGCGGAAATCCGCTGCGCGGCGGCGGCGATTCGGCCATCGGAGTGCAGCAACCGCGCGTAGACGCCAGGGCTGTCGCCGGCTTCCCAGTAGATGAACGCGAACCGGTCCCCGGCCTTCAAGAGCTGCGGGTGGCGAACGGCCCGCGCCTCCGGGGTGATGAGGAAGGCTGGGGTCACCCGGCGCAGCGAGGCATCGAGCAGCGCGGCGAACCCTTGCCGCTTGCGGAAGTCCTCGTGCGTGTCCACCCACGCCACCACCGGTCCCGACGAGCCCACCGCCAGCGTCGGGCGAGAGACGGGATCGACGAGCTTGAAGGGCCTCGGTCGGCCGAGGCCGGAGGTGACGCAGCGGCCCGCGTCGCTCTCGAAGGCGGCCTCGACGTGCGACATCAAAGACCGGGCGATCCCCGAGCCCGCGCTCTTGTAGGCTTCGCGGAACATCGTCTGAGCGTTCTTCGAGTTGCCCTTGGTGAGCCACTCCTGCGCCGAGCCGATCTGAAGCGCGTACGGCTCTTTCTCCGCAGGAGTACGGTTCTGTACCTCCTCGGCCCCGTCCGCGCCCGGGGGGTGTAGGGTGTAAAACCAGATGCCGTAGCCGCTGAGCAGCAGCGCCGCCCCCCCGAAGAGCGCCATCATCGCGCGTCGGAGCGAGCGCTTGCCGCCGTCGCCGCTGGCGTCGCCCGTCGGAGCAGCCGCGAGATCCTGCTCGGCGTCCATCACGAAGCCCGGCGCTGCCGCGGGCGGCGCGCTCGAGGGGATCGGATCGACCTGGATGAGCTCGTCGACCGCGCGCTGCTCGAACTGACTCTGCAGCATGCTGTCGCGCGCCGGCGGCGCGCCGGGCGACAGGGTTTGGGTGAGCGATGCGGCGAACTCGCGCGCCGTCGCGAAGCGACGGTCGGGATCGCGGTCGAGCGCTTTGAAGAACCAGTCGTCGAAGGCGGCGGGCAAATCCGGTCGGAGGCGCGACGGCCGCGGGATGGGTGCTCCGGCGATCTGAGCCAGGATCATCGCCACGCCTTGATCGACGTTCCAGACGGTGTGTCCCGTGAGGCACTCGTACACGATGCAGGCGAGCGCCCACAGATCGCAGCGGTGGTCGACCTCCCCCTGGCCTTTTGCCTGCTCCGGGCTCATGTACGCGGGCGTCCCGAACAGCGCACCTTCGCGGGTCAGGCGCGCCTGCGCGGCGTCGCCGCCGGTCGGCTCGTAGAACTTCGCCAGCCCGAAATCGAGGATTTTGGCGACCAATGAGCCTTCCTCGGATTGGGTGATGAAAATGTTCTCGGGCTTGAGATCGCGATGAACGACGTTCGCGTCGTGCGCCTTGGCCAGGCCGCGGCAAGTGTGCGTCGCGATCCTCAACGTCATCTCCGGCGTGAGGCGGCGCACGTGGGTCAGCAGGTCGTACAAGCTCTCGCCCTCGAGCAGCTCCATGACGAGGAATGGCCGCTCGTCGTACATGCCCGAGTCGTAGACATCGCAGATGTGCGGGCTGCGAATGGCCGCGGCCGCCCGCGCCTCCCGGAGGAAACGTTCCCGCACCACCCTCGAGGTGATGAGCTCCGCGGCGAGGATCTTGACGGCGACGCGCTTGCCGATGTCGATATTTTCGGCCTCGTAGACCGCAGCCATGCCACCGCGCCCGATCTCTTTGGTGACGCGAAACTTCCCCTCCAAAATCGTACCGGTGGGGACCTTGGACCTGTTCTGCGGAGGCATCGAAGCCGAGTCAGCGGGCGGCCCACTATAGAGGGCTGCGGGGGCGTACGAAACGGGTGCCTTGTTGCGTGCGAGAGCGATGGTCGAGTCGGACGCGAGGCTTGGCGCGACGCCCAACTGGAAAGCTAGCGCGTCGGGGCCTGGGCTTGCAAGCTCAGGCAATTCAAGGGTTTTGCCGGCGTGACCCGTCAAGTCCGGGGGAGCAGCGCGTCCAGGGCCGCGGGCAGCGGGGCGCTGAAGGCTGCTTCGGGAGCGCAGCTCGCTGGCGGCTGGGCGGATAAGGTGTGCCAGTAGAGCACATTGTCGACCGGGGCGGTCTCGAGCAGGCAACCCGCGGTCGCGTCCAGCGCCGCGGCGAAGGCCTTGGCCGTGTACGTCACATCGAGCTGCAAGCCGAGCTCCGACGACCGCCGGGTTGCGGCCTCCCCCGCCTCTGTCCGAGCACCGTAGCTCGAGCCGCAGTAGCGCCGCGTGGTGACGAGGCGGGCCCCGAGGGTCGACCAGCTGGCGTCGAAGCCGGCCGCTCGCAGCGCCGCCCGGGCGAGGCGCAACACCAGCCAGCGCAGTCCCGGAGCGCGTGTCACCTGAACGGCGACGATCCGGCACTTCAAATTTTGCAGCAGCGCGCCCGCCAGCAGACCCGCCGCCGTCCCGCCGGAGCCCAGGGGCGTGACGATCAGGTCCGGTTCCGGGAGCTCATGGGCCTCGATTTGCGCTCGGAGCTCTGACACCCCGCGCGCGACGCCGAGCGCGCCGAGGTGCGTCGAGGCGCCCGGAGCGAGCACATAGTCGCCCCGGCGACAGTTCAGGAGCCAGCGGGGGATGGCCGCGGCGCTCGTCGCGGCCTCGACCCGCTCACAGGTCGCGACCGTGGCACGCAGCGTGGCTTCTGCGTGCGCCGACCAGGGCTGTGGCAAGAGCAGCGCGTGGGTCGGCACCGAATAGCGTCGCGCGAACAGCGCGGTCGCCAGCACGTGGTGGCTGCCCGCGGCGCCCAACGTCAAAATCCGCGACGCTCGCCGCCGAAGGATGTGAGGCAGCACCGCCTCCAGCTTCCGAACCTTGTTGCCTCCGTACAAGGGGCTCACCAGGCCGTCGTCCTTCAACCACAAGTCCGAGCCCGCTGTTCGGACGAGCTGCCGAACGGGGGTCGGCCCAGTGGTCAGACAAATCGGACCCATACCGAGCAAGCATGTCGGAAGTTTCGGCAAATGCCCGGCGGCGGCCTCGGGCCTCCTACGAAAAAGAGCGATTGTTCTGCGGTGACTCGCGCGCGAAACATTCTTGAAACATGGGCACCGTTACTCGAACTAGAGCGCTGAAACGTTCATCCTGTGGCTTTGCGAGCCGGGAGACGGGAAACGTGTGCGCTTGGGGCCCGCTCGGGTCCCGGAAGGTCAGGTGCTCAATGAAAAAAGTAGAAGCGATCATCAAGCCCTTCAAGCTCGATGAAGTGAAGGATGCCCTTTCGGAGGTCGGCATCCAGGGCATGACCGTCACCGAGGTCAAAGGTTTCGGTCGAACCGGCGGCAAAAAGGAAGTCTACCGCGGCTCCGCCTACGTCGTCGACTTCGTACCGAAGGTAAAGCTCGAGATCGTCGTCTCCGATGAGCTGGCGCAGCAGGTCATCGACGCGATCGAAAAGAGCGCCAAGACCGGGCGCATCGGCGACGGAAAGATCTTCGTGACACCGGTCGACGAGGCGGTCCGCATCCGCACGGGCGAGCGCGCCGAAGAGGCGATCTGACGCGTCGGGCGCGACGACCTTGCGTCCGTCCTGAGCTCGTCCGGGAACGAGGGGCGAGCCTTCAACGCCGCGCCGCTCGCTTCGGGCCCTGCTCGAAGCGGCCGCGCTGGCGGTCCGCTCGTAGGGGGCGCGGCGCGACTTCTCCGAGCGGGCGATCGGAGGTATGAAAGCCTGGGCCAGGGGCCCCGGCCCCAGCAAACAGCGCGGTCAGCCGCGCGCACGAATCGAGACCGGCGTTGGGCCAGCGCTCGGCGCAGGAGGGCCGGGGGGCGCTTGGGCAACCAACCCTTTCGAGGCACGCTGGGCTGTCAACGTAGAGGAGGCGACGGAATGGATCCGAAGGAAGTCATCGAGTTCGGGAAGAAGAATCAAACCGTGATGGTCGACTTGAAGTTCATCGACCTGATCGGCAAGTGGCAGCACACGAGCGTTCCGTTCGAACAGCTCCAGGTCGAGAGCTTCGAGGACGGGTTCGGTTTCGACGGGTCCTCGATCCGAGGCTTTCAGCCGATCAACCAGAGCGACATGCTGCTGATGCCGGATCCTCGGACGGCGGTGATGGATCCTTTCACCAAGTACCCGACGCTCTCCTTGCAGTGCACGATTCAGGACACGCTGACGCGGCAGAACTACAGCCGTGACCCGCGGCACATCGCCGCGAAAGCCGAGACGTACCTCAAGTCGACGGGGATCGCAGACACGGTGTACTTCGGTCCCGAAGCGGAGTTTTTCATCTTCGACGACGTTCGCTTCGACGCTGGCATCAACGAGGCGTACTACTTCATCGATTCGGTCGAGGCGGACTGGAACACGGGGCGCGACGAGAAGCCGAACCTGGCCCACAAGATTCGCCACAAGGAGGGCTATTTCCCCGTACCTCCGCAAGACACCCAGATGGACCTGCGGACCGAGATCTGCATGATCATGAAGCAGGTCGGGATTCAGGTGGAGGTCAGCCATCACGAGGTGGCCACCGCCGGTCAGGGTGAGATCGACATGCGCTTCGACAACCTGACGCGCATCGCCGACAAGCTGATGTGGTTCAAGTACATCGTGAAGAACGTGGCGCGCCGCTACAACAAATCGGCGACGTTCATGCCGAAACCCATCTACGGCGACAACGGCAATGGGATGCACTGTCACCAGTCGCTTTGGAAGGACGGCAAGCCCCTGTTTGCCGGGGACGGGTACGCGGGTCTGAGCGAGCTGGCCCTCTACTATATCGGTGGTGTGCTCAAGCACGCACCGGCGCTCACGGCGCTCACCAACCCGACGACCAACAGCTACAAGCGTCTGGTCCCCGGGTTCGAAGCGCCGGTCAATTTGGCGTACTCCAGCCGTAATCGCTCGGCGGCGATCCGCATCTCGACCTATTCCCCGTCTCCCAAGGCGCGCCGGCTCGAGCTGCGCTTCCCCGATCCGACCTGCAATCCCTACATCGCGTTTTCAGCGATGATGATGGCGGGACTGGACGGCATTCAAAACAAGATCGATCCCGGAGACCCGCTCGACAAGGACATCTATTCGCTGTCGCCGGAGGAGCTCAAGGACGTGTCTCGCGTGCCGGCCTCGCTCGAGGAAGCACTCGACGCGCTCGAGCGCGACTATGAATTTCTGTTGAAAGGCGACGTGTTCACGCGCGACGCGATCGAGATGTGGCTCGACTACAAACGCGAGAAGGAGCTGCAGATCACGCGCCTGCACCCAACCCCAGTCGAGTTTTTCCTGTACTACGACATCTGACCCGCGACCGCCGTTCGTCCGGCGCGAGAGGGGGGGGAGCGGTTTTCCCGTTTGTTCACGGGAAGGCGCGGACGGACCGAAAAGGGGGACCGACGAGATCGGTCCCTCTTCCGATCTTCCGCCCTCCTATGAAAACGAGGTCCGAAGTAGGCACCACGAGCTCCCTTGATTTTCACAGGAAGGCGCGGAAGAGCGGAAGATTTTGGGGATTGGGGGGATTCGCCCGAGGCGCTCGAGCACGAGGTTGGCCGCCGCGGTTGGGGTTGCGCCGGTCGAGATCGACTCCGTTCGGGGGCCGACGACGTCGGTCCCCCTTCCGATCTTCCGACCTTCCTGTGACCAATCTCCGAGCCAGACGGGTCGACACAGCTCGCTGTCTCGGTCGTGAAATCCGTTTTCACCGACTCGAGGTGGG
>JAEZYZ010000038.1 GCA_023418705.1 Pseudomonadota bacterium | reverse complement strand
GTGGTGCCGGTGGCAACGGCGTGAGCAGCGGCGGATCCGGCGGATCCGGAGCGAGCGGCGGCGGGAGCGGAGTCGGCGGCGGTGGCGGAACCACGAGCGCGGGCGGCAGCAACACCGGCGTCGGTGGCAGCGGTGCTCGCGGTGGCAGCGGCGCGACCCCCGGCGCTGCCAGCACCCAAGGTCGCGCGCCCTCAACGTCGGACTCCGGCTGCGCGATCACGCCGTGGGCCCCAAAGGGCGCGACGACGCCGCTGTGGCTGAGTCTGGGCCTCCTCATCTCGGGCTGGAACCGGCGACGCCGGGCGGGCAAGGCCTGTAGAGCACCGTCTAGCCGAGGGGCAACGTCAGCTCGGGCAGCGAGCGCCAGCGTTCGCAGCGCGCTGGCGTGGTGGCTCGGGATGGATTTGCGCCCGCGTTGCCATCTCGATGAGATCAGAAACCCGCGGGGCGGCGATTGAATTGACGTGGAGGCCTGAATGTTTGGCTGGGGACGGACCTTTGTTCAACGCCCGATATTGTTCATTCCGTTTGCGGTTGCGGCCTGTGGCGGAGTGTCATCGGGTTCCGGAGAGAGCGCCGAGGGTGAAGGGCCGGGGGGCGGCTCGGGCGGGGGTGAGACCGGAGGCGGGCGGACGGCAGGCGGCGGGACGGCAGGCGGCGGGACGGCAGGCGGCGGCGGTCATACTGGCGGCTCGACCGGGTCGGGTTCGAGCTCGGTGCACCTCGACGGTTCGCCGATCTACACGCGCTTGCAGCGGCTCACCAATAGTCAGTGGAAGAGCGCGGTCACTGATATTCTTCGCCTGGCGGAGCCTGGGGAGCTCGGCGATGCGTTTCAGCCGCCTGTCCTTGCCGGAGACTTCACGAACAACGAGAAGGGGCTCTACGTCGACGCCCAGCGAGCGCTGGACTTCGAGAGCGGGGCTGAAGCCGCGGCGGCGCTCGCGACCGGCTCACCCGACGCTCTCTCGCGAGTCTACCCGGGGACCGACGCCAGTGGTTTCGTCGCCGCCGTGGGGCGCCGCGCGTTTCGACGCCCCCTCACTCCCGAAGAGCAAGCGAAGTACGAGGGGGTGTTCGCGCTGGGCGAAGAGCTCTACGGAGCAGGGTTCGCCAACGGAGCCGCGCTCGTCGTCCGCGCCCTGCTCGTCTCGCCGCATTTTCTCTACCGTAGCGAGCTCGGCCCCGCAGGTGAGCCGCTCGACGGCTACGAAGCGGCTGCAAAGCTTTCGTTCTGGCTGCTCGGAACCACGCCGAGCGACGCGCTGCTCGACAGGGCCGCCGCCGGCGAGCTCGACTCTGCCGACGGACTCGAGAACGCGGCGCGACAGATGCTCGACGAGCCCGCCGCTGCCGAGGTGATGCGCGACTTTCACGGTCAGGCGTACCGGCTTACCCGCTATGCGGCGATCGAAAAGGCAAACGTTCCCGGGTTCGACTCGGCGCTGAACGCGGAGTTCTCGGAAGCCTCGTCGTTGTTTTTCGACCGGGTGTTCGCCGAAGGTGAAGGCCTGCGCGAGATTCTGACTTCGCCGCGGGCGTTCGTGGGGCCCGGGCTCGCGACCCTCTACGGCGTGGATCCCCCGGCGGCCATCGAGGAACGAAACCTCGACGCGTCGCGCGTCGGCTATTTCATGCAGGTCCCGTTCTTGACACTGTTCAGCACCAGTGATGCGCCCGGGACGATCGGCCGTGGCATCGCACTCAACGCCGAGGTCTTGTGTCACCGTTTGCCTGCTCCGGAACCGGGCATGGAGGCGAAGCCTCCCCTGCCCATTACGGACCAAACGAACCGCGAACGCATTGAAGAGCTCACGGCCGATTGTGGCGATTGCCATACCCTGTACATCGACCCGCTCGGTTTCGCTTTCGAGGACTTCGACGGGCTGGGGCGACACCGCGATCTCGACAACGGCCTGTCCATCGATACTGCCGCGAGCTACCCCTTCGCCGACGGCGAAAGAAGCTACTCGGGCGCGAAGGAGCTGATGCAAATCATGGCGGAGACGACACAAGCTCACACCTGCTACGCGAAAAAGGTGGCCGGCTACGCGCTTCAGCGTGACTTGGTCGAGGGCGATCGCCCGCTGCTCGATCGGCTTTCGATCGTGAGCCTGGACGAATCCCTGAAGGAGACGGTGATCGCCTTGGTGAGGGACCCGGCGTTCCGGTTGCGCGCGGAGGGAACGCCATGACCGGGCCTCGTCGGCTGCCGGTCCGCCGCGTGAACCGGCGCGCGTTCTTGAGGGGCGCCGCGGGCGCGACCCTTGCGCTGCCTTTCTTGGAGAGCCTTCCCGAGCGCTCCGCCTGGGCGGCCGACGAGAAGCCGGTTTTCAGCTTGTTCATCTGCGCCGCCTGCGGCGTCGTTCCGGCGCGGTTCTTCCCCGC
The DNA here is from genome assembly GCA_023418705.1 of Pseudomonadota bacterium. Classification (GTDB taxonomy): domain Bacteria; phylum Myxococcota_A; class Polyangia; order Polyangiales; family Polyangiaceae; genus JAEZYZ01. The sequence goes on along the minus strand of JAEZYZ010000038.1, from coordinate 19,309 downwards.
GGCTCCCGCTCCGCTCACGAGTGCCGAGCTGGCGTCCGCTGGCAAGGCCACCAGTGAGCTCGCGCCCCATGCCAAACATCTCCTGTTTCTCACGGGCATCGACTGGCCCGGCTCCAACGTGGGTGATGCCCACGCGGTAGGGTACTGCCAGGCGCTCACGGCGGTCCCTCCGCTGACGACGGGCGCAGACGCATTGGCCGCCGGCCCCTCCGCCGATGTGGTCATCGCTTCGCGCGTCCATCCTGACAAGGAGCCGCTGACGCTCTATGCGGGAGCACAATCGGGCTACATCGACGAGCGCCTGTCTTTCGCCGGCCCGGGCCAGCTGCGAGCTGCCGAGCAGAGCCCCTACCGGCTCTATTTGGAGCTCGTGGGGCTTGTGACTCCGGGCGGCGGCATGACGCCCTCCGCGGAAGAGGCCGCCCGGCTGCTCGCCACGAGCCGCAACAGCATTCACGACCTCGTCCGCGAGGAGCTGACGGCGCTGATGAACCATCGGCGACTGAGCTCCGCGGACAAGCAGCGGCTCGAAGTCCACTTCGAGGCGATTCGCGACATCGAAATCACGATGGACGACATCTCCGAGCGCTGCACGCTGCAAGGTCTCGACCTCGATCGACTACAGGCTTACGAGACTTACCAGTACGACCGATACACGACGACCGAAGAGACGCTGCGCTTGCACATGAGCCTAGTTGCGCTGGCGTTCGCTTGCAACTATCGGCGTACGGCGACCATCCAGTGGGGCGATGGATACGACTCCACGGTCTATGATGTCCCGTCGAACCCGGGCCACCATCGGTTCAGCTTCATCTGCCACCGAAACGAGAGCGACGGCGCGGCCGGCGCGCCGATTCCGTATGCCGAGGAAGCCCACGCCGAAATCGACGCCGTGCGCATGCGGTCGTTCGCCGCCGGGCTCGATCACTTCCGAGCCCGGGGACTCGCCGACCGCAGTTTCGTGCTGTGGACGAACCACTTCCTCGACGGTCCAACCCACAGCTTTCGAAACATTCCGCACATCATTTGGGGAGACGGGGGCGGGTACCTCAAGCAGGGTCAGTATCTCGATGCCGGAAACGTCACGAACAATCGCTTGCTCAATACGTTGATCAGCGCCGCCATCCAGGATACCGGCGAGACCGTGGAAGATTTCGGCGAGGGCACCGGCGGTCTGCTCGAAGCCATCATGGTTTGACCTGAGAGACCCCGAAAACCGGCGTCCGGCTCAGGCAATGATGCGCGCAACCCGAGCGATGCGGTCAGCTGGAGGGGTCGGTTCGCCTCGAGACCGGCTCCGAGAATAGCGAGCCTCGGAACCCGACGGGGGGCCTACTTTGCGGCACGTCTATTGCTCAGGTCGGACGGGACTGCGACGATTGGCGCAGCTCGACCGGAGAAGACATGCGGCGGTACTCGATCTCGAACAACAGGGCCAGCTGGAGTTTGGCGCTGCTCGCGCTGTTCTGGGGCTGCTCCGAAGCGAGCAGCGGCCCCGGTTCCAGCGCCGTTCCCCATGTGCCGGGTGAGCCGGATCCCACCGCCATCCCCCATGTAGGTGGGCCTGATCCCAGCGCCATCCCCTATGTGCCAGGTGAGCCAGATCCGGGCACCAACGTCATACTGGAAGCGCCCGCCGAGGTCGAGGCGCTGACGGAGCAGCTCGCGCTAGCCAGGCAAGTCAGCCCGGACGGCTTGCGGGCCAGCCACGCCGCGACCTTCGAGACCGAGCTTGGCTACGACCCGCTGACGGCCACGAACCTGGAGCTCGTCCTCCAGATGCCCTACGCAAGCGACGCGCTGAGGGAGCCGATCGGGGAGCTCGGCTTCGCCATCGACGCGGAAACGCGGTTCTGGTCCTTTGCTGCCGGGTACTCCGAGATCTATACGGCGGATCTTCCGGTCTTCATCAGCGCAGACATGGTCTTGGAGGCGATCTACCGCTCCCACGACAAGATCTTGCAGACGTTGGAGAAGCAAGCGCTGCGCCCGCGCTTGCAACGCCTGCTGCTCGCGCTGCGCAGCTCGCTCGTCGATTCGGCGGGAACGCTGCCGCCGGATGCTGCCTCGGATCTGAACTTCTACCTGGGGGTCGCCCTATCCCTGCTCGACGGCGGCCGGGTCGACGCGCGGGAGCCGCCGGGAGTAGGAGACATCGTCGACGCCGCCATGCAAGCAACAGGCGAGCAGCAGCGCGTGCTGTTCGGCACGAAACGGCGCATCGATTTCTCGCAGTTCAAGCCGCGGGGACACTATGCCGGGGACGAGCAGCTCGAAGGCTACTTCCGAGCCATGATATGGCTTGGCCGCATCGACTTCCGATTGATCGAGACGGAGCCCGACGGCAGCCAATCGCTGCGGCGCCGGCAGGTCGACGCGATGGTGGCGTTGCGGCGGCTGCTCGACGAAGACTCGCTCGCCGACTACCGCGCCATCGACGAAAGCATCACGCTGTTCACCGGCGAGCACGACTACATGACGCTGCAGGACGTGGACGTCCTGCTCGGCGCGTTGGAAAGCCCCGAGGAGCTCGACGCCGTCGACGACACGACCCTGGCCGCGACGCTCGTCGAAGGGCAGTTCGGACAGCAGCGGATCGCGAGCCACGTGATGCGGCGCAGTCCGGGCGGCGGCACGTTCCCTCTGAACACGAGCTTCGCCCTGCTCGGGCAACGCTACACCGTCGACAGCCACGTCTTGTCCAACGTCATCTATGACCGCGTCCCGACGCGGGTCATGCCCGATCCGCTCGACGTGGCGTTCGGCGCCCTCGCCAACGACCAGGCCCTTTCGCTGCTGGGGGAGGAGCTCGATGCGGAGGCGGGCTACGCCGGCCAGCTCTCGGCGATGCGAATGCTGGTCGACGCGCACCCCGAGCAGTACTGGCAAAGCAGCCTCTACACAAGCTGGCTCGACGCGCTGCGCACGCTGTCGCCCGCGGCGGTGCCCGCTTCGGATCTGCCCGCTGTCGCCCGCACCGAAGCGTGGGGCCGGCGCTTGCTCAACACGCAGCTCAGCTCTTGGGCGCAGCTCAGACACAACAACGTGCTGTACGTGAAGCAGTCCTACACCTCGGACGCCGCCTGCGAGTACCCCGACGCCTACGTCGACCCCTATCCGGCCTTCTTCCAGGCCGTGGTCAGGTTCGCGGAGCGAGCGCAAGCGGTCCTCATGGACCTCGACCTCGACCCAAGCGTCGGGCAGCCGATGGTCGACTACTTCGCGCGCGTAGCCCGCATCAACCTCATCCTGGCGGAGATGGCGGAGCTCCAGCGCAGCGGGCAACCGCATGGCGCCGAGCACATGGCCTTCATCAACCAGGCCGTCAACGCGAACATCAATTGCGACGGCACCGTCCTTGGCCACACCGGCTGGTATGCCGACCTGCATTTCGATCCGCTTCAAGCCGTCGAGAGGGATCCCATCATCACCGACGTCCACACGGACATCGGCGGCGACCTCCCGGTTCCGCGGCCTGCGTCGGTTCTGCACGTGGCCACCGGCATGCCCCGGCTGATGGTGGTGACGGTCGAAACCTGTGAAGGCCCGCGCGCCTACGCCGGCGTCGTCTCCTCTTATCACGAGCTCGTCCAAGAAGGCCTGGTGCGCCTCACCAACCGGGAATGGGATAACCAGGTCTACGATGCGCCCAGCGTCCCCTGGCTCACGCCGGTGCTCGCGAAATAGCGCCGGAATTTAGGGCGGGAGCCCGAGCCCGTCGCAGCTCCAGCGGGCTGGACTCCCTCTGCTCCGCAGAAAAGCCACCTTCCTGCGGGTGGCATTCGGCGGGTGGTAGGTAGCCAGTCCCGCTAGGGGGTCCCGTCCATCAGGGCCCGGAGGTCGGCGGCCAACTCTGGCGGCAGGCGGCCGAGGAAGGCGGCGACATCGCCACGGGTCATCGCCGGTAGCATCCAGCCCAGCATCAGACGCTGGTCCTCGGGTGCCGTTCGCTCCACAGCCCGACGGCCGAAGGCGGTGGCCTCCTCGACTGACAGCACCTCCCGGATGACTGGCGCGAGGACACGCTCTTCGTCGTCCATGTGCGCCAGGTATCGGGATGTGAAGGCGCAGCTGGCGAGGTACAGCTTTCGAATCGGCTTTTCTACCAGAAGCTCCGCACGGGCCACATCGAGATCGGCGTGGGCTTCCGTCATTCGAGCGAAGACTCGGGGCGCCCGTTCGCGCAGCAGCGGGAGCAGCAACTGGTCCTCGTTTTCGCCGTGGTGAGCTACGAAATGGAGCGCCTCGCTCAGGCGCATGCGGGCGGCGCGCTCACGCTCTGGATCTCCATCGGCTCTGCCGAGGTCGACACAAGCGGCGAACAAGGCGCGCCGGATCCCCTTGTGAGCATTGGTGAAAAGGTCGGGATGAGTGGCGTCCGTCATGCCGCCAATCTGCTTCCCATCGAGAGGCACGGATTGGACAATTCCGACATCGCGAACCCGGCAACCCGAAAAGCCTCTCGGCTGGGGAGCACCTGTGCTCGACGCGGTGCTTTACCGCGGGGAATACCGGTATGGGGCTACCGAAGGAACTTGCCGGGCGAGGTCCCTGCGAATCGGCGAAAGTCGCGGATCAAGTGCGACTGATCGTAGTAGCCAGCCTCGAGGGCCGCTGCCGTCCACGATGGCGCGGTTCTCGCTAGCGCAATGACGCGCTCGAAACGTCGCAACGCGGCAAAGCGCTTTGGGGTCGCGCCGACGCGCGCCAAGAAGCGCCGTTCGAGCTGGCGTGCACTCAGACCGAGTGCAGATGCCACGCTGGAAACACTACCTCCTTCGATGCTGCTGTCGAGCAGCGCGATGGCGCGCCTCACGAGTGCGTCTTCGCAATACGGCAGCTCCGCAAGGAAGTGCTCCACCACGGACACTCGGGCTGCGACGTCGCCGGCCGCCTCGAGCCGCGCGCGAACCTCCGCAACCCGTGCGCGCGGAAGCAAGGCGTCCAGCGCGACGCTCTGCCCTGCGAGATCTGCGCCCGGAACCCCGAGGCAACTGGCACCGTCGGGGGTGAACCGGACCAGCACGGACCCCGTCCCCGGTTCGTACACATAGGTCCGCGGCACGGACTGAATACCGGTAATGCCAGCTGGCGCCAGCAGCGCCTCTCCTGCCCGCACGCGGCCGCGGTATTGAAACCCCAGCACGGCGCTCGTGGACGGCAGCACCACGGCGTCACCACCCCCGACTTCGATGACGTCTATCGAAGCGACCCGACTGCGGAGTGCTGCTGACGGCAGAAATCGCTGCACGAAGGCGCAGAATAGCACGCCCGCGGCGCATGCCTTCGCGGTGGCAACCCCGGTGAGTGCGACGGGCACGTTCTAGCCTGCACGTTGGATCTCGAGTACGCCTTGGAGATGCGCGGGCTTCGGTGGGTGGGACTGCTTTTCCTGGGAGTTTGGGGTGCGCTGGCGTGCGGCGACGCGGACAACGGCAACGCCGTTCCTTCCGAGAGCACCAACGGCGCTGCCGGTGCGAGCTCGAGCCCTCCCGGCACGGGTTCGGGCTCGGGCGGGGCAGCGGGCGCCGCCACCTGCGGGCCCCTGCCCGAGCCGGGTGCCGTTCTGGACGGCGACCTGTCGCTCCTGACCCCCGATGACGCCGCAAACGCGCAGCAATACTCGGAAGTCACCGGCAACCTTGCGGTCAGCCCCAGCCTGCAAGTCGTGGAGTTGCCCAATCTGGTGGCGATCGGCGGCGCGATCCACTTCGAGTCCCTGTCGCTGACCCATCTGGCCCTGCCCAATCTGCGGACGTTGGGCGGCGAACTGTGGCTGTACTTGAATCTCGAGCTGCTCGAGGCCGACTTCAGAAGTCTCGAGGAGGTCGGAGGGCGTGTCTACATACACCGCAACATCGCGCTGCACTCGATCCAACTTTTTTCGCTGATCTCAATCGGCGGGATGCCGGTCAGCGGCCCCGTACCGATGGAGTTCTCGGCGCAGCTCGCCCTGCCCAACTGCTTTGAAGATCGGCTGATCGAGCTGATCCCGAACCTGAGCCTGATCGGCAGCGACGTTCAGTGCGCCTGCGTCCTGGAATGTGACCTCCTGGTAGCCGACTGCTAAGTCGGAGAGCTGGATGCGGCTACGACTCAACCGGACCCAACGTGGGGCGAGCGTTCAATTGAGCACTAAGCTCGCAACCAAGCGGATCCTGGAGTGGGGCGCTGCAGTAGTCTACGGCGCCATCATTCTCGCGGCAGCTGCAGGGGTGATGTTCGACGGTGCCTCTACCTTGTCGCTGATTGGGTTCACCTGCGCGAACCTCCTCGGCCTTACCGTCTTTGATAACCGACTGTTCCGTCGCCCTCTTAGTCTTGGACGGCCATGGCGACAGGCAGCAGCCCACATCCTGACCGCCGCGGTGCTCTTGACCGTGCCGCTTGCGTTGCTTTGGAATGCTGCTCCTGTGGCGTCGAGCTTTTGCGTGCTCGTCTTCGTCGGCACAAGGGCGTTGTTTCGGAGCAGAGAGCAACAGGCCTCCACGAACGCTCGGCGTAGCGGCGCGGTCTAGCGTCTCTGGGGGCCTTGGCACTTTTCCCGTAGGTTCACCAGCCACGAATCGTAGCGCGCCCCGCGGGTGGTTCTGCATTGATTCCAATCAGGCCGCCCGCTACCGTGGGCCGCCTTGACTAACCGATCTTCCGCCCCCCCGAGTTCCCCACCGGCCCCGCGCACGGCTACGACGTCGACGCAGCAAGGCCGAAATGGGGGCCCCGCGACGGGCACCCCTGAACTACAGGCAGCGGCTGGAGCCAGGCCCTCGAGGTGGCGCCGGTTCTTCCTGATGCCGGAGGAGCTCCGGCTGGCTCGGAGCTCTCACTTCACTCCCAAGGACGCGGGGTACGAGGAATTCCGCGCGGCGCAGTGCGCCGAGCGTGGGGCGCGAGCGCTCACCGACCAGGGACACGCCCCCGAAGCTCCGCTGCTGCTCGCGCACAGCGCCGTCGTTCTCGCTGCACGCGCGGCCATCGCGCTGGACCCGGACCCGAGCCCGCCGCCGCGGCACGAGCCTCAGCTTTGGGAGCGCTTTGCCGCGACCGAGCTCGCTCGCGCCGCACTCGGTGGCCTCGCCGAATCGCGTCGAGTTCACCTTCGAAAGGCCATCGAGGACGGGGAGCTCGGCCTGCTCGCGCTCGCGCCCGAGGACCGCGTCACCCGCCTGCGGGCGCTGGAAGAGGCCGCGCGTGCCCTGGTGTCGGCACTCGAGCACTGCGCCGACAGTCCGCGCCGCGTCCAACTGACGCGGTTTTTGCGCATCGGGACCGTTTCGTTGGCAGCGCTGCTCGTCGCCGGACTCGTCGCGGTGCTCGTCCAGCGCGCCTCCCGCACGAACCTCGCGCTGGGCGCGACCGTCACCGCGAGCTCTCAGGAGAACCCCACGCGCTACCCCGCGGCGCGGCTCACCGACGGCAATCGACGCGAGATTGGCGTCTACACGAAGAAGGAACGCGACCCCTGGGTCAGCATCGACCTCGGGAGCGCGAAGCACTTCACGCTTGTCGAGATCACGAATCGCGATCGGAGCCAGGGCAAAGCCGTTCCGCTGGTGGTCGAGGTCAGCCAGGACGGCAAGACCTGGACTGAGTTCGACAAGCGTCAGGACACGTTCTCGACCTGGACGGCCGAGGGTGACGCGACGGCTCGCTACGTGCGGCTGCGTCACCCCGGCAAGTCGCAGCTCCACCTCAACGAAGTCGCCGTCTATTGAGCCAGACCACCGCCATGACGGGACTCTTTCATCCGCGGGCTCTGTCTCGGCTTGCCGACAAGCCCTTCGTCTGGGGAATGCTCGGGGTCTGCCTGGTATACCTGGCGCTCGGCTTCCTGCACGCCCAGGGCCTCGGGACCTTCAAGGCGGGTGACGAAAGCCGCCACGCTCGCTACGCGATCGTGCTCGCCGAGCACGGGCGCTTGCCGACACTCGAGGAGACGAAGGCCGCCAAGCACCCACCGCTGTACTACTGGCTCATCGGTGATCTGCTTCACGAAGGCGAGGTCCGGGGAGAGCTCGGCACCGCGGTCAAGCAGGCGCGCATGGTGTCGGTGCTCTTCGGTGCGCTGGCCCTCCTGTACGTGGGGTTACTCGCAAGAGCGCTGGTGCCCGACCGTCCCGAAGTGGCGGTCTTGTCGGCCGCAACGCTGGCGGTCATGCCCTCCTACCCCAACCTCGCCGTGGTCGGAAACGACGCGCTGGGGCTGCTCTGTCAGCTCGCGATCACCCACGCTTGCATCGTGGTGGTGCTCCGGGGGCCACGCATTGGGACGCTCCTGCCTCTCGCGTTCTGGGTCATGGTCGGTGGTTTGGTGCGCATCCAGGCAGCGCTACTCCTCCCCGGCGGTGTCATCGCGCTCGTGCTGGCCAGCCTGTGCCACGCACGCGGCAGCCGCTGGCGTCGCGTTGGTGTCGGCGTCGCGCTCGCTGGCGGGCTGGTCGCGCTCGGCCTGCTCGCCTGGGGCTGGTTCTACCACTACAACTCGGTGCGCTTCGGCGAGATCAGCGGCTCCGAGATCCTGCTCGAGCGAAACCCCAAGCGCCATCCCCGCGGTTTCTTCCTCGGGTTGATGCTCGACCCGGACATCTGGTGGATGACGTACGACTACTTCTGGGGTCGCCTCGCGGGCCAGCAGTACCCCCGAGGTGCCCTGCTCGGCTTCGGGCGCTTGCTGCTCGCGGCGTCGGCACTGGGGACGCTGGCCTGGGCCTGGCGCGAGCGCGCGCGGCTCGCCCGCGGCAGCAGCCCTGCGCGGCGCTACGCCTGGCTCGTCGGTGTCGGCATCGCTGGGTCGATCGTGTGCCAGCTGTTTTACTACTACTCGCGCGGCGGCGTCGTGAACCCCCGCTACGTGTTCGGCGCGACCTGGCTGTTGACCCTCTCGATGGCGGTCGGGCTCACGTTCACCCGCGGCGTCGTGGTCCCGGTCCTCGGCGCCTTCTCGGTGCTCAGCTTCGGGCTGACGCTCAACCTCAAGTACGTGGCGCACTTGGCTCGCTCGACCAGCGACTTCGCCTTCGAGGCAGCGCTCGACCGCGAGTCTGTCCCCGAGCCCATGCTCTGGTCCTTCGCGCTGCTCGTGGCGGTCGTTCTGGGGAGCGCTCTGGTGCTCGCGGCTGTCGTCCAGGCGTCGAGTCGTGGCGCCTCCCCGTACCGCAGCCCGACCTGCTGACGAGGCCCGGAGAAACCCGCGTCGCCGCCGGTGCACGGGCGACCACGAAGCGCGTCGCCTTGAACGCGCTGTTCTGCACGTTCTATTCGACGACCTTCCAGCGCCCCCCTACGCCCGTACTCCGAAGGCACGATCTCGGCCGCGCTGGCCCCTTTCCCAAGCTAGGCGCGCACGTCCCGAGCTACGGCAGACCTGAGACGCGGCTGAAGCGCGGCGTCCTTGCGCGAGTTCGCGAGCCAACGCCACGCGCGCACGCGGGTGAACTCCTGATGCGCTGCGGTCCAGTGCCGCTCTGCGGCGTCGTGGTCCCCGAGCGCCCGCGCAAGCAGGGCCAGATAGTGGTTCACCTGTCCCAAGTAGCTGAAGAGCTGATACGTGCCTTGCCCCGCGGCCGGAAGCAGGTTCGAGTAGATGATGTCGGCTTGCTGAAGGTCGCCGAGCGCCACGGCCGCTTCCGAAAGCAGAGCGAGCGCCTTCACCCGATGCGGAAGGCCGAAGCGACCTTCGAGCGCTTCCGCGGTCAGGCTCGCCAGCTCTTCCTTCGCGTTCGCGCGCGGCCCGGTTTCCACAGCCGCGTAGAAGACGGGCACCGCCCAAACGCGAAAGGCCGGCACGAGCGCCAGCATCCGCTCCCCTTGCTGCTTCAGCTCGGCCATGATTCGCGTCCGGGCAGGACCCTGTTGTTGAAGAGCGATACCCAAGAGCTGCGCGCCGTAGAACGCGTCCGCCAACACGCCTTGATGCTCGACGGCTCCTTGGTACGCCTCGCGGCACAGCGTCTCCGCGCGCTCCAGCTCTCCCCTCAGCGTGCTGCGCGCGCAGCGGTTCATCGCGGAGCACCACAGCTCGGACGGCAGCTGGTAGCTCTCGGCGGTGCGATCGTACTCGTCGAGGTCGACCTCGAACGCGTCGACTTCACCCAAGGCCAGGTGCAGGTACCCGCGAAACAAGCGGCCCGCCTTCAGCGTCTCGTGATCGTCCGCCGCCTCCGCCGCCGCGATCATTTCGTCGCAATGGGCCCGGTGCTCGGGCGAAGGAAGTTCGAGATTGGACCAGCACCGGAACAAGAGGACCCATGCCAGCGTCTCTGGATCGTGAAGGCGACGTGCGAGCGTGAGCGCACGATCGAACAGCTCGAGCCTTCGCGTGGGAGGTGCGCGAAAAAGGTCCGCATAGCCTTGGGCCGCCAGCAGGCGCGCGCGTGTGGGCGAATCTTCCTGAAACTGGCCCAGCGCCTGCGCGAGCCCGCGCCGCACGAATTCGTCGAGGGCGGCGACTTCCCGCTGCACCGTGAAGCGCGTCAGCACCGCTCGGGCGAAGGCGTCCGGAGCGTTCGTGGTCCGGGCCACTTCGGCGGCAGTCTGCAGTGCGGCGAGCGCCGCTTCGCGCTGTCCGGCGGCTTCCAGCGTCGAGCCGAGCCGCACGTTGACGTCCGAAACGGCCGCGCCGTGACTCGGATCCATCGTCGCCAGCACCGCGCGGTAGTGCTCCGCCGCCACCTCGTAGGCCAGCGTGGCCGTGGCCCGTTCAGCTGCCATGAGCCCGTACTCGATGGCCTTGTCGGCGCCGGCTTGCGGCGCAGCGAGGCGATAATGGTACGCGACGTCGAAGACTGTTTCTGGAGCGATCGCCACGCGCTCCTCGAGCTGGGCACCGACCTTTGCGTGCAGAGCGAGCCGGGAGCTCAGGCTGAGCTCGAGATAGAGCGCGTCGCGCACCAGCGCGTGCACGAACCGAAAGGCGCCTTGGTGCGCGGGGACGGGTTGGATCAGGTCATCGGCCAGCGCGGGTTCCAAGGTGACGAGCGCTGATGGATCCATCCCGTGGACCTTTTGTGCCAACGTCGCGTCGAACGCCACGCCGATGACGGCCGCCGTCTGGAGCAGGGCGTGAGTTTCGGAGGGGAGTCTGAGAAATCGCCCGTGGAGCGCCCCCGCGATCCGCTCCGGAAGCTCCGAAAACTCCTCGGCGGTGGACTCCGCGTCGACGTCGCGAGACGCGCGTATCAGCTCGAGTGCGAAAAAAACGTTCCCCGCGCTGCGGTGGTACAGGCGCGCGAGAGCGCTCGGAGAAGCCGCACGTCCCCTCAGTTGAACCACCAGCTCCCCCAAGCTCGCCGGATCCAATCCTTCGAGCTCTACCGTTCGCGTCTCACAACCCGCTAAATGCGTCAGATCCGCGAGGCGCGAACGCGCCCTGGCCTCGTGCGGACGAAAGGTCCCGATCACCAGGAGCTGGGAACGTCCGATACGCTGGCGCAGGAAATCCAGAAACAAAAGTGAGGACTCGTCGGCGACGTGCAAATCCTCGACGATCAGGATGAGCGGGCGCTCCGCGGCGCGAAGCAGATAGCGAGCCAGCGAATCAAAGAGCCGAAAGCGCAGCTCCGGACCGGAGCTGCCGGTGCCCTTCGGCGGACCAGGATCCATCCCGAGATGCCGGCCAAGCTCCGGAGAGAGCCTGACCACGTCGCTAGCATCGCTCTCCGGGCACCCTTCAGGGGGCGGATAGCTCCGGAGATGCGCCCTCGTGATCTCTATCCAAGGCCAAAATGCAGGGGCACCGCTAGCTTCCGAGCAGTGGCCCCACAAGACATCCACGCGCTCGCGCTCGGCGCTTTCGGCAAAATGCCGCACGAGCCGGCTCTTCCCAATACCCGATTCTCCGCCGACGAGTAAGAGCCCGCCCTGGCCGGCCCGAGCGCGCTCGGCAGCCGCCGTGAGCTCCGAAAGCTCGGATCGCCGCCCAACGAAGGGCGCAGTCGACACTGGACGCATCGCGGCGTCGTGCTCGTCAGCGCGCTGGCTCTCGTCCGCGCCCGGATGATCGTCAGCGGACCGACGGGTGAACACGCCGCTCGCTGGCAAACCCGCTCGTCCGTGACGGGACACTCGTTCGACAGGCAGGACGAACCGGAAGCCCTTCCCGCGCACGGTTCGAATCGGATTCTGGCCCCCCTCTGCGCTGAGGGCCTCGCGAGCGTGCAGGACCGCGCGATAGAGGGCGTCGTCACGGACCGGCATGCCGCGCCACGGTCCTTGTAGGAGCTCCTCCTTCGTGACGAGCCGGTCATGGTTCTGCACGAGATACATCAGAACCTCGAGCACGCGCGGCTGCACCTGGACGCGCTCGCCACGCCATCGAAGCTCGAAACCCCGCGGATCGAGCTCATAAGACCCGAAGCGGAACACACAGTTCTCAAATGTGACGGCCACCACATACTCCCGTCAGGCGAGCCCTACCTGACGACCCGCACCCGGACACCCAGCGAGCATAGCCTGCCCCCCTGCGTGTTTTGAACGGAAGTCTCCGGGGTCTGCCGCCCCCGCCCGCCAGAGCATCCCCGGCTGTACTCGACGGTGGCATATAACGACGGCAATAGTTCCTTGTTGGCCTCGTGTTCCACATCCTCCGGTCCAGCCCCGCTCAGCGATCCGAGCACGTGGGACTGCGACTAGAGAAATCCGTCGAGCGCGAAGCATCCTCGAAGGGGCCTTTCGACGCTCGAGTCTCGGGTTGGGCACTCGCGGACGCAGGCGCACCCATCCCCGTCCCCCCCAAAGTACGCAGGGCCCGCACGCCTCGGTCGAACTTTTCGGACGGGTGCGTCGATTTCAACGACCGGCGCGGGACCTACCTGACCGCAATCTGACTGGAGTCTGACTACGGTTCGGAGACGCAAGCCAACGCCTTCACACTTGTCGGTGACAAGCCATCGAGTGTAGCCTCCGGCCACACGGGTGCTGAGGGGCCTCATGCCTTTCTTTTGGGAAAAGCCGCAGCTGCTGGAGCCGTTTCGTGACGGTGAACGATGGGCGATCGAGCAGGTCTATCGTGCCTACGTGCGATCGCTGGATGGGTACCTGCGAGCGCTGGCGCGCGCGGCGCATTGCCCGGAGCTCGCACAGCCGAGTGTTGTGGCTGACTCGTTGCAGGAAGTGTTCGTCAAAGCGTTCTCGCCGGGCGCTCGGCAGAGCTACAACAATGATCGGCCCTACGGGCCGTACCTGCGCAAAATTGCGAAGAATCACTTCGTGGATCAGCTTCGGGCTCGGCGTCGCGAGCGGGAGAGCGTGCCCGCCCTATCGCTGGATCCCGAGCCGTCCCTCGCCCCGGAGCACGAGCCGATTCTGGATCCGACGGTGAGGACCGTGCTCGCGAACTATCTTGCTTCGCTGCCCCCGTCGCTCCAGGGTGTGTATCAGCAGCGTTTCGTGCTCGGCAACAGTCAGGAGCACGCCTCGAGCGCACTCGGGATTACCCGCCGGCGGCTCCGGACGGACGAGGCCCGGCTCAAGAGCGGGCTGCGGAAGGCGCTCCTGAACGAGGGCGTCCGGCTTGGCGATTTGATCGTTGGCGCGACCCTCGCGAGGGCGAAGGGACCCGATGCGCTACGATGAGGAGGAGGTCGAGCGCCTGCTTGCCGGAGGCTACCTCAGCGGAGCCCAATACGACCGCATCGAGGCGCGTGTCCTGCGGAGAGTGGCGAGCCAGCCTGCGCGGGGCGGCATTCGGCGGGTGCTCCCGGACCTCGCGGCCCCCCTCGGCGGAACCGCCCTCGTCGTAGGAGCGCTCGCGCTTCACGTCGGCTCGTCCGAGCCGCCCGCGGCGAACGCGCCAAGCTTCACCGCCAAGGGAGCTGCCGCCGCGCCGAAGCAGGGAGCCGTGGAGCTTGTCTGCTCCGGCGCGCCGCGCGCGTGCACGGTGGACGATACGCTGATGTTCGTGGTCAACACCAGCGTCGCTTCCGGCTACCTGCACGCGAGCGCCGAACGCGTCGAGCCACCCTCGCCCGAACGGATCTGGCTCTTCCCAACGGAAGACGGCGAGAGTCCTCGCGTTGAGCCTGGTCAGGGGACGACCGTGGTTTCCCAGGGCATTCGGCTGGCGTCCCTGCCCGGCCCGGGGCTCTATCGGGTCGATATCTGGTTCTCCGAGGGCAAACCCCCGGCCGAGAGGGATCGGCTGCGGGCGGAGCGGCGGCTGCCGGTGCTGTTGAGAATCGAAAATTAGGGAGGGAGGTGATGACTCGGGCCTGGACGAAAATACTGCTGCTCTCGATCGCCGTCCTGGCGTTCGCAGGGCGCGCCGCAGCGGCCCCACGCCTGCACGCGTTGATCATCGGGCACAACGGCGTGTTTCCCGATGCGGACAGCGATTCGGAGTCACCCCCACTGAGCCCGCTTCGCTATGCGGACGACGACGCGGCCGCGATGGCGGCTTTCATCGGGCAGGTCGCCGCCTCCGTGCACCTGCTCACGCTGATGGACGCGACAACGCAAGCTCTCTATCCCGAGCTGGCCTCGCGGGCGAAGCCTCCGACGCTGGCGGCCGTGGAGGAGGCGGTGATGGCGCTGAATCGGGAGATCGCTCGCGATCGGGGGCGCGGGGTTCAAAGCGCAGTATGGCTATTTTTCAGCGGACACGGCGGCGTGTCGCGTCTCCGAGGACCGGGGCTTGCCCTCTCGGACGGCAGCCTGACTCGCGAGTTTCTCTATGAACGCGTCCTGGCCCGCCTCCCGGCGACCTACGTGCACGTGCTCGTGGACGCCTGCCACGCCGAGTCCGTGGTGCGCCCGCGCGGCTCGCACGCGGACGTGGTCAGCGTGCCGCCGGCCGCCGCCAACGCGGCGCTGCTCCAGGTCACCCTGGCGCGCTTTCCGAACGTGGGGGCCATGCTCGCCTCGAGTCACGGTGCGGAAGCGCACGAGTGGGACGCGATCGGTCACGGTGTCTTCACGCACGAGCTGCTCTCGGGTCTCAGGGGTGCCGCGGACGTGAACGGCGATCGCCTGCTCGAGTACAGCGAAGTTTATGCTTTCATGTCTGCCGCCAACCGCGGCGTTGCCGACGCGCGGGCGCGGCTCGCGATCGTCGCTCGCCCGCCGGCGCTGGATCGGCGCGCACCGTTGCTCTCCCTGTCGGACTTCGCGTCGTCCAAGGTCAGCTGGCTGACGGGCATCTCCGGTGACCGGGGCCTGATCCAGGTCACGGACGAGCTCGGCCGACGCCTGGCCACGCTGCACAATGCGCGGGACCACACAGCCTCTCTGCTGTTGCCCTCGGGCTCCACCGTCCTCGTCACAGCGGGCGGGGTGGAGGCGCAGCTGCTCGCGCGCGCGGGAGGGGTCACTCGCTTCAACGACCTGCCGTTCGAGCCTTCCGGCTCGAGGAGCCGAAGCGTGGTCTCGCACGCGCTCGCGCGCGGCCTGTTCACGAGCGCGTACGGACGCGGCTACTACGAGGGCTTCACCGACAACGCGCCCGACCTGGTAGCCGTTCCCTTCGAACGAGACGCCGGCCCTGCGCAGCGCTCCCGATCGACCGGGAGTCGGCCGCCGCCGGATCTACGAGCGACCGTCGGCTTTGGGGGATCCAGGTCGACCGCGGCAGTGCTCGGCACGAGCTATGGAGCGCAAATCGCGCTGGGCGGCGCGACCACCCATGGGCTGCTCCTCGCGGTCGACGCGTTCACGGCCCGCGACGGCCCGCTGCGTGAGTGGCGGACCACGGCCAAGATCGGTTGGTCGTGGCAGACCGCGCCGCGATCCGTCCAGGGCTACGGCGGGCCGCGCCTGGGCGTGGGGTGGATCGTGCAACAGGTAGACGGGCAACCCGACCGCTCCTCCGCGGTGGGACTCGCGGGAGGGTCGCTCGGACTCGTCACTCGGGTAACCGATCGGGTCGGGGTTTTTGCGGAGGTGGAGCTGGCCGCGCTGCTGATGAAACGCGACGGCGGCACCCGGCTCTCACCCGCGCCGTCGGCGTGGCTGGGCAATACGTTCGAATGGTGAGCATGTTTCGCATTCGCAGCTGTCGTCAGCCGGCCTGGTCGCGCATCGGCACCACTAGCCTGGTCGGCATGGTCACATGGATCGCGTGCGCCGGCGGCGTGAGCGAGGATCCCCTGGCAAAGGGGCGTGGCAGCTCGGGCGGCGGTTCCGGGACCACGTCGAGCTCCGGCGGCTCGGGCAGCGGTTCCGAGACCACCTCCGGGGGATCCCACGTAGGCTCGACGTCAGGCGGCTCCAGTAATGGGTCTCCGGGCGGCGCCGCCGGAGATCTTTCGGGTGCGGGGAGCAGCGGGCGCCGCGACGCGGGACTTGGCAGTGACGCCAGCGTTCGGGGCGAGGACGGTGCGGGTGGTGACAGCGCGGGCGGGGACGGTGCGGGCGGGGAGAGTGGCGCCACCGCCCCGGCGGGCCAATCCGGGGCGGCGGGGGAGGCCGGAGCATCTGCCGGCGGCGCCGGTGGCGCTGGAACCAGGAGGATAGCGTGCTCGCGCGACACTCCCTTTGGCGCGCCCGTGCGCGTTCCCGGACTTCCCTCACGTGCGGTTCGCTTGCGGCTGAGTCCGGATGAGAGAGTCGGTTACTACGCGCTCTGGTCCGCGGGCAGGGACTACGACATTCTGGTCGCGACTCGCGAAACGCGGAGCGACCCGTTCGGCACCGGCGAACCCCTATCGATCAACGACCCGGCTTGGGACTTCAGCGCGACGCTTGCCCGCAACGGATCGGCCCTCTACTTCGAAAGCAACCGCAGCGGATTCTGGAGGCTCTACCAGAGCCACTGGGACCCGGAAGTCGACGCATTCGGCGCCGCGGTGGCATCAGGGCTGAGCGAGGCCACGGCAACTCACCAGGATGGGGCGCCCTCTGTCACCCCGGACGGCGGTGCGATCTACTTTCATACCACTCGAGAAATGGGCGAGAGTCGCTTGGCCATGGCCAGACGCACCGAAGCGGGCTTCGGCGCCGTACGAATCCTGCACTTCGGCGCCCTCTCCGCGCAAACCTTTCCCGTCATCGCTGCCGACGAGCTGACCCTATACTTCGCGGTCAACGAAAGTACGGGCGACAGCTTCCAAACCGACATTTGGAGCGCCACGCGCACGTCCACCTCGCAGGAGTTTGGAAACTTTCGAGAGGTCGCCGAGCTCAACACCACCGCACACGAGATCCCAAGCTTCATCTCCGAAGACGGGTGCCGGCTGTACTTCGACCGCAACACGGGCCACCCCTTCGGGTGGGGTAAAGCCGATGACAGCGCTTACGTAGCGGAGCGGCAGCCCACCGAATGAGCCGAGCGAGCTCGGGTCTCGCGCGCATCGACTCACAAAGAAAAGCGACCAGGCCGCTGCTTGTTCCCGTAGTAGTCGTGAAGAGAGAGGAGGCCCGTATCGAAGGGCCAACGTCCGCCGCAGCCGTACGGCCAGAGCGGCAAACCATGACTTCTCACGCACCTTGTGGAGAGAGCAATGAAGCGTCGTCATTTCATTCAAGCGGGGATCACTGCAGGGCTCGCCTCGTCCATTCCGTTCAAGGGACTGGCTGCGGTGCCCTCCTGTTCGAGCTACTGGTACTATTTCAACAGGAACATCAGCAACGACGCTCATAACACCATCGGAAATCTGATCGCCCAGTACCTGGCGGAGGTTGCGTTCACTCCCTCGGGCGGGTGGGTCGTCGTGAGCGGCGCCGGAACCTACCAAGCTTCCGGTATTCCCAATGAATGCTATAGCAAGCTCCAGCAGTTCATCAACGCGGGCGAGCGAATCAACTCCATCGCGTTCCCGCCCGCCGGAGGAAACCGGTGGGTCATTGTCAGCGAAACCAACCTGTTCTCCAAGAACATCCCCACCAGCTGTTTCAATCAGCTCGTCGCCAAACGCGATGCAGGCGACGAGGTGTATTGCGTTGCGTTCCCCCCGTCAGGGGGATGGGTTATACTGACCGACCGTTCTCACGTCGCATCCGGTATTCCATCACAATGCTACAATGCCATTCAGTC
Source organism: Pseudomonadota bacterium (assembly GCA_023418705.1). Classification (GTDB taxonomy): domain Bacteria; phylum Myxococcota_A; class Polyangia; order Polyangiales; family Polyangiaceae; genus JAEZYZ01. The sequence goes on along the minus strand of JAEZYZ010000038.1, from coordinate 1,344 downwards.
GTTCGCCGCGAGCGGTGACCGCGCGCGCCATGTCGCCTTCACCCCGGGCGGCGGATGGATCGTGCTGTCTGCCACGACGTTCGTTGCGAGTAACATCCCTCAGGAGTGCTACGACAAAATCGTGTCTTGGTGGCAAGCAGGAGCGCGGATCACGAAGGTCTCGTTCGCTCCGAACGGCGGCTGGCACGCTTCCAGCAACGAGCCGACCAGTCTCCCTACGCCCAGCGGCGGACTCGCTGACGTTCGGAGCGTGATGGTGAACAACTCCATCCCGGGCTTGGCCGCGGTGGTCATCAAGAACAACGCCGTGCACCTTCAGCACTACTATGGGCGCGTGCAGCGCGGCAGCTGCAAAGGGGTGAGCTCCTCGACGCGATTCCAGGCAGCGTCCGTCAGCAAGGTCGTGGCGGCGGCCGGGGCGGTACGGTTCACTGAGCTCAACAACACGATCACGAGCATCGGCACCAACGTACGGCCACACCTTGGGATAACGCTTGGTGGGATTTCCGGTGGGTTCAACCTGGAGCAGTTGCTCACGCATACCGCCGGGATCAATGTCTCGGGCTTCCCGGGCTATCGCCGCGGCCTGTGGGTACCCGACACCGAAGGGATCATCGCGGGTGACGGCAATACGCCGGAGATCCGGAAGGTCAATTCCAATGGAACCTTCAGCTACTCGGGTGGAGGATACACTTTAGTGCAGCAGCTGATCGAGAATTTGACCGGCCAAAACTACGGCAACTGGATGTGGACCAACGTGCTCTCTCTGCTTGGGATGTCCTCTAGCAGCTTCGTGCTCGACCCCAACCTGTCCGACGCCAACCTCGCCGTCGGACACGATTCGAGCGGCTACCCCATAGGCCGCCGACGGCACATGTACCCCGAGTACGCCGCGGCCGGGATGTACACCACGGCCCTGGACTTGCGTCGCCTGGTGGTTGCTATCAACAACGGAGGCGTTGGTCCGACAGGCGTTCAAGTTTGGAACGCAGCTGACGGCGCCTCGGTAGGCCTGGGTGGAGGCAACTACACCTACACGGGTGCGAACGAAGGTTTTCGATCATTGATTTGGGGGCGGTCCGCCAATGGCAACGGCGTGACACTGCTTGCCAACGCCAACACCAATGCCCTTCCCCAGATCAGGGACCTCTACATCAACGCGTACAGTCTTTAGAGGTCGCCACCGGCGAACTTCGGCCCCAGTTTCGCCGGTTTCACCAGTGACCACGTGACCTCTTCGGTGGAGGTGGTCGCAGTGAGCGCCGGCGCCCGAGCTTCGTCGGGGTCGAGAACAGGGAGGCTGTCAGGGCGTCTGGCCGACGGGGCGGAGGCGCCCTTCGCACC
>JAEZYZ010000021.1 GCA_023418705.1 Pseudomonadota bacterium | reverse complement strand
GGTTCGAGGTCGCGGCCGAGCACGCGGCGCGCGCGGGCGCGCTGCTGGAAGAGGCGACGTATCAGACGGGCGTCGCCGCGGCCGCGAGCAACCTCGCCGAGCTCGGGACGGCGCTGACCGCCGCGCGGCGCGCGATCCTGCTGTTCGAGCACCTCGGCAGGAAGCGCGAGGCGGCGCGCGCGGCTTTGTCGCGCGCGGCGGTGTACGCCCAAGCGGGCGCCCTGATCGAGGCGCGCGAAGCCGCGGAGGACGCCATCCGCCGCGCCAAGGCGGCCGAAGATCGTCGCTGCCGGGCCTACGCCCACTTGGCGCTCGCCGACGTGCTGCCCGAAGGGGACCGCGAGGGGATCGAGCACGCCGAGCGGGCGCGGCAGCTGCTGATGGAGGGGACGGACGAAGACCGGCTGCGAGCGGCAGCGCGCCTGCTCGCGCGCGGCGGCAGCGTCGACGTCGCTGCGTTCGACGCCATCGCGCGGGACCCCGCGGCGGCGGTCGAAGCGCGCCTCGACTGGTGGGGTGCCCGCGCGCTGGCCGCCGCAGCGCAGCACCCGCCGCAGCGCCCCGAGACCATCACCGCCGAGCTGCTGTCGCTGATCGGCGTGCCGGCGCCCGTGTGCGCGCGCGGCGCGGCGTTCTCTTTTGGGGCGCGGCTGGCCGCTCGCAGCGGTGACGGCGACGCCGCGCGCCGGCTGGCGCTGGCGAGCGCCGAGGCCGGGCGCCAGCTCTCCTCCCGGGCGCCGCCGGAGCTGCAGGTGGCCGTCGGGGCCATCCCGTGGCTGTCGGGCCTGCACGTACCGCGTGAACGGGAGCTCTTGCCGGAGCAGGTCCAGGACGTCGAGGCCCTGGTGCGCGCGCTGGGGCGGCGCGACCGGCTCCGCCCGCTGCTCGATCAAGTGCTCGATGCGCTGGTGCTGTGGACCGGGGTCGAGCGCGGGCTTCTGTTGCTGCGGGCTCCCGGGGGCAAGCTGGTCGTGCGCGCCGCGCGCAACCTGCTGCGCTCGGATCTGACCGGCGAGCAGCTCGCGCTCAGCCGGACCTTGGCCGAGCGGGCGCTCGGCGAGCGGGAGCCGGTCGTCGCCGTGGACGCCGCGGGGGAGCTGTCGGAGGTGTTCGCGAGCGTGCACTCGCTCAAGCTGCGCAGCGTGCTGGCGGTCCCGCTGCTGGCGCGCGGCGAGGCGCTCGGGGTCGTGTACCTCGACGACCGGGTGCGCCGCGGGGCGTTTGGTCCCGAGCAGCTCGGCTGGGTGCGTCTGGTCGCGACGCTGGCGGCGGTGGCGATCGCCGACGCCCGCGATCAGCTGCTGCTCCGTAAGGCGGCGCGGCGGGCTCAGCGCGCCGAGGCGCGGCTGGCGAGCGAGCTCGCCCGGAGCCAAGCCGAGCTCGACGTCGCCGAGCGAGAGCTCGCCCGCAGCAAACACGCGCGCGACACCCGCTTCGACTACTCCAAGATCATCGGCCGGAGCGGCCCCGTGCGCGACATGCTGCGGTTGGTCGACCGTGTCACCAGCTCCGAGGTGCCGGTCTTGATCCTGGGCGAATCGGGGAGCGGCAAGGAGCTGGTGGCGCGCGCCGTGCACGACAACGGCCCCCGCCGCAAACAGCCGTTCGTGTCGGAGAACTGCGCCGCCATCCCGGAGCCGTTGCTCGAATCCACGTTGTTCGGCCATGTCCGTGGCGCGTTCACCGGCGCCAGCCGTCCGCGGGCGGGGCTGTTCGAGGTCGCCGATCACGGGACATTGTTCCTCGACGAGATCGGCGAGATGACCTTGCCGATGCAGACCAAGCTGCTGCGGGTGCTCGAAGAGGGCGAGCTCTGGCCGATCGGATCGGAGCGTCCGCGGCGCGTCGACGTCCGCATCATCGCGGCCACGCACCGCGACCTGGACGCGATGGTGGCCACCGGACGCTTTCGACAAGATCTGCTGTACCGGCTGAACGTGATTCGGATCCGGGTGCCGCCGTTGCGTGAGCGCCCCGGCGACATCGCGCTGCTGGTCGACCACTTCGTGGCGCGCTACGGAGCCGGTCGACGCTTGCGTTTCACCAAGGCCGCGCTCGGCTGCCTGTCCCGCCACGGCTGGCCGGGCAACGTGCGCCAGCTGGAGAACGAGGTGCGGCGGGCGCTGGTGCTCGCCGACGACGTCGTGGACGTCGAGCACCTGTCGCCGGAGGTCGTCGATCCCGAGCGCGGCGAGCGGCGCCCGGACGGCTTGAACCTGCGCCAGCGGGTGGACGCCCTCGAGCTGGAGCTCGTGACGATGGCGCTGGAGCGCACGGCGGGCAACCAGACGCGGGCGGCCGAGCTGCTCGGGGTGAGCCGGTTTGGGCTGCAAAAAATGATGAAGCGCCTCGACATCCTGCCCGAGGTGGGCAAAGGGCGGCCGGTGCGCACCCATTGACGGCGCGCCCGCAATTTGAGCGACGGATGTTGCCTCCGCTGGACAGCGGGTCCGGGCAACGCTACTTCCCGTCCTAATGAGAGCGTGGCCGCCGGGCCGCCCGGTCCTGAAATGGGCTGGAGGTAAGACGCAGCTGCTCGAGCCCATTTTGCGCAAGCTGCCGGGCAAGATCGACACGTACTACGAGCCGTTCGTGGGGGGCGGGGCCGTGTTCTTCGCGCTGGCGGCCGAAGGGCGCTTCGAGCGGGCGGTGCTCGCCGATCGAAACCCGGACCTGGTGGAGGTGTACCGGGCGCTCGCCGAAAACGTCGAGAAGGTGATCGAGGCGCTGCTCGCCTACCGCTACGACGAGGTGGAATATTACCGCATTCGCGATCAGCGGCCGCGCAGCAAGATCCAGCGCGCCGCGCGCCTCATCTACCTCAACAAGACCGGCTACAACGGGCTCTACCGGGTGAACCGCAAGGGGCAGTTCAACGTCCCGTTCGGCCGCTACAAAAATCCGCGGATCTGCGATCCCGACAACCTTCGAGCCGCGGCGCGCGCGCTGCAGCAGGCGGAGATCCACGTGGCGGACTTCGAGGAGATCTGTGCTCGCGCCAGGACCGGCGACGCCGTGTACCTCGATCCTCCATACGTTCCGGTGTCGAAGACGGCAAACTTCACGGCGTACGACCGCCACGCCTTCGATTTGAAGGAGCACGAGCGGCTGGCGCGGGTGTTCGCCGGGCTCGCCAAGCGGCGGGTGGCCTCGGTCCTCAGCAACTCCAACACGGAGTTCACCCGAGACCTCTATCGCCGGTGGCAGTGCGCCGAGGTCGGGGTGAACCGCTCGATCAACTGCGAGGCAGGTGGCCGCAAGGGTGCCACGGAGCTTTTGGTCGTGAACAAGCCATTGCGCAAGGCGGCGGCCGCTTCGAAGTGACCCTGGCGACGGGCGGGGGGCAGACGAACACGCTCAAGCGGCGACGTCGGCCTCGAGCTCCCGAAACAGCGCGTCGAGCTCCGGGCGCTGCCTGAGCGGCGCGCAGAATGCCGTCGCCACTTCCAGCAAGCGGGCTTCGAGGGCGTCGGCGCGCTCTCCCAGGCTGCCGATCTCGGTGTGCGCTTCGGACTGCTGCTTCTCGAGCGCGTCTTCGTGCGCCAAGAGCGCGTTGCGCAGCTCCTGGATTTGAAACTCCAGGTCACTCACGGTCGTTTGCTTCACCTGCAGGTCGGCCCGCGCGGCTTCCGCGTCCAGCGTCGCCGCCTCCCACTCGTCGACCTTGCGCGCGGCGTTCCGGTAGGCCTCGGCGAGCTCCGGGTAGGGACGCTGCATCCCAGAGCGGCCCTCCCAGCCGAGGATTTCGCGTTGCGCGTCCAGCACCTCGGCGCGTCGCTGCTCGGCCAGACGCTCGAGCCGTTCGACGACGAGCGCGGCGGCCTTCTGCTCCGCGCGCGCCTTGCTCGCGTCGATGCCCAACGCGTCCACCGCGTACCCGAAGCGCTGGCGGATCTCGCGTCCCCGCGCCGACAGCTCTTCGAGCGTGCGCTGCTTGGCCAGGCTCGTGCGCCGCGCCAGAGCGATCTGATCGACCAGCTCTCGAACCTGTGACAGCAGCGCCGCCAGCTCCCCAGGAGGCTCACCGGGATAGGCGCGGGTGAGCATCTGCTCGAAGAGCTTCGTGCGGCGCACCCAGGCGTCGAGCGCGACGGGGGGCAAGGTATTGGCGGGACCTGGGGGCAGCGCCTCTCCCGATCGAGCCTCGGGGGCGACCTCGATGTCGAGCGATCGGGCGAGCTCGAGCAGCTCCGCGTGGACCTGCCGGGCGTCCACGGGGCGGCGCTCGGGATCTTTCTCGAGCAGCTCGAGCACCAGGCGCTCGAGCGCCTCGGGCAGCCCTGGATCTTTGCTGCGCAGCGGCGGCGGCGGCACCTTCAAGTGCTGCACGAAGAAGCCTGGCACGTCGCGCGCGTCGAACGGCAGCGTCCCGGTCGTCATCTCGAACAAGATGATGCCGAGGGCGTACAGGTCGGCGGCGGGCCCGGCGTCGATCGAGACGATGCGCTCGGGCGCCATGTACTGCGGCGTCCCGAACACCTCACCGGCGCCGGTCAGGCGGGTGTCGCGCGTCGAGCGCGCGATCCCGAAATCCAGGAGCTTGACCGTGACGGGGCCTCCGGCCGCCCCGACCAGGAACACGTTGTCCGGCTTGAGATCCCGATGGATGACCTCGAGGTCGTGCGCGCGCGCGATCCCGCGGGCGACCTGGATCATGCCGTGGACGGCGCGGTCGACGTCGAGAGGTC
>JAEZYZ010000487.1 GCA_023418705.1 Pseudomonadota bacterium | reverse complement strand
GGGCGGACGAGGCGGAGCTGCTCCTGGGCGGGGTCTGCGCGGGTGGCGCGGGTGGCGCGGGTGGCGCGACCGGTGGGGCCGGCGGCGCGTCGGGTGGCTCCGGCGGCATGGCGGGCAGCGGTGGCAGCGTCGTCGTCGGGGCGTGCGACTGGACGCGGCAGGCCGCAGAGTGTGCCGATGTGGCGTGCGTGTTGTGCAATCCGGATCAGTACAACACGTATTGCGGCATGGCGTGTCAGACCCTCGTTGATTGTATTGAGGAAAACGACGGTTGCTCGACGCCGGAGGATCCCCTCTGCGGTATGCGCTCGGGGCAGCAGAGCACACCCAATGTCTGCACTACGGAATACGATTCCGCGTCTACTGAACCCAGAGCTCAAGCGCTGTTGATGATTGAGTGCGTGTGCGGAGGCAGCTGAGCGCTCACATCCCGATCAACGGCAGCTTCAGCTTGACCGTGTCCCGCCCGCGGACGACCGTCAGCTCGACCACGTCGCCGGGGCGGTGTTGGTCGAGCGTGTTGTACAGATCGTCGTAGTTTTCGATCCGAACGTCGTCCACCGCGACGATGACGTCGCCGAGCCGCAGGCCTCGGGGGGTCTGCTCGATGCCTTTCAGCCCCGCCTTCGCCGCGGGCGTGTCGGGCACCACCGACAGCACGGCCACCCCGCGGATGCGCAGGCGGCGTTCGATGCGCTGCTGCGGGTCGATTTGCACGCCGATGCCCACCTGCTCGGCGCGCCCGGTCTTGATGATCTGCGGCACGACGCGCAGCACGGTGGCGACCGGCACCGCGAACCCGATGCCCGCCCAGGCGCCGCTGCGCGAGAAAATCATCGTGTTCATGCCGATGAGGTGGCCGCTGCTGTCGAGCAAGGGTCCCCCGGAGTTGCCGGGATTGATCGCCGCGTCGGTCTGGATCATGTCGCGGATGGTGACCCCGCCGATGCCGTCGACCTCGCGCCCCAGGGCGCTCACGATGCCGGTCGTCACGGTGTGGTCGAGCCCGAAGGGATTGCCGATGGCGATCACCTTCTGCCCGACCTCCAGCGGCAGCGCCTTGTCTCGGCGGCGAATCGGCGTCAGCGCCTCCGGCGGTGCGTCGATCTTGAGCACGGCGATGTCCTTGCGCGGCTCGGCGCCGACGACCTTCGCGTCGAAGGTCTGCTGATCGTGCAGCGCCACGCTCAAGATCTTCGCGTTCTGGATCACGTGGAAGTTGGTCACCACGTGGCCCTGCTTGTCCCAGACGAAGCCGGTGCCGGAGCCCGAGGGCAGCTCGAGCGCTCGACCGCCGAAGTAGTCCATCACCACCCGCTTCTGGGTCACGAAGACCGTCGACGCCGCCGCCTGGCGGAACACCTCGATGGTGTTGCGCTCGTCCTCGATCAGCGCCCCCGGCGAGAGCGCGGGTGGGGGCACGGCAGGGGCCCCGGACGTCACGGGGACGCCGTTGGTGCTGCGAGGGGGTACGGAGGCGCTCGGCGCCGGCGGCCGTGTGGACAGCCGGCCGCGGCTCTCACACCTCGGCAGCAGCAGGCAAAGCAACCAGAGGATGCAGCGCAAGGAGCGGGGCCACATGCGGCGGGACTTTATCGTCCTCCAGCGTGCGCGCCAGCGGTTTCGATGTCGATGAAGCGCCCCCGCGCCGCTCGAGCTACGGCAGGGGCTGCGACGAGAGCCGCGGCATCGGTCCGCTGAGGTCGATCATCGGGACCGCGGATCGCTCGCCGGCGTGCAGCTCGACCGGGACGCGCAGGGCTTTCTTTCCGGGCTGCTCGATCACGAGCGCGAGCTTGCCGGCAGGCAGGTTCTCGAGCGTCGCGACCGCGGGTGCGTCGGCGTAGCGTTTGGCAGCGACGCAGACCTCGGGTCGCGTCTCGGGACGGCACACCCGCAGCTCGACCGCCGCTCGTCCACCGTTCCGAAGCGGCACCGAGAGGTGTGCCGGGGCTCGAAGCACGAGGTCCACCTCGCTCGCTCCTGGGCGGATGTCGTTCAAGTGCGTCGCGGCGTAGCCCCTGGCGACGGCGAACACGTTGACGCGCTCGGTGCCCATGCCGCCGAGCTCGAAGCGCCCAGCATCGTCGGTGATCGTGAAGGCGCTGCCTTGGTCCGAGCTGCCGACGCGCGCGCCAGCAACCGGGTGGCCTCGATCGTCGACGACCCGTCCGGCGACGCGCTCGCCCAGCTCGAGCGGCACGCTGACCTCGCGGGTCTCCCCGTGGACCGCGAGCGACACGGCCTCGCTGTAGCGCGGGCGATAGCGGCCCGTGTGTACGTACAGTCGGAACGTGCCGAGGGGCAAGCCGCCGACGCGGAAGGCGCCGCGTTCGTCGGTCGTCCGGTGGCCGTACTCCTTGGTCGAATCGTGCGCCAGCACCCGCACCATCGCGTTCGGCACCGCCTCGCCGCGGGGACCGACGACATGGCCGGCGATCAGCGCGCCGCGCGCGAGCTCGAGCACGAGCTCGCGATCCCCTTCGGTGACGCGCAGCTTTCGTTCGAGCGCCGCGTAGTCGGGATGCAGCGCCGTGATCGTATAGTCGCCAGGGGTGAGCCCCGCGAGCGTCGCGCGGCCGCTCGCGTCGCTGGTCGCCGAAGCGATCACGGCGCCTCGGTCCGGGTCGTGCAGCAGCAGCGACGCCCGTGCGATCGGCGTACGATCGGCAGCGACGGAGAGCAGGCGCAAGCTGGCCGTGGGCGCTCGGCGGGGCTCGGGTTCGGGCGCCGCCGCCGCGACCACCGACCGCGAGGCTTCACCGCGGTCCCCCGCCTCGGGTTCGGCAGAACGCCCGAGCAGCAGCCACACGGTGGCGGCAGCGGCCAGGGTCGCGAAGCCAAGGGCGCGCTTCATTGGCCGAAGATTTGCCCCCATTCACGCTCGTAGTTGCCGATCCCGACGCGCGTCCAACGCGCGCCGAGCATGTTCTGATCGTGACCCGGGCTGTTCTTCCATCCGGTCATGACCTCTTCGGTGGTGCGGTAGCCAGAGGCGATGTTCTCTCCGTTGGCGCGCGCCCCGCAAGCCGACGCGCGTGCCGAAAATGAGCGGACCACCGACTCGGGAGCGTCGTGCGAGAAGAACGCATGTGCCGCCATGTGGTGGCAGTGCCCCTCGATGGCGGCTTGCAAGTCGAGGTCCGTCGACAGCGCCGACAGGCCGCGTGAGACACGGTACGCGTTGAGCAGCTCGAACACCGCGTCGATCTGCGCCTGCTCCTCGGCGCTCGGCGTGCAGCACACCGGGATCATCCCGTTCGGCTCGTCGCCCGTGGCTCCGGGCTCGCTGTGCGTCTCGTGGTGCGCGCCCTGCGTGCTCGTCCCGCCGGAGCCTCCGGCGGTCGCGCTGCCTCCCGTAGCGGGTTGACTGCCTCCCGTGGCAGGGCCGCCGCCGCCCGAGCTCGGGCCACTTCCGCCCGCGGTGGCGCCGCCGCTGGCAGCTGGAGAACCGGCACCGGAGCCGCCGCTCGAGGACGCGCTGCCCCCGGACGACCCGCCGCCCGCGCCCCCGCTGGGGGCAGCGGTCGCGCCGCTGCCTCCGTCCGCGCTCACGCCACCGCCGTTGACCCCACCGCTGCCCTCGTCCGTCTCGCTAAAGGTCCCGTCGCTGCAGCCGACGGCGAACGCGATCCAAACGCACGACCAGGGTGCTCGAAACGTCATGGCTACCTCTGGCGAAATGATCCGACCCCGCCGGAACTGGTCCGATTCGAACGATTCCGCCGCTTCGAAGGACAAAGTCGTCCTGACGCGCCCTGGCGGCTCAGCGCGGCCGAGCGACCCGGGATTCGGGCACCCGTCCGCCTTGAGCCGCTGCCCCCAGTCCGGAATACTTCGGGAGAGCACGTGTCACGCCGAACCCTCGCCTCCACGTCCGATGCCACGGCTCGTTCGGTGCCGTCGGTGGTGCGCCTCCCGGTCGAGGAGAGCGACGCGGCGCTGGTGGCCGGCGTGCGCGCCGGACGGTCGGAGTCCGCGGCGGCGTTGTTCGACCGCTACGCCATGCACGTGCAGCGGGTCGTCGCGCGCGTCATGGGACCGGACCCGGAGATCATCGACCTGGTGCAGGACGTGTTCGTCGCCGCGCTCGCGTCGATCGACACGATCAAAGACCCTTCTAGCGTCCGCAGCTGGCTCACCCAGACAGCCGTGTTCCGGGCGCGCGCGCGCATTCGGCGGCGCAAGCGCTGGCGGTTCGTTCGCTTGTTGCCGGTGGACGACCTGCCGGAGGTCGAAGCCAACCAGGCAGACGAAGAAGTGAGCGAAGCGCTGCGCCGGACCTATCAGGTGCTTGACCGGCTGGACACCGACGACCGCATCGCGTTCACCTTGCGGTTTTTGCACGGCATGGAGCTGACCGACGTCGCCGCGGCGTGTTCGGTGTCGCTCGCGACCATCAAACGTCGCCTGAGCCGCGCTCAGAGCCGCTTCGTGGAGCTCGCGCGCCAGGAGCCCGCGTTGGTGCCGTGGATCGATGGAGGGACGCGATGGACGTCCTGAAACCCCTCCAGTCCTTGGGCAAGAAGATCGCCGAGGAGCAGGACGCTCTCTTGCGGGTGGGCAGCGCGCAGCTCGCGTCGGTGCGCAATCGGGTGTTCGCGCTGGCGCTCGCTCAGCGTCGGTTGGTCCGTACCCGGGCGGCGCTGGGGGCCGGCCTGGCGCTGGCCGCGGCCGTGGCGCTCACGGTGGGCGGGTCGAGGTGGTGGCGGCCGGATCCGGCGCCGCTCTCGTTTCGCGTCGGCACCGGGCATGGGGAGCACCCGGTCGGCAGCTGGATCGCGGCGGACGAAGGGAGGCCGGTTCCGATCAGCTTCTCCGATGGCACCCGGCTGCTGCTCGACGAAGGCAGCCGCGTCCGCGTGGTGGATACGAGTGAGCGAGGGGCGCACATCGTGCTCGAGAGTGGGCGCGCGGACGTCCGCGGG
>JAEZYZ010000477.1 GCA_023418705.1 Pseudomonadota bacterium | reverse complement strand
CCTGGCAGATCAGCACCGGGCCCTTCGTGGTTCATGTGACGGGGACGATGTTCGAGGTCGCTTGGAACCCGGAGCGCGATGATTTCGAGCTCACGCTGCAAGCGGGATCGGTGACGATCTCGGGCTGCGTTTTCGGCGACGGCCGGCGCGTCCTGCCGGGCGAAACCGTGCGGGCGTTCTGCAAGGATCGCAGGCTCGAGGTCGTGAGCGGCGCCGACGACCCCTCGTCCGCTCCCCTGGTCACGAGGGGCGACGAACCGGCTTCGCCTGCCGACGATGTTCCGAGTGAGATCGCCGCAAAGCCGAAGGCGCCGCCGCCGACGCGCGCGGCCCGCGCCGATAGCTCCTGGCGCAGCCTCGCGCGGCGAGGAGACTACTCCGCGGCCTTCGCGGCGGCAGACGCCCTCGGGTTCGAAGCCGAGTGCGAGGCGGCCGGTCCCGAGGATCTGGTCCTGCTCGGCGACATCGCTCGTTTCTCCGGTCGGGGGGAGCGCGCCAGCTATGCGTTCAACAAGCTGCGCCAGCGCTTTCCCGGCAGCGGCGCGGCCGCGCTGGCGGCCTTCTCTCTGGCGCGCGTCGCGTTCGATCAACGCGGCGACTATGCGAGCGCGGCGCGCTGGTTCTCGACCTATCTGCGGGAGCAGCCGAGCGGCAAGTTCGCTCGCGAGGCGCTCGGCAGGTTGATGGAGGCGCTCTCTCGCTCGGGGGATGGGGCAGGCGCTCGTCGCAGCGCTCAGCGCTATCTTGCGACGTATCCGGAGGGGCCTCACGCGGCGCTTGCGCAAAAGTTGGTTTCGGAAAAAAGTCGCTGAGTGGGTTTCCCTCGGGCGCGGTCGAGCAGCGCACCACGATTTGCCGGTGTTTGGGTGCGACGTCGCGTTCGCGTCGCGCTCGTCTGCGCGCTGGCCAGCGTGGGGGCCCCAAGTCCAGCTGGCTTCGTGGCCCCCGCCGCCGCTGCGCCCTCCGCGCAGGTGCGGATCGTTCTGATCCGGACCCCTGGCGACGAGCGGCTGACGCGTCGCCTGCGCGCGGAGCTCATGGCGCTCGGGTGGGACGTCGTCGAAGTCGACACCGGTGCGCCAGCGCCGCTGCAAGAAGGACCGCGGGGCCTGGCCGCCATACGGGCTTCTGCGCGCGACACCCTCGAGCTGTGGATCGACCGGGGTCGAGGCCTCTACGAAGCTGCACCCGAGCCCATCCCCATCCAAGATCTGCCGTCGGACGAGGCCCGCGCCGTGCGAGCCGCCGAGGTCCTGCGGGCACGCCTGATCGAGCTCGATCTCGTCGAACCGCCCAGCGCCGCGCCGCCGGAGGAGCCCGCCGAGCCACCGGCTCCATTGCCAGAGCCGGAGCCCGAGCTCGACACCGAGGACGAACGACCCGTGTTGTGGCTCTGGGGAGCGCCGGCCCTGACCGCCAGCGCGGGAGGCTTTCCCGCGACGGCGCACGTGATGGTGGGGCTCCGCGCCGAGCCCATCGAGTCCTGGTCCGCCGGTGTGTTCGCCGGCGTGCCGCTCGGCGATCACGCGTTGAGCGTGCCACAGGGGAGCGCCTCGATGAGCCTGCTGATGCTCGGGGCCGCCGTCGAATATTTCCTCGTCGACGAGGCCTGGCGCCTGGGGGTGGGTAGCGGCGGGGGGATCGTGTTGGCGCGCGTCGAGGGGCGCGCCGAGCCGCCGTTCGCAGGGCGCAGCGATTCGCTGACCAGCTCGGTCTGGTTTGGCACGGTGGGCTTGCACCGGCGCATCATCCAAGGCGTGTCGGCGCGCGCTGAGGTCTTGGTGGGGATGGCGGCACCTCGGCTCGCCCTCCGCGCCGCGGGCGAGGAGCTCGCGCAGTGGGGTCGTCCCTTCGGCATCGTATCGGTTGGGCTAGAGGTGGCGGTGCCCGGCTTGTGGGTCCACCGCCGCTGAGGGCGCAGCGCGAGGGAGGGGGAGGGGGGTCAGAACAGCAGCCACATGTTGCGAAAGCGCACCGCCGCGCCGTGATCCTGCAGCAGGATGGGGCCGCGTCCCGCGCGCTCCTGCAGGTGCAGAGCACCGGGGGTCGGCCCCGGCAGCGCGAGGTTATTTTGCACCAGCACACCGTTATGAACGACGGTGACGCGAGGGTCGAGCAGCCGGCGCGCCGAACGAAAGTAGACGTCGAAAGACTGCCAGTGTCCTGCCGGCAGGCTGGCGTCGTGCAGGGGGGCCGAGACGCTGTAGATCGCGCCGCAGTCTTCGGCCGTGAGCCGCCCGCGCTGCGAGTCGAGCAACTGCAGCTCGTAGCGCCCCTGGAGATAGATGCCGCTGTTGGCGCGGTCTTGCCCGCGCGCCTCGGGCATGTGCGGCAGCCAGAACTCCACATGCAGCTGGAAATCGTCGAAGCTGCGGCAGGTGACGATGTCACCGGTGCCCGGCACGATTTCGAGCACGCCCCGGTCGAGCTTCCAATCCGGCTCACCTCCTGAACGACTCCGCCAGCCTGCTGCCAGCGGGCCGCGGAGCAGGTCGATCGCCGCGCGGGGGCGGGGCAGGATCAAGCAGCCCACGGCCGTCCGAGGGGTCGCCGGCGGCGGGCAAGCGAGCTTGACCGGCTGCAGGGGGTTCATGCGCGACAATGACTGCAATCTTCGGGCGTGGCCGCTCGACCGCCTTGCCTCGCTGAAGCGCGAGGGGTGGCGTTTTGCCTCGGCTCCGTTTGACGCTGAGCGCCCCCCTCAACGCGCTTCCTTGGTCCCCGGGGGCTGCGATAGAAATTCGTCCAACGCTCCGAGATCGACGGGTTTGCGAAACACGGCGTCCACCAGCGCCAGGTTCTCTCGGTTTTGGCCGCGAACGTCGGCGCCGGTGACCATCGCGATCAAGGCGCCCGGCGCGCGGCGGCGGATCTCTCGAGCGAGCGTCCAGCCCGAGCTGTCCGGCATGATCGCATCGAGCAGGGCGGCGTCGAAGGCGGCCGCGTTCCAGCACGTCATCGCCTCGCTGCCGCTCAGGGCGACCGTTGGTTCATAACCTTCGTCGCTGAGCAGCTCCGCCATCATGCGAGCGTTCTCCGGGTCGTCATCGACGATCAAGACCCGCCGGGCGGCCTGGCCCGGGTGCGTCGACACGCGCGGGGACGCCTGCTCCGCGGTCTCGCTCGCCTCCGTTGCCAGCGGCAGTCGCAGGCGGAATGCCACGCCATGATCGGAGCCCTGCGCGGGGCTCTCACAGAAGAGCTCTCCGTCCCAGCGGCGGACTTGAGTGCGGCCGAGGCCGAGCAACAGCGCCTGGTGCGGCAGCGGTGACTGCGCCTTCAAGGGGTCGAACACCCCCTGACATTGCTCGGGACTGAACGCCACGCCGCTGTCCTCGATCGACAGCTCGGCGCTCCCCTCGCTGGTGGTGCCGTGAATGGAGAGCCGGCCGCCGTCGGGCATGCGCCCCCGGGCGGTGCGCACGACGTTCAGGATCAGCTCACGCAGGCTGACCGGATCGGCGAGCACCACGGGATCTCCCGCGAGGTCGAGCCGAACCTCGACCTTGCTTCGTGCGAGATCGCCCTTGATGCTGCGCAGCGCCTCGCGCACGACCCCGAACAGCTCCGTCGGCTGGCGCTCTTCGGCCTTCGGCTCGAAGGTGAAGTCTTGCAAACGCGACACCAGCGCGCCGATCTTGTCGACCGTCCGCTCTAGCGCTTCGATGTGCCGTGGATCGGGCTCGCGCTGAAAGAGCGTCAGGCGCAAACGGATGACGTTCAAGAAGTTGTTCAGCGCGTGCGCGGCGCCATGAGCCAGCTCCCCGAGCGCCTCACTCCGCGTGCGCTCTCCGAGCTGACCGTGCAACCGTCGAAGCTCCTCGTTGGCGGACTCCAGGGCGCGCGCGCGCTGGATGGCTTCCGTGCGGTCCGTCATCGTCTGGACCGCGCCGAGGAGCTCCTCCCCGTCGGCATCCCAGACGGGCAGGGCCGTCATCTCCAGGATCACCTCTCGATGGTCGGGGTGGTGCTCGATGATCATGGTCACGCCGCGCACCTCCTTGCGATCGCGGAGCGCTCGCAGCAGGGGCACGTCGGAGGCCTTGAAGGTGGTGCCGTCCAGGTGTCGGGCTCGCAGCTGACGCAGCAGCGTTCGCAGGCCGTCGGCACGCGCCCCGATGAGCGCGCGTGGGGGCAGGCCCAGCAGCACCGAGACCGGCGGCGTCGCGAACGAGAGCTCGCCATCGGCCTCCGCCAGCAGGATGCCGACATCGATGTGGTGCAGCACCGACTCCATCAGCGCCGCTTCCCGCAGGTGCACCTCCTCGGTCTTGATGACGCGGGTGTAGGCCGAGTGCATCGCGCCCCCCGCTTCGTTCACCAAGACCGCGATCAAGTCGGCGATCTCTGGCTCGAGCTCGCCTCGGTGCCGGCTGTAGACTTTGAGCAGCACCTGCTGCAAAGTTTTCATTTCTCGCGCAAGGTCTTCGGCCGAAAACCCCTGCTCGTAGCGGCGGATGGCATGAGCGCGCATGAGCTCGGGCCAGAGCATCACCGCGTCTTCCCCGCGGGTGCGGAGCAGGCGGGCGAGCTCGGCGATCAACCCGAGCTGCGATTCCTTCCACTCTTTGCCTGGCAGATCGAGATCGTGCAGCTCGGCCGCCAGCCGCTTCGTCCAGAGGCGAGCGATGCTGCCCCGCTCGTGTTCGACGATCCGGACGAACGCCGTCAGGGGGTCCTCGTGCGAGTAACCGCGGGGCGAACCTAGGAGCCGGAGCATGACGTCGCCACACCGATGCAAACGCCGTTCCGGCCATGGTCGGAGATTTTTCGCCGGATAGCGCGCACCCAACATCACGTTGCGGGCCCCCCTGATTATCCTCAAGTTGTCGGTCATGGCGGCGAGCCGCACCGAGATCGACGGCAGCACCGGTTTCATCAGCCAGCAATCCATGGTGCAGCTCCTGCGTGGAGAGCTCTCGCGCTCCGACACCTGGCGCACCCGCCTGGACACGACCACCAACTGGGCGCTCGGTACGGCGGCGGCCGTGGTGTCCTTTGCCTTTTCGACGACCACCGCGTCGCACGTGGTGCTGCTCGTGGGGTTCTGGTTGGTGTTCTCGTTCTTGATGATCGAGGCGCGTCGCTATCGCTACTTCGATATCTGGCACCGGCGCGTGCGGCTCTTGGAGTCGGGCTATTGGGCCGCGCTGCTTCGGAGGGAGCCGCCCGATCCGGACGCGATGCGCGAGCTTGCGGCGGAGCTGGCGCGGCCGCAGCTCCGGCTCTCATTGTTCAGCGCTGTCGCGACCCGGATGAACCGTGCGTACGGACCCATCATGCTTTTGATCCTGTGCGCCTGGTACGTCAAGCTAACGGGCCACCCGTCACCCGTCCGCAACTGGGATGAGTTTTTCTACCGTGCTCACATCGGGCCGGTCTCCGGCGAAGTGGTCGTGGCGCTGGTGGCCGTGTCCTCGGCGGTCTTCCTGCTGACGTTCGTCACCGCCATGGTCACTCGTCCGCCGATCGGTGAGCTGCGCCCCGGCCCCGGCTCGCGCGGGCGCTCGCTGACGGCGATGTTCCGCCCCTACGCGCAGCCTCGCCTCCCCGCACCCACACGCCGCGCGAGCGATCGCCCGAGCGGCACGGGGGTGCACGCGACCTGAGGGCGGGGGCACGCCGGAGTGCTAAAATCGAGGCGTGCGGCTGCTCCGGCTCATCGCGCTGATCGCCTCCGCGTGGCTCGTCGCCACGCCCTCCGGGGCTTCGCCGAGCGATGGGGTAGGCTCGCAGGCCGCGCAGGCCGCGCGGATTTCGGTCGTGACGTTCGGTCCCGGCGATCATCCGTTCGCCCGTTTCGGTCACAACGCCCTGCTCGTGGAGGATCCGCGCACGGGCCAAGGGTTGGTCTTCAACTTTGGGACGTTCTCGTTCGACTCCCTGAGCCTCGTGCCGCGTTTTCTCCGGGGTGATCTGCGCTACTGGCTGAGCGTCAGCAGCTGGCGGTCCACGCTGGAGGCATACCGTCGAGCCGACCGGAGCATCGTCGTCCAGCGGCTGAACCTGTCCGCTGAGCAAACGCGGAAGCTGGTGACGGCGCTGCGGGTCAACGCGCTGCCGGAGAACCGCAGCTACGCCTACCACTTCTACCGGGACAACTGTTCGACGCGCGTGCGCGACGCGATCGATGAAACGATCGGGGGGCGGCTGCGGGCGCTGACGGCGGAGCAGCCGGCCCGCATGGGCTTTCGGGAGCACACCGCCCGGATGCTCGCCGGCGATCTGGCGTTGCGGCTGGCGCTCGACGGGGCGCTCGGGCCGGCCGTCGACGTCGCGATCACCCGCCATGACGAGCTGTTCTTGCCAGAGGAGCTGCAGCGAGCGCTGCGCGAGATCGAAGTCGAGCGCGACGGCGAGCGTGTGGCGCTGGTGGCGAGCGAGCGGGTGCTGCACCGCGCCGAACGCCCGGCGACCGCCAGCGCCCCACCGAGCCCGACGCTCGGGATGCTGGCGCTCGGGGGAGCGACGGCTGCCGTGGTGCTGGGGTTGGCCCTGCTCGGCCGTCGCTCGAGCGGAGCCCGCAGAGCCTACTTCGTGATTTGCGTCGGGATCGGAGCGCTGGCGGGGGTGCTCGGGCTCGCGTGTTTGGCGCTCTGGCTCTTGACCGATCACACGGTGGCGCATCGCAACGCGAACCTCCTGCAGGTATCTCCTGTTGGACTGGCCCTCGCTGGTGCCCTGCTGATCCGTCGTGAAGGTGGCGCGAAACGGCTGCTGCCGCTCAGCGGGCTGCTCTTGATGAGCTCGCTCGCTGGCTTGGGGCTCCACCTGATCGGAGCCGAGCAGAAGAACCTAGCGTTCATCGCGCTCTGGCTTCCGATTTGGAGCGGCGTGGCGGCGGGCGCTGTGGCCCTTCGGCGCGCCGCGGCGGGCCGCGCCGCCGTGGGACAAGCTGCCACGGGCGAGCGTCAGCGCACGCGCGGCCGCTCGCCCATTTCCGCACCACCCGCGTGAACGCGCCTGGCCGCGAAGTTGCAAAGCGTCCCTGGATGCGGCGCCGCGCGCGCCCTCCTCCAGGATACGAAAGGAGCCATCATGCGAGTGGTCGTCACCGGAGCGACTGGGAACGTCGGGACCAGTGTGCTGCGGAGCTTGTCGCGCGATCCAGCGATCACCGAAATCCTCGGGCTGGCTCGCCGGATTCCGGAGCTTCAGGTGCCCAAGACGCGCTTCGTCGCCGCCGACGTGACGCGCGACGATCTGGTGTCGCTGTTCCGGGGGGCGGAGGTGGTGGTGCACCTGGCCTGGCGGCTTCAACCGAGCCGCGACGAAAAGGCGCTGGAGCGCGTGAACGTGCGCGGCAGCCGCCGCGTGTTCGCTGCGGTGGCGGACGCTGCCGTCCCACGGCTGGTCTATGCGTCCTCCGTTGGCGCTTACGCAGCAGGCCCGAAGGATCGGTTCGTCGACGAGAGCTGGCCGGCCACCGGGATCGCCACTTCCGTCTACTCTCGGCAGAAGGCCGCCGTCGAGGACAGCCTCGACCGATTGGAGCGCGAACGGCCGAACTTGCGCGTGACGCGGCTGCGCCCCGGCTTGATCTTCAAGCGCACGGCAGGCTCGGAGGTCAAGGGGCTCTTCATCGGCAAGTACTGGCCGAAGTGGTTGTTCCGGCGCTCCCTCGTGCCCGTCGTGCCGGACACTCCCGGCTTGCGCTTTCAGGCCGTGCACTCGTTCGACGCAGGTGAGGCCTATCGGCTCGCCGTGCTCTCCGGTGAGCGCGGTGCTTTCAACATCGCCGCCGACCCCGTGCTCGATCCGGACGTTTTGGCGGACACCCTGCATGCCCGCAAGCTCCCGCTGTCGCGTCAGCTGCTCCGGCAGCTCGGCGCCGCCGGCTATCGGCTTCATTTGCACCCCGCCGATCCGGGCTGGCTCGACCTCGCGCTGAACGTGCCGCTGATGGACAGCTCCCGGGCACGAAGAGAGCTCGGCTGGCACCCGAAGCGAAGCTCCCGCGAGGCCTTGCTCGAGCTCTTCGAGGGCTTGCATCACGGCGCCGGGCTCCCGACGGCCCCCCTCTCGCCCCAGGCGGCCGGGTGAGCCGGGTGAGCCGGCTCCGCTGTGCCCCGTTACCGGTTCAGTGGCAGCGAATCTGCATCGGGTACGACTCGAGGATCATGCAGCGATTGAGATCGCAGCCCGCAGCGCGGCAGGCCTGATCGCGATCGGTGTAGCAACGACCGTCGACCCTGTAGTCGCAGCCCCCGTCCGTCTCCGTCGCTGCGGGGAGTGCGCCAGGTTCCGGGGACGCCGCCCCGGAGGCACAACCGGACAGGCCTGCGATCAAGAGCAGCCAAGCCCCGCCGCTCGGGCGACCCACTCGGCACCCGCTCGAGCCGGTGCCGGGTCCCGAGTGAACCCAAGTCCGGGCAGCGACAGCCATGGTTCCATTCATAAGTCGTCCGGCGGGCGCCCGCATCCAGCCTCTGGCATGCCCGATGCCTGGTAGGTGGAACGTGCATGCGGCGAGGCGAGGCCAGCGCATCCGGGGTCGCCCGAGCGATGTCTGGCAATGGCGCCTGGAGGCGCTCGGCTGGGGCCTGATCCTGGCCGGCGTGGCCGGCGCCGCGCTGGGCCAGAGCCGGGGCTGGTTTTTGGTGAACGGCTGGTACGATCAGGTCCTGCACCTGATGACGAGCTTGGCCGTCGTGCTCGCGGTCGGCCGTCGGGTGGTGCGGCAGTGGCGCCCGGGGGGCCGCCTGCTGCTCCTCGGTTTGCTGACGGCGGTAGGGGTCGCCGTGGGCGCGCTGTGGGAGGTCGGGGAGTGGGCGTTCGACAAGCTCTGGGGCGGCATCATTCGCGGGGATGATGACACGATGCTGGATCTGATCACCGACGCCGTCGGGGCCCTCGTGGGCGCCAGCGTTTGGACCTCGTTCGCCGGCGCCCCCAGAGCGACGAAGCGCTCATGGGCGAATGGGTGGTCGCCGCCCATCGAGACCGCCTAGAGCACCGATCCGTTTGCCAGCGCGGAGATCCCGGACAATCGGGGGCCCCATCCGGTGAGGGCCCCGATTCTTCGGGAAACCCTCGCGTCTGCTGACGGCTCGGTGCTCTAGATGGTCTCACTTTCCGCGACAAACGGCTCGCTCCGCAGACCGTTTGTCGCTCTAGCAGCCAGGTGCCTCGGGTGCCGTTGAGTGCCGAGCGGCCTTGGCCGCCATCGCGAGGCCCAGGCGCCTTTGCTCGCACGAGAAAGTATCTCTGCGACTGGACGGCGCCGCGCTCCACGTGAAACCGCGGCCCCGATGTCTTCGGTGTCTTCCGTCGTCTCCGGCGATTGAAGAGCGAAGGTGTTCGGGGCGTGGCAGAACCTTGCCCACTGAACTAGAGTTGCCGCTGCTTTCGGGCCAGCGGCGCTTTGCCCCCTTGAACGGGCTCGCGGGCGAATCTGAAGGAGCTTTCGATGCGCTACGGTGTTTTGGCGGTGTGTGTGCTCGGGGTCGCGGTCGGCTGCAGCTCGGAAGAGCCCGGGGGTCCAGGCGGCACGGGCGGCGCTGGGGCCACCAGCGC
>JAEZYZ010000391.1 GCA_023418705.1 Pseudomonadota bacterium | reverse complement strand
ACGGTGACCTCGCGAGCGCTCGCCGCGCTGGCGCGGGAGACCGTGACCTTGCGAGCGCTCGCCGCGCCGGCGCGCGAAGCTGTGACCTCGCGAGCGCCGGCCGCGCTGGCGCGGGAGGCTGTGACCTCGCGAGCGCCGGCCGCGCCGGTGCGGGAAGCTGTACCCTCGAAAGCGCCCGCCGCGCCGGTGCGGCGCCCCCTGAGCGCCGCGATCCGGCGTGAGGTGTGGGCGCGCGATGCGGGACGATGTGCTTACACCGATGACCGCGGACGACGCTGTCCGGAGACTGGCAGCTTGGAGCTGCACCACCGCGAAGCGCACGCGCTGGGCGGCCCGGACACCGTGGACAACCTGGAGCTCCGGTGTCGACCCCACAATTTGCTGGCGGCCGAGCAGGACTTTGGCCGAAGCCACATGGACCGCAGGCGCGGCAAGGCGCCGCCCAGCCTCGCTGCGCGGGAAGGATCTGACCTCGCGGGCGGTGGCGCCAGATCTGACCCTGCAACGTAGCCAACTCTCGCAAGCGATGTGATCCGTGCGCAATCCACCCCGCGTACGCAGGCCTGCGCCCATCGTAGTAGACAGCAAGGACGGGCACGGGCCCGCGGCCGTGCTGCTCGGCGACCTCAGCGGGGGCCTTCGCAGCTGAACTCGCGGCCCGTTAGGAGGTGCGATGGGGCGACGCACGGATCCAACCTCGCAAAGGACTGGTCCGCACCACGCCGTGTATCGTGCACGGCGTGCGGATTCACTCGAGACTGGGCAGAGCGGCAGACCTCTCGCCCTTGGGGTCGCCCAGCCGTCGATGACTACTTTCATCTGCCACTGTGGTTGCCGGCACCATGCTGCGGCGAGGTTCTCTGGGCATACAACCATCGCCATCTGCAATTCATCGAAGAAGTTCGTGCGCGCGGCGCTGCGCGAACGACGGCGCGATCCTGACCATGGCTGGACGAACGCGAGCTTGGCGAGCCGACTGCCGGCCTGGATCAAGGAAGCGAAGAACCGCGACCAGTGCTGAAGACCATCGATGCCATCTGGCGCCGCGGGCATGGCCCCTAACTTCGTGCTGCAGCCGACGAAGGCCCCTGTCGGCGATCGGGCTGGTCGTGCTACGCGGCCCGCACCGATCGCCGTAAACAGCAAGGTCGGACGCGATCCCGCGGCGGTGCTCAGCGGTGGCTTGAACGGGGGCCTTCGCAGCTGCAACTCGTGGTCCGCTGGGCGGATAGGGTCACGTGGCCGAGGTTCCAATCATCAACGGGCCGCCCGGCGTGGGCAAAACGACGGTCAGTTGAGTCCTCGCGGAAGGGCTCCCCGGCACAGTCTGCCTCCACGGGGACGACCTCCTCGCCGTCGCGCCGAAGGACGCCCGCGAGCACCTGGGTGGTGGTCGACACGTCTCGGCCTATTTCTCGCTGGGAGGGTTGTCTTGTTGACACTCCTCCCAGTCGATGCTCCGTTCGTCGACGCGGGTGCCGGACTCGTCGATCACGAATGCCTGCCCCGAGCAAAGGGCCTCATCAGGCGCAAACTTGCTCCATCTCTCCGGGTGACAACCCACGCACACTCGTGCCCGGCATCTCTGGAATGGGAACGCCGCATCGTACTGGGCTGGGATCGCGATGCGCCGTTCCCTGTCCAGAAAGCCGACCTTGCCTGTTGGCGCCTCAAACCGTGCGTATCCCCCGAACACCTCGTCTGGTATCCCGTCCAGTGTTAGCGCTTTGCCGACTCTGTGATTCTTAACGTCAATGTACACCCATCCATCTTTCCGATCCAAAACAAGAGCGATCCCCGACTCGGCAAAGCGAACCGATACTGCCGCCCCACGCCCACTTGTTTCGTACACGAAAGGGATGACGACTCGCCCACGTTCATCGGTGCAGCCGGCGCCGCTCGCACGGTCCTCACACTTGAGACCATGTCGCTGGTTCATCGCTTGAACCTCGCCTGGGGTAGGTGGTGCCCCTTCGCGCCATCCGTAGCCGTAGCCATCGTAGGGGTCTGGACATCTTTGGACTTCTTCGGCCGTTCGCGCGGGTCCCGGTGCTTCGACTGTCGCCCCCGTCTTCTTTCCTTCCTCTGCTGTCAAGCTTGAAGCTTCCTTCGACGCTCCCGCCGCCGTCTCGGGCTGTCTCTTCACACGTCCCGCTGACGTTTGCTCGGGCGCCGTTGACTCCTTCGCTCCACCAGCGGCACACCCACTGGCGGCAACCAGGGTTGTCACCAACCAAATCGCCCTCACCCCTTGACATTCCCTGCCCAGAGCCACGCCGCAATGCTACCCGCTCGCTGCCGCAGGGTCTAGAACGCGGGCCGTGGCCCCGCCGTCTTTCGGCTTCGGCTTTCGTGCTCGGGTCCACGCCGTGCGCGGCTGAACGCACCGTCGTTGGGCGGACCGAACCAGGCTCGCTGGCATCCTCGAAGGGCGCGGGCCTGCGGATGCCGACCTCGGTTTGCACCAGACGCCGCCCTCGCGCTCGCTCGGTCGGCGCTGCTAAAACCTGCTACGTTGGCGGCCGGCCGAACCGATCGAAAGGTCGTGATCGGAACCTCCGTGCGTGACAGGGTACTGTACGTCGTTCACGTGGAGCGCGGGCAGCGCGACCGCATCAGTGCACGACCTGCTACTCGCCCCTGAGCGGGACGTGTACGAACTCGGAGAACCTTGATGTACGGCGCAGCGGTGGGACCCGCGCTCAGGTTCTCGAAACCGTCGATCGGGGTCACGCTGTACGGGCAGCTGACGCAGTCGCCGCTTTTACGCTGCACGAACAGTAGGGAGGGACCCGCGGGTCAGTTCCCGTGGTCGCACTTCTTCTCCGACGACGACGGCGAGGCAGCCCTGCTCCTGAGGACTGACTACTGGTTCTGACTTGAAGAGTCGGCTCAACGCGCCCAGGTGACCCGAGGCGAAGGCTTCCAGGAGTCGGCGAGCCGCACTAGCTGCTCTGCTCTCCCGCTCGTCGGACGGGTTCTGGACGGTGTTCGATCCTGGGCGCGAGGTGCCGCCACCGGCCCTGGTTGGTGTGGAGCGGACGGGCGGCGAGCTCCGCGTGCACGACGAGGACGGGGGGACACTACGCGTCGACGCACGGTCGGCGAGGACGGCGATCGTCGAGGCGCGCACGGAGCTGGAGGCGCCGGTCTACTCGCACCTGAACGCCTTCACGCGGCTTTCGATCCTGGGGCACCGCCGACTCGGCCTGCGCTTTTCTCCCTGTCCGGAGGTCGTCGTCGAGGTGGTCCATTCGGACTACCCGTTCGGCGCTCCGGCTCGGCTCGCGTACCTCGATGCGGGCGGGACGTTCCGCGTCGTGCAAGCGAGCGACGCCGAGAAGGGGCCGTTCGTGACGCTCGGAGAAGGGCCGCTCGCGCGCGGCGATCCGCTTGGCGTCGTACTCGTCGACATGGATGACTCCTCTCGCGAGCTCGCGACGATCGTGTTTCGAAACTGGTCGCTTCAGCTCTCGACCGAGCTGTCGCCGACGGCTGGCTGGGGGCTTCCGCAGAACGCGCTCGAGTTCGGGCGCGCCTCGAGTGACCCGGCTTCGGCCGCGTACATCAACCTGACCTTGGCGGGGACCAGCGTCGGGCGCGGCTGGGACAGCGTGGGTCATCGCGCCGGGGTTTATAGGAATCGCATCGGGATCCGGCTGCCACCCGGTGGCTCGTAACGCGCTCTCGTTGGCGCGGCTGTCCAGCTCACGGGTGGCGCAGCCTGGTCGGGGCCGGTCGATGTTCGAGCGGTGTTCGGCTCCGCCGATTTTTCTGCCGACGGGTGCAGGTTCGGAGGGCTGCTCGTTCAAAAAGCGAATCGGTCAGCCTATGCGGCTCCTGCGCGGAGAGGCGAAGACAGACGAGGAGGACGGTCGCTTCCGTGAGACACGATAGACCCGCGCTGGTAGCCTGAGCGGGTGAGGAGAGGATCGTGATCCTGTACCGCCCCGTGGGTCTCGAGGAGCTCCGGCTGATTGCCGAGGCTGGGTATCGCGCGTTCCCTCCGCGGCTTCCGGACCAGCCGATCTTCTATCCCGTGCTGAACGTCGAGTACGCGCGGCAGATCGCGCGAGATTGGAACACGAAGTCGCCGAGCTACGTGGGCTTCGTGACGCGGTTCGAGCTCGAGGACGGGTTCGCGTCGAGGTATCCCGTGCAGGTGGCTGGCGCGCGGCAGCACCAGGAGCTCTGGGTGCCCGCTGAGGACCTCGCGGAGCTCAACCGTCACATCGTGGGCACGATCGAGGTCGTGGAATCCTACGCGGGACCGGAGTTCGAAGGGCGGCTCGATGCCGAGACGCACCTACCCGTTGGGTGGGAGCCGGCTTGATGGACCTCCGAGACCGCATCGACCAGTGGGCGCGCCGGCTCGAGCTGAGCTTGGAGACTCTGGCGGGTGCGGGGGCGGAGGTCGATCCGATGTTTCGCGCGGGCGCTCCAGCGGGGCACGTGCTGCGCGACGTCGAGCACGATGTGCGGCGCCCGATCCCCGAGGTCCTGAGGAGCATCCTTGTCGAGCAAGCGGCGCTGCGGGGCGCCTGGCGGCTGGGGGATGAGCTCGAGTCGACGCTGCCAGCTCGTTCACGCGCCGTGAGCTGGGGAGGGATCGATCTCAGCGTTCGCGAAGTGGTCGCCGCTGAGCAGTCTCGGCAAGGTTGGGTGGCGGAGTGCTTTTCGAATCCCGCGGACGCTTACGACGCGGTCTGGCATCACAAGTTCGCGTTTCACACGGTCCCGAACGGCGATTGCCTTGCGATCGGGGATGACGACCCAGCGGGGGCGGTCTACTACCTCAGTCACGACGATGGCGAGGGCCACGGCGTGCAGCTAGCCCCGTCGCTCGTCAGCTTCCTCGATCGTTGGTCGCGCCTCGCGTTCGCGGGGCCCGAAGACTGGCTGCTGCTCCCGTTCACCAGCGCTGCGGCCGCTGGCCTCGAAGACCGGGGCGCCCATGCCTCCGAATGGAGAGCGGCTCTCGGGTTGACGGCGCTCGAGGAATCCTGAGACGAAGGTGACCTCCGGTGGCGCCCCGCGAGGCGCCTCGGATGGCTCGGCGTTGCTGCCGGCGAAGACCTCCCCTACGCTCGGCGTTCGCGGCACGGTGTCACGCCGCTCGGACGGATCGGAACATGCCGAAGACTCGCTACGAGGGGAGCTGCCACTGCGGTCGAGTTCGATTCGAGGTGTGCGGCGATCTGACGACCGCCAACGTCTGCAATTGCTCGATCTGCGTGAAGAAGGGCTTCATCCACCTGATCGTGCCGCCGGCGGATTTCGAGTTGATCTCGGGTCAGGAAGCCTTGGCGACCTATACGTTCAATACCAAGACCGCCAAACACCAGTTCTGCCGCACGTGTGGCGTCCACCCGTTCTATATCCCTCGGTCGGACCCGGACAAGATCGACGTGAATGTCCGATGTCTCGCGGGCGTGGACCTAGACCGGCTCCAGGTCGCGACGTTCGACGGCAAGGACTGGGAGCGCGCGATCCAGGGCAAGCTCTCCTGGCGCTGAACGGCCGCGAGCGTGTGAAGCAACGGCCGTAGCGCTCACCGCTCGGGCGGAGTACCGTCGGCCGTCGCCCATGCTCCGCGTGCTCTTCCCGAGTCAGCCGTTCGACCCTCGCGCCATCGATCCGGATTTCGAGCGTGAGCGGGTGGCCTGCAGGAACGCGGGGCTGTCGGCGGCGCTGGTGGATCATACGGGAGCGGTTCGCGGGGACGTCGAGGCCGCCGTCTCCGCGGTGACGGCGGGATCGGGGCTCGGCGTCTACCGGGGGTGGATGCTGCGGCCGGCGCAGTACGCGGCCCTCTACACTGCGCTGGAACGGCGCGGGGTTCGGCTCATCAATGATGTCGACGCGTACACCTTCTGTCACCAGCTCCCGACAGCGTATGCGACGCTGGAAGGCCACACCCCGCGCTCGGTGTGGTTGGACGTGCAGGGCGACGTCGACTTCGGTCGGGTGCACGAGCTGCTTCGGCCCTTCGGGGCGGCACCGCTGATCGTGAAAGACTTCGTCAAATCGCAGAAGCACTACTGGAAGGACGCCTGTTTCATTCCGTCGGCGAGCGATCGGGCGGCCGTCGAGGCGGTCACTCGTCGGTTTCTCGAGCTCCAGGGCGAGGATCTGAACGAGGGGCTCGTGTTTCGCGAGTTCGTGTCGCTCTGCTCCATCGGCACGCACCCCAAGAGTCAGATGCCGCTCGGAGCGGAGCTGCGCAGCTTTTGGCTCGACGGCGATCTGCTGCTCCTTCATCCCTACTGGGCCGACGTGGCGGTCGACCGTCCGCCGGATCCACCCCTGGCCTGGATGAAGGACATCGCAGCCCGAATCCCGAGCCGGCTGTTCACGATGGACGTGGCGCTGCTCGCCGATGGAACGTGGGCCGTGATGGAGCTGGGCGACGGCCAGGTCGCCGGGCTCCCGTCGGATGAGTTGCTGGCGCCGTTCTACGAAGGTTTGCGCGAGCGAGTTGGGAGGGCCAGGTGACGTCGGTGGAGGTTCGAGAAGCCGTCGATCGCGATCGACCTGGGATCCTTCAGGTTCATGAACGAGCGTTTCCAACCAGCTTGGAGGCGCGCCTGGTCGAGCGTTTGTGGGCGGCGAACGCGGTTGTGGCGTCGGTCGTTGCGGTGGAGGACGACCTCGTCGTTGGCCATGCCCTGTTCTCGGGGGCGCGGCTCGGGGTCCCGTCCGGCGAGATCAAGGTAGGTGCGCTCGGTCCGGTGGGCGTGTTGCCGGAGTGGCAGGGGCGCGGTGTGGGTGGCAAGCTGATCCGGTTCGGGCTGGACGCCTGTCGCGACGCGGGGATGCCCGGCGTGATCGTGCTCGGGCACCCAGACTATTACCCCCGGTTCGGGTTCGTTCGAGCCGACACCTGGTCGATCCGCTGCGAGTTCGACGCGCCGCCGGGGGCGTTCATGATCGCCTGGTTCGCCGCGCCCGTGCTGGGTCCCGGCCTGGCGAAGTACAACGCCGAGTTCTCGCGGCTCTAGGGATCGAGGGATGCCGCGCATGCATCGCGGTCGCGTGCTTGGGTCCTCGTCGCTCCCGGTCATGGCCGGCGCTGCGCTCGCGTTCGCCGCCGCTAGTCTGTTGACCCAAGGCATCTACGAAGGGCTGGTCGTGCCGAGGTTGCCCGAGTGGCGATCCGTGCCAGTTCGCTTTTGGCTCTTGACGTGTTCGCCGAACGCCGTGGCGGCGCTCCTCGTGACGCTGCGAATCCGGAATCAGAGCACGTTCGGAGCGGCGGTGCTCGGGGGGGCCGTCGGCCGACACATCGTGGCGATGGTGCTGGCACACGACCAACGCCCCGGACACCTGAAGAGCTATGCCATCGAGTCATCGGCGCTCGAGTGGTGGACGATCAAGTTGTTCGTTCAATCGCTGCTCGTCGCCATCGCCATCGCTGCGGCGTACGTTGCGATTCGCAGCTCTCGATGGCTGCTACGGCTGCTGCGGCGATAGGGGTCCGGCGGATCTTCGCACTCTTGGTCCCCCAAAATGGGCTGGTTTGTTGGGAATGTCGTTCAGAACCCACAACCTTCGGCCTTCGATGCACTTGGCGGAGGCGTGCGCGCCGCCGACCCAGTCCCCGCCGCCGACCCAGTCCCCGCCGCCGACCCAGTCCCTGTCGCCGACCCAGTCCCTGTCGCCGACCCCGTCCCTGTCGCCGACCCCGTCCCTGTCGCCGACCCC
>JAEZYZ010000384.1 GCA_023418705.1 Pseudomonadota bacterium | reverse complement strand
CTGTTGGCGAAAAACGATCGAGCAGGCATCTTGGACATGGGGAACCTCCGTCAGGGTGTGTTCAACAGCTCCTTAGACGAAGGGACCCCTCCAAAAATTCATGCGCTCCGAGGAAGATCCACGCCCTTGGGACGTTAACAAGGCGCACCCCGTTTGCAATCTTTTTCTCTCAGAAGTTAACAAGTTCGAGAAGCGCCTCTTGAACACTGCACTTCAGATCCAAGAAGCCGCGTGCGCCTCGTCTTACGCGGCACAGGTCCAACAAGTAGTTGCCGCTTTTGAAGTCCTCCTGAAGCCGGAGTCATTTCAGGAGCTACGCAGGCTACTTGTGGCGTTCTTTCCGGGAGAGGATCAAGCGCGGCGGATGGATCGATTGCTGTCGATGAGGCATCGAATCACGCACGAAGGAGGCGGCAGGGGTGACGACCAAATGGTCAGGGAGTGCGCGAAACATGGTCTAACGTATGCTTGGATGATGCTCGACATCGCTGCGGCGTACAACAGCATGCGCCTATCCACTTCTTTCGATGAATACATTCGGATGCTGGTTGCTGCACGAGATCTTGACGAGAGATTTTCGCGCATCGACGACGACGCAGGCTACGAGGCCCTTCTCCGTCAGAAGATACCGAAGTTCTACGAGCGCCTAACGCTACGAAGCAACTTCAACGAGGATTGATCACCGAGCACGGGATAATCAGCGCGGTGCCCGTTCTGAAAGCTAAGGAGAACTTTCGCGGCAGATCCTCTTAGAATTCACCCCGGAAGGTCAGCGCCAAGCAGATGCGCAGGTAAACCAGACCCCACGCCTGCAACTATTTCCCCGACTTTCAGCGGAACGGGATGGCCGGGGGCATCGCCGGGGGCTCACCAGCGAGAGGGACCTGGTTTGCCCCTGAGCTTCCCTGGTTTGCTCCCGAGCTTCCCTGGTTTGCTCCGCCGAAGCCCCGGGCGGCCGACCGAGCAGGTTCAGCTGCAGTTCCTCGAAGTCGGGCAAAACGTAGTGCGAGTTGGCCCGTTTGCCCCGAAGCTCGAGCAAGCTGCCGCTCGACCAGGCCGTGCAGATGCCGGCTCGCCTCAAAAGGCTCGAGGCCCGCGCAGGTCCCTCAAGTCCGCGTTCGCCGCCGGACCGATTCCACCACCCCGCAGCGCACCGGGACTTCGAACGCCCGACGGCCCACGAGCCCTTCAGAAGCGAAACTCGGTGTGGCAGCCGTGGCACGCCTCGAGCACCTTCCCCAATGCCGCGGCGGCGCCAGGCACATCGTTTTCTTTCGACTTAGCGACGAGCGGGACGAGACGATCGTGAAACTCCTCGTCGAGCTCGATGAAGCGGGCGAGAGCATCTCCGTTCTTCGGCGGGGTGTAGGTGCCCGCGCGGAGCGCCTTCTCGGTCTGCTCCTTTGCCCCGTGCAGCACATGCAGCGCCCTCGCCACCGGGCGCACGTCGCCGTTTCCGATGGCCGTGACCGCCTGGAGCATCGTCTGATGCAGGAGGCGCATCTCATGCTGGACCGGGTTCTGGCCACTCGGCGCCGCGGGCGCTGCTTCGTGGTGTTCGTGGTGGTGATCGGGCTCGGCCGACGCCTGCTGCGGGGCGTGCCGGCTGTCGGCATGCTCTTGGCTGGCGTGCTCCTGAGACGCGCGGTCGCGCTGGCAGGCTGCAAAGACGGCTGCGGCGCCGATCACCACGAGCAGGCTGGCGACCCGCCCCGTGGAAGGCGCGGGGCGCGCGCTGCTGCCCTCGATCGCGGGAGAGCGCCCGAGATTTTGGGGAGATTGACTGCGAAAGGCCATTGCGCACTCAACCTAGCGAGGCGTTCGACCCCTGGGCAAGGCGCAACGCTCTGACTGCGGCAGATTTCGAGGGACAGATTTGCGTTCGCCCCTGCCACACACGGCGATGCCGCGCATTTTTTGCGGTCACAAGAGACAAGTCGAACGCCACCAGTCATCGCCTGTACACCGTGGGGTGTGAACCTCCGTCCCGCCGCGTACGCTCCGCTCTTCGTCTTGTCGGAGTTGATCGGCCGATCAGCATCGTTTCACCCACCGCCGGGGGCTCCTACGACGTCGTTACCGGCCAGTACAATCGTCGCAGCGGCACGAGCGCCCGTGTTTCTGGATCCAAGTTCTCGTAGTGCTCCAGCAACAGAGCCCGAAGCCGGGGCATCGTGACGAGCGCGATGGGCACGTCGGCTCGATCAGCTTCGTAGTGAGCATCCTTCGTGAACCCACCCGTGCTCACATACAAGCATCGATCACCGCGTTTGCGTCCGCCGAGGAACGCGCGAACTTCTCGGGCGCCGATCACCTGGCTGCGGTGCTTCACTTCGACGAGGAGCCGGGGGTGCCTTCTCGCGAAGTCACGAAGACCGCATCGGCTCGTACGAGTCTACCTCGAGGATGTTCTCCAGCTTGAGTCGCCACTGCAGCGCCGATTCCTCCGACCGCCGGAACGGCAGGAAGGTGTCGGCGATCTTGCCGCAGCGGTAGGCGGTCACCAGCCAGCCCAGGCTGACCTGGCGAGCCCGCAAGATCTTCCAGGATAGGTCATCGGGCAGGTGCATCGATAGATCCCCCAGGAGGCACGAGAAGCATGGCGGCGAGCACAGCCCGACGTCAACGAAAAAGGCGCCTATGTCTACCCCAGATTTATCAAGGGTAGAATGAACTAGTGGTGAACTTTCACACCTTCAGGGATCGTCGTTTCCTGACCCGATGGCCCAATCCCGCGCCGCCAAAGCCCAAGCCGCCAAGAAGAAAGCGAAAGCCACCCGTTTTCGCTCTACTGCCCGAGGCAGCCCGCAAGTGACCAAGGCCGTCGCCAAGCTGGCCGACCGGGTGCGGCAGCTACGGCGAGCCAAAGGCCTCACTCAGGAAGAGCTTGGCTGGTCCGGCGGGATCGATCCCAAGCACGTGGCCGCCGTTGAGCGCGGCGCGACCAACCCGACGCTCTCGACGCTGCTCGGCATCGCCAAAGCGCTAGGGGTGACGCTCAGCGAGCTGCTCGAAGGCGTGGGGCCGTAGAAGCCAGGACGGTCTGCTCGAACCCTTGGGACCCCGAGCTCCGAACATAACGTCTGAGCTCCGAACATAGCGTCCTGAGCTCCGAACACAGCGCCCCGAGTTCCGAACACGGCACCCCCTCCGCACCCAGCACGGGCGTAGATTGCGCACGGATCATGTCGCTTCCAAGCGTTGGCTACGTTGCAGGGTCAGATCTGGCTCTACCGCCCGCATGTCAGATCCTTCTCGCGCAGCGAGGCTCGGCGGCGCCTTGCCGCGCTTGCAGTCCATGTGGCTTCGGCCGAAGTCCTGCTCGGCCGCCAGCAAATTGTGGGGAGGACACCGAAGCTCTAGGTTGTCCACGGTGTCCGGACCGCCCATCGCGTGCGCTTCGCGGTGGTGCAGCTCCAAGCTGCCAGTCTCCGGACAGCGTCGTCCGCGAGGGTCGGTGTAAGCACATTGCCCCGCATCGCGCGCCCACACCTCACGCCGGATCGCGGCGATCACGTGGCGCCGCGCCAGCGCGGCCGGCGCTCGCGAGGTCACAGCCTCCCGCGCCAGCGCGGCCGGCGCTCGCGAGGGCACACCCTCCCGCGCCAGCGCGGTGGGCGCGCCCGCGGTCACAGCTTTCCGCGCTAGCGCGGCGGGCGCTCCCGAGGTCACCGTCTCCCGCGCCGGCGTGGCGGGCCGTCGCGAGGGTACGGTCTTCCGTGCGGCCTCTGGCGCAGATCGCTTCGTGCCGGTCCTGCGCTGACGCAGGCGCTCCACGAACTCTCGCAGCGCTCGGAGCTGAAGCTCGGGCAGGCTCGCCGCGCGCTTGCCGAGACCGAGCAGATCGAACGCCTCCTCGATCAGGTCGACGTACTCTTGCTCGGCGGTGAACTGCACGCGGAACCGCAGCGATCGCTCCGGGCGCGCCTGCTGCTTCGCCAACCAGGCGCGATCGAGAGCCGCTTCCGCCTCCGCGAGCTCGCGGGCCTGTTCGGGATCGGCGACCTCGCTCGCTGCGCCGACGTTCGCCGGAGGCGGCGGGTCGATCCAATCCGCCGGTCGATCCCCCTCGGGCAAGCTCCGCACCGGTCCGACGAACGCGCTGGCGATCGCGCGCGCCGCCGCCCGCCGGGGAGCCGCGGGAGCGACCGGCTCGATGCGCGCGGGGACCTCCGGCTTTGGATCGATCTCTGCGATGAGGCGCGCGATCTCGCGCTTCGCTCGGAAACGCGCGCGTTCGATCACCTCGGCGTGCCGCGGGCCACCCAGGTACGGCGCGATCATCAAGAGGCCGGTGAGGTGGAGCTCTCCCCGCGCGACGATGCCCCGGAGCTCCGGGTGCTGATGCACGAGCCTCGCCGCCTTGGCTCGCCGGAAGGCGGCATCTTCGCTCATGCGCAGCTCGTATTGGCAGTAGGCGTACAGCGTCGCGCAAGCGCGGGCGCGGTGGATGCCGCGCTCCTCCACCTCCCCGAGATGCGCGAGCAGGTCGGCGAGGGTAACGTTGGCGCGCGCCGTGAGTCGGCGCACGGCAGCGTGAAGATCGTCATCGGACAGAGATCTCAATGAGGATTCCATGAGATCTTTATACACCCTAGATTTTCATGCCCTGAGGATGCGCGCTGTCGAGCTCGCGGCCACGCAGACACCTCGCGAGTCGATTTGCTCACGAAAAGCCGCCACAGCCGCCGCTGGGCGGGCAAGCAGCGCTCTTCGGACAGCGGCGCCGATCCAGCGGGCGCTTTGGCAGCGGATCGTGTCAAGCTCAATCGACCTCAATCGACCTCAATCGACCTCATTCGACCTCAATCGACCTCAATCGACCTCATTCGACCTCATTCGACCTCATTCGATCTCGATCGACATGGATGGGTGAAGACTTGAAGCGGTCTCTTGTTCACTGACATCCGAGTATGGTTTCAGCGCGCCGCACGTGCTCGTTCGGATCACCCGTCGTTCGAAAGCGCGGGCGATGCACCTGATGGCGGTTGTCCCAGGTGCGGAGCCACCACCGGACGACGATTGAGCCCGCCGCTATCCTGCTTCACTTCACTCGTGCTCGGGCCCCGCGCGAGACACGACGGCTCCGGGGACGATCCACGCCCGGTTCGTCCGTCGAGCGGGCTAGAGTGGATCGAGGTCGAGACGTCTACCCAGTCCAGTGCCACTGAGGAGGAAGCTGCAGAGGCGTTGCAGGCTTTCTAAAAAATGGTGTGCCGACAACAGCATCCGGTGCTCGATGGGACGCGCATGACCTTCCGCGCACCCCCGGGCACCGAGTTGGTAGCGTCAATGACCGAGCATGCGGTTTCAGGATTGAGCTCGTGGTCTTGTCCAATACCGATCCCGATCCTGATCCTGATCCCGCCCACTTCCGATCCTG
Source organism: Pseudomonadota bacterium (assembly GCA_023418705.1). Classification (GTDB taxonomy): domain Bacteria; phylum Myxococcota_A; class Polyangia; order Polyangiales; family Polyangiaceae; genus JAEZYZ01. The sequence goes on along the minus strand of JAEZYZ010000384.1, from coordinate 128 downwards.
ATCCTGATCCCGATCCCCGCCGCCGTCCCTGCTCCCATCTCCGCCGCCGTCCCTGATCCCGTCTCCGCCTCCGTTTCCCCCCCCGTCCCCGCCGCCGCGCGCGCGGCCGGGCCCCCCCCGGCCGCGCC
>JAEZYZ010000380.1 GCA_023418705.1 Pseudomonadota bacterium | reverse complement strand
TGGCCCGAGCAAGCGGGGCCCGCACCAAAAGTGGGGCCCCGACTGCTCGGGGCTCTCGGCTGGCAAACGGATCGCGCTCTGGCGACTCCCTGCCCGCGCGGCCTCAGCGGCGCATCCTGGCCAGGTTGCGGGCGAGTCGCTGGAAAATCGACGCCGCGAGGCGCACGTCGTGGCTGCACACCTCGTTGAGGTCGTCGGCTCGGATCCGATAGGCCCGGGTGTGCTCGAGCGCCTGGCACAACGCCTGGCCGCGGCCGCCGCCTGCCAAAGACTCCGGGTAGAGCAGGGCCGATGGCCCGAGCGTCCAGCCTTCCGGCGTCACGACGGAGCCCTCGAGCACGATGTAGCCGACGCGATCGGACGCCACCACCGCCGGCAGCGGCTCCCCCCGGTTGAACGTCACCTCGATCGCCGACTGCAGCGCCTGGGCGGCGAGCTGGTCGCTCAACCCCGAGAGCAAGGGGCAGTGGCGAGCGTAGGCGAAATCGCGCGCGGCCAGGCCGCCGTCGGAGCTCTCGCGCCGCAGGCGCTCCTCACCCACGCCCACGACGATGGCCGTCGCGTTGTCGCCACCGGCCCGCGACAGCGCCGCGTTGATGAGCACCACCGCCGCCTCTTCGGGCGTGCCGCGCCGCGCCAGCTCCCCGAGCTCCCGCTCGCTGTCGAGCTCGTCGTGCACGCCGTCGGTGCACAAGACCAGGCGATCTCCGGGCGTCAGCTCGACGAACGCGGGATCGACCGACAGGCGCTCGCTGCGGCCCAGCACGCTGGTCAGGGCCGGGCGCGCTGGCGGCGGCTCCGAGATCGTGCCGACGCCGACCGCCAAGAGCGAGTTTTGCACCGTATGATCGGAGGTGATCTGGATCGTGGCTTGGGGCCGCACCAGATATACGCGACTGTGCCCGACGTGCACGATGAAGCCGTGCCGTCCGAGCAGCAGCAGCAGCTCCAACGTGCACCCGGGCGCCGAGGGGTGGCGCGGCCGCCGCGAGACGGACTTGACGGTCTCGTCCGCCTCGCGAACGCAGCTCTCGAGCAGCTGCAGCACGGCCGCGCGTGTCTCGAGGGTCGGCGCCTGCAGGTGGCGATCGCAGATGGCGAGGGCGTCGGAAGCCCGCAGCCGAGCGAAGCAGTGGTCCAGGCTCACGCTCGCAGCCAGCGCGCCGTCGGCCGTGTCGCCCATTCCGTCGGCGACGGCGAACAGGCCGGCAGAAGGGTCGGCTCGCCAGGCGTCCTGATTGCTTTGTCGCACGTTGCCAACGTGCGACGCGCCACCGAAACCGATCGCATAGTCGAAGCGAGAAAGGGACCAGGACACTCGCCTCGAGCTTACCGAACCGACCCCCGCGTGTAAAACTCGATGGATGGCCAGCGACGCCGACAGCGCGGGCGCGCGCCAGCCCCAACGCCCGGGCCAGCGCCCGCGCCTCAGGCAACGGCTCTCGGTCCTGCTGCTCCGCGCGTGCGGGTTCCGCCTGGTGGGGGAGCCTCCCCCGCTCGCCAAGTGCGTCGTCGTCTTCGCTCCGCACACCTCCAACTGGGACTTCCCCCTCCTCATCCTGACACGCGCGGCGTACGGGGTGCGCGTTCACTACCTCGCCAAGCACACCCTGTTTCAGCCCCCATTCGGCGGGTTCTTCCGCTGGCTCGGCGGCATCCCGGTCGAGCGGCACCGCCGGCGCGGGCTGGTCGGGCAGGCGGTGCGCCTGCTGCGTGAGCGGCCGCACTTCTGGCTGGCCATGGCGCCGGAGGGAACGCGCGCGCGGACGGATCACTGGCGCACCGGGTTTTACCGGATCGCGCGCGGCGCAGACGTGCCGCTCGTGTGCGTGTTCGTCGACGGGGCGCGCCGGGAGTGTGGCGTGTGTGCGGTCTTGACGCTCAGCGGCGATCCAGCAAAGGACCTGGAACAGCTCCGTTCGGCCTACGCGGGCCGGCGTGGCCTGCGTCCCGAGCGAGCCTCCGAGGTTCGGTTTCGACCGGGCGCGATCAAAAGTTCATGAGCCGGCGTCCGCCTTCCCAATCTCCCAGCGCAGCGGCGCTGCGCGCTGCGCACGGCAGGAGCATCGACGACGTCATCGGGCCCGGCCTCCGCGTGCTGTTCTGCGGCATCAATCCGAGCCTGTACTCGGCGGCGGTGGGACGGCATTTCGCGCGACCGGGCAACCGCTTCTGGCCGGCGCTGCACCAGGCGGGGTTCACGCCGCGGCGGCTCACCGCGGCAGTGCAACCGGAGCTCCTGTCGCTCGGCTACGGCATCACCAACGTCGTCGCTCGCGCCACGGCGACCGCGGCCGAGCTGTCGACCGAGGACTACTTGGCAGGGGGCCGCGCGCTCGCGCGCAAGCTCCGGCGCTACCAGCCCCGCGTGATCGCTTTCTTGGGGATCGGCGCCTATCGGATCGTCAGCGGCCACCGCAACACCGGCGTGGGCCCGGCGCCGGAGCCGTTCGCCGACACCGCGGCCTGGGTCTTGCCGAACCCGAGCGGCCTCAACGCTCACTATCAGCTCGACGCGCTGGCCGCCGAGCTCGCGCGCCTCTCGGCGTGGATCCGCCGCGCCTCGACCCCCGGAGGATCCGCCGCTACGGTGGGCCGCCGATGAGTGACGAAGCCAGCGCCATCCGCCGAGCGTTCGATGAGCTCGAAGCGCTGCATCGCGGCCCGCTCGACGCCGCCGGGCGCCTGCGCTCCGAGGAGCTGCTCGAGCTGTTGCGCTGGGCCTATCGACGCAACTCGTCGTCGTTCGAGACCGAGATGCTGGCCGTGCTCAAAGAAATCGCCCAGACTCACAAGCCCTCGGCCAGCTCGAGCGCGCCCGAACGGCGCGATCCTCGCAGCGTCTTGCAGAGCGTGTTCGGCTACGACGACTTCCGTCCCGGGCAGCAGGCGCTGATCGAAGGCGTGCTCGCCGGCAGAGATTCCCTCGGGATCATGCCGACCGGCGCCGGCAAGTCGATCACCTACCAGGTGCCGGCGCGGCTGCTCGGGGGCACCACGCTGGTCATCTCGCCCCTCATCGCGTTGATGAAGGATCAGGTCGACGCGCTGCGGGCGGTCGGCGTGCGCGCCACCTTCTTGAACTCCAGTCTGGACGCGGACGAGCGACGCCTGCGCGTCTCCGGCCTGCGCGCGGGTCGCTACGAGCTGCTCTACGCGGCGCCCGAGGGCCTGGAGGGCTCGATCGGGCGGCTGCTCTCGGATCTCGACCTGCGGCTGATCGCCGTCGACGAAGCGCACTGCATCAGCCAGTGGGGGCACGACTTCCGCCCGGCCTACCGCCAGCTCGCCGGGCTGAAGGCCCGCTTCGGCGGTGTGCCGGTGCTGGCGCTGACCGCCACCGCCACCCGCGCGGTGGCCAAGGACATCGTCGAGCAGCTCGGGATGGTGGCCCCCGCGGTGTTCCGCGGCTCCTTCTTCCGCCAGAACCTGCGGCTCCACGCCTACCAAAAGGGCGCGACGGGCGGCGTGTCGACGCGCGAAGCGATCCGGCGGCTGGTGCGCGCGCGCGCCGGGCAGAGCGGCATCATCTACTGCCTGAGCCGCAAGGGCGCCGAGACGCTCGCGGACGGTCTCTCGGAGCAGGGGGTCGCGGCCGGCCATTACCACGCCGGGATGGATCCGGAGGCCCGCGCGCGGGTACAAGAACAGTTCCGGAGCGGGGCGCTGTCGGTCGTCGTGGCCACGATCGCCTTCGGCATGGGGATCGACAAGCCCGACGTGCGCTACGTCATCCACCGCGACATGCCGCGCTCCATCGAGGGCTACTACCAGGAGATCGGGCGCGCCGGACGTGACGGCCTGCCGAGCGACTGCATCCTCTTTTACTCCTGGGCCGACGTGAAGGCCTACGACGGGTTCGCGGACGAGGTGGAGGACCGCGCGCTGTCCGAGCGGCTCTACCAGCAGACCCGTGTCATGTTTCGCTACGCGGAGGATGGGGCCAGCTGCCGGCATCAACGCCTGGCGAGCTACTTCGACGAGGCGCTCGAACCCTGCGGCGCCTCGTGCGACGCCTGCCACGGGCAGGATTTGCTCGAGCAGGCCCGGTCCGCGGCGCCAGCCACCGTGAGGCGCAAGCGCGCGCGCGAGGCGGACGCTGGCGACGCCGACCCGGCGCTCTTCGAGCAGCTCCGCAGCCTGCGCAGCGAGCTGGCGCGCGAGGCGGGCGTTCCGGCATACGTGGTGTTCTCGGACAAGACGCTGCTGCAGATGGCCGCCGCGCGCCCCACGGACGAAGCGGCCTTGATGGCGCTGTCGGGCGTGGGCCCGACGAAGCTGTCCCGCTACGGCGCGCGCTTCCTGGAGCTGATCCGCGCGACCGGATCGCGCAGCAGCAGCACGGCGACCAGCAGCAGATAAGGCAGGATCAAGAGCCAGCCTTTGGTCGTCACCGGCATCATCAGGCTCTTGAGCGCTTGCTGATGAAAGCCGGTCCCGGTCCAGACCAGGTACAACACCACGCAGCCCACCGGCACCGCCAGCTCCGCGATCCGATGCCGCAGCGGCGCTTGCCGCAGCCGGCCGGCATTCACCCGGCGCTGCTCGGCGCGACGCTCGCGGACCCGGCTCTCCGCCATGCGCGCGACGGCGGGCGCGTGCGCCAAAAAGCTCGCCACGTGGCCGCGCATCCAGCGGTACCCGGTGACGCCGACCAGGGCGGGCGCCAAGATGTAGACGACCTGCTCGACCACCGAGGCGCGCTGCCCCGAGAGGCTCGTGATCGCCGTCAGGCAGGCGATCGCGGCGCCGCCGTAGAGGCAGTAGATGCGCGCGACGCGGAAGATCGCCAGGCTGCGCAGGAAATACTGGGAGCGGTCCCGGGCCGAGGCCGCGTCCGCCGGCTGGTACGGCAGGCGGAGCGCCGCCAGCACCTCCGAGAATGGAAAGGCGACCAGCAGGGTGACCAGCACCAGGCCCAGCAAGAAGGTCGTCTGAAAGACCAACGTCTTGAGGATCTCGAACGGCCGCAGCACCTGCTCCTGGACGCGCTCGTGCAAGAACGCGAGCGGGCTCGCGTCCGCGCGGCTGAACGCCCAATCGAGGACGTCGGTGGCGCCGATGGTCAAGAGCAAGATCGCGATCAGGAACACCGGCCACACCGCCTCCCAACGCGGCCTCGTCACCAACAGCTCGTAGCGATCGATCTGGCGGGCGAAGCGCACCTCGCTGGACATCAAGAACAGGTAGGCGAACAAGAACAGCAGGATCACGATCAAGGACTGCGCCCACTCCGCCCGCAGCTCGCCCGCGATGCGCCGCGCCACTTCGGCGGAGCTCAGCATGGGGTGCCCAACTTGGGTCGCGGCGAGCACCACGAGCTCGACGATGAAGATCAGCTGAAAGAGCGGCGCGAGCGCCGCAGCGAACGTGCGGTGGGTCAAATAGCCGGAGAAGAACAGCTCCTGCTCGGTAGCGGGCCGAAAACGATCGTGCTCACTGCGCGCCTGGCGGAGCGCCAGGAGCGACGACCAGAGCGGGTAGCCGAGCGCCACGATCAGCAAGAACCAGCCGACGGCGTTCAACACGGTGGGCGGCGCCAGCACGAAGACCGACGTCACCGACTGGCCCGTCAGGTACCAGACCACGAACGCGAAGAGCAGGGCGGCGCCGCCGACCCAGAGCCCGGTCCTGAGCAGGCTCTCGGCGCGAAACTCCCGGCCGATCCCCTCGATGTAGTCCTGGACGTGCGCGCGGGTCTGGGCGATGGACAGACTGCGGCGATCCGGGTCCTTCTCGAGCAGCATCAGCGCGAGCGTCTCGAGCGCGATCGGCACCGAGGGGTCGATGGACGACGGCCGGCGGGGCGCCTCGGTCATCACCCGCACCAGCGTCTTCGCCGGGTCGTCGTCGTCGAACGGCACCTGCCCGCACAGGATCTCGTACAGAATCACCCCCAAGGAATAGAGGTCCGTGCGCTCGTCGACCGGCAGCCCCTTCGCCTGCTCGGGCGACATGTAGGCGGGCGTGCCCACCACCGCGCCGGACTGGGTGGCGAGCGCCGGCTTGCCCGCGCGCACGGAGCTGACCTCCGGCGCCCAGAGGTACGGCGACCCTTCGCCGGAGCCGGGGCTCGCGCCCGCCTCGCTCGCCTCCGTCGAGACCGGCGCCTCCCGCGGGTGATCGGCGCGCCCCTTCACCTTGGCCACGCCCCAATCCATCACCAGGACCTCACCGAAGTCGCCCACCATGATGTTGGCCGGCTTGAGGTCGCGGTGAATCACACCGCGGGCGTGGGCGTATTCGATCGCCTGGCACACCTGGAGGAAGACGTCGAGCAGGCGGCGCAAGCCGAACTCCGAGCAGGTCTCCGGATCGCCGGCGGCCCGCCCTTCGAGGATGGCTTCGAGCGATCGGCCGCGCACCAGCTTCATCGAGAAGTAGACGCGGCCCTGCGGATCGACGCCCAGGTCGTGCACCGGGACGACGTTGGGATGTTCGAGCTGAGCGGTGACCTGCGCCTCCTCGACGAAGCGAGCAAACTGCGGCGCTTGCAGCTCGTGGCTCGGCAGGGGCGACACCTTGATGGCCAGCTCGCGGCGCAGCTTCGTGTCCGTGCCGCGCAGCACGTACCCCATCCCGCCGCGGTCGATCTCCTCGTGCACCTGGATCTTGCCGCCCCAGAGCGACGGCTCTTTGCGCGCGTCGAGCGGCGCCGCGAGGGGCACCGGGGGCTCGAGCGCCGGCGCGGCCACCTGCACGTCGTCGAGCGGGCGCGCGCCGGCCTTCCCGATGGCCTTCTTGCCGGCGGGCGGCGCGCTGTCCGGTCCGAGCCGTCCTTCGCCTCGAGGCTTTGCCCGACGGCTCGGGAGAGGTGGAGGGTTTTTGTTTTGCTCGCTCATCGCCAGACGGATTGGGCCGTACAGCCGAACACGCGCCCAGCCTTTCCCACTCGGTGCCGGTGCCGCGGCAGTGCCGCTCCATCTTTGCGGGAGCCTCCTGCCAGCGCAAGCATCAGTTCGGCTTCCGCTGCGCCGCTCGCTGAGTCTCGGCCGATTCGACGTTCACCGAAGTGCGGAGCTCATCGAGCAGCTGCTCCTGTGTGCGCACCGACCGCACCTGCGGTCCGCGGCGCGCGAGCTCAGGCCAGATGCGGCCGCGGATCGGCTCGGGGAGCACGTTCTCGAGGTATTCGAGCGCCGTTCCCCGCAGCGCGGCGTCGTCGTGCTCGAGGGCGAGCAGCGACAGCCGCAGCGCCTCCCGATCGATGGCGAGCCCGAGCAGCAAGAACACGTATCTCAGCCGCAGTCGCTGCGCCCGAGCCGACGCTGGATCGCGGTCGCGCCCGTCTCGGGGCGCCGACTCCAGCTCGCGGCGCGCGGCGGCGAGGGCGAGATCCGGAGGGACCTGCAGCCGCGGGTGCCGGGCGGTCAGCTCCGACAAGGCGCGGGCCGCGCGGAAGCGGACGTCGAAGCTCGGATCGGACAGGGCGTCGCCGAGCACCCGCACGACCCGCGGGCTCGCGCATTCCTGAAGCACGCGGGGCAGCCGCCGGCGCACCTTCACGGGCGCGCTGGGATCGAGCAGCGCGTCCGAGAGTTGCCCGATCACCCTCGGCACCACGGACTTCAACGCGGACTGGATCGCCGGCGCGAGCGGGTCGGTTTCGAGCAGCGGGATCAAGAACGCAACCGTTCGCAGGTCGAGCGCCTGCCGCTCGAGCAGCGACCGCACGCGGCGCGGATCGCGCTCGAGCAAGATCTCGATCTGCGACACGAGCGGCATCGCCTTGGCCTCGTCGGCGAGCGCCCTGGCGCGATCGCGCTCGACCGGCTCGACCGGCCCCCCGCCCGCCGACTTGGCGTCCTGCCAGCTGCGGCGGAGCCGCTCGATCTGGGACAGGAGCTGTTCGCGATCGATGCTCGAGAGCGTCTGCGACAAGGTGACGCGCGTCGTGGCGTCCAGGACGTCTCTCTCCTCGAGCTCGAGCTGCCCCTCGCGGAGGCTCTTGGCCAGCTGGGCGACGTAGCCGCGGTGCAGCGCTGCGGCCGCCGCCAGCAGCACCGCGGCGATCCCGGTGACGAGGCCGAGCAGCAGCGCGTGCTTGCCATTCGGGACCCAAGCGAGCACGGCCAAAATAGCGGCGCTCCCCGCGACATCGCCCAGCCGGTCGCAGCCGACGTCGATCAGCGCCTTGGTCGAGCGCTTCTGTGCCGGGGCGACCGGGATGTACAAAAGCTCGTAGGCGGAGCGGAAGAACGAGTTTTGAGCGATCGTCTCGGCGCTGCGCAGCAGCACGACGGTCCACAGGCGCGTGAATCCGGTCGCCAGGACACCGGTCAAGAGCACCACGGCCGGCAGCAGGCCCACCGTCACCCCGAGGCCGAACCCTTCGAGGCTGCGTCGAACCACCGCGCTCTGGACCACGAAGGTGAGGATGCTGGTGGCCATGTAGAACAGGCCGAAGAATCGGAGCAGCTGCGCTTCCTCCGCGAAGCTCGCGGCGGCCGAAGCCTTGAGCACGTAGTCGGCGATCGCCGAGATGCACCCCGCGCCAGCGACGAACGCCGCGATGCGCCGCAGGTAGGCCGAGCGGCCCAGCTCGGACACGCCGTTCGCTGGCTCGATCTTGGCGCCCTTCGGCGACGAGCCCGCGGCGAACCGGCGGACGAACAGGGCACAGGCGACGTTCATCACCATCAAGCCGAGCAGCGCCGAGTGCGCGTCGAGCCACGCCGCCGCGCGCTCCGACAACACGCCCCCGATGAGGCCGCCGAGGGCGGCGCCGCCTGCGATGCGTGCCACGGCGCGCTTGGCGCTGTGCGGGTCGAAGGACTCGTTGACCGCCGACCAGAACCCGCTGACCGCGATCGACCCGATCACCGCCACGTGCAGGAAGACCAACACGGCCGTGGGCTCGGGGACGTAGCGATAGGCCCACCACTCGAGGCCAAACAGGCCCGCGCTGGCGAAGAAGGTGCCGGGGACGATGCGAGCTGGCCCGCGCCTGGCGAGGATCTGCGAGCTCGCCAAGATGGCAGGGATCGACACCACGGCCGAGGCCGCCATGACCTTCGGGAGCTCCGCGGCGGCGAAGTTCGAGAGGAACAGCGTGTCGCGCAGCGCTTTGGCGCCGACCTGCTGCGCGATCATCACGACCGCGGCGGCAACCGCCAACGCCGTCGCACTTGCCTTCCCGCGTCCCATTCGAACGGCGAGCGTATACTCCTACCGCTGCCGCGAGTCATCGACGTGCACTTCTCGGCGTCCTCGAGGGCGACGCCCGTCGGGTTGGGGGCGCCGAGGCGACGACGAGCCCCCGGCCTTACAGGGTTGCTCGGTATCCCACCGAACAGACGCCGGGACGCGGGCACGCGCGCCGTCGCGTGCTAGCCCATGCGCCGCCGCGAGAGCGGCCGTGTGACGAGGTGAACGACTCGGGCGGACGAGGCCAAGCAGGTGCGTAGAGATTTTCGCCCAAGGTCCCGCCACCGAAGATCGTCCAACCCCATCATCCCGTATCGACGCTGACCGGCATCCCCGCCGGTAGCTTCCACGAGGCTCCCCCATGAACGTATTTGTGCGATACCCCCGCACGCTGCTGGCGTGCGCTTTGACGCTGGCGGCGAGCGGCTGCCAAGGCGACGTCTCGGCGACCGATTCGCCGCCGCCAGGCGGCGCGGCAGACCCCGGCGCGAGCAACGGGGACCGCAACGGCGACCCCAGCAAGCCGAACGACGACGGCACCCGCGCCGGAAACGACGACGAGCCGGGCCGATCTGGAGGCAAGCCGGGCCGTTCCGGCGGCGAGCCGAATAGTGGCAACGGAGACGGTGTGCCGAGCACGCCGGTGGAGGTGCCCGTCGACCGCTGCACGACCGACGAGCGCCTGGCAGCGGCGCCGATGCCGGCGCGGGTGCGACGCCTCACGCGGCTCGAAATCAAGAACACGCTCGCGGACCTGTTGGGTCCCGACTACGCGGCGCTCGCGGAGACGATCGAGCAAGACGCGCGCTCGACGTCCTTTTCGACCAGCGCCGACCGCAGCATCACCGCCGGGTATGCCGATGCGCTGCAGACCGTGGCCCGCGCGGCCGGCCAGCGCTACAGCGAAGAGCTCGCGAGCTCCGCGGCGCTGGACGCGAGCTGCGCGGCCTCGGACGAGGCGGCGCAGGCGTGCGCGAAGGAGCACGTCCTGAAGCTCGGCGCGCGCGCGTTCCGGCGGCCGCTGCGCGACGGCGAAGTCGAGGCGTTGATGGCCGTGTACGCGGCGGGCAGCGACACGTCGCTCGACGCGACCCCCGACGGTCGCCTGCAGACCGGGCTCGGTTGGGTGGTCGAAGCGCTGCTCCAGGCGCCCGACTTCGTGTTCCGGACCGAGCTCGGCCGCGAAGGCGCCGCCGCCGGGGAGACCGTGACCTTGACCGGGCTCGAGCTCGCCAGCGCCCTCTCGTACGACCTCTTGGCCTCGCCCCCCGATCAGGCGCTGCTCGACGCCGCTGCCGCGGGCGAGCTCGACGACCCGTCGAATCGCTTGGCGCATGCCGAGCGGCTCATGAGTGAGCGACCCGAGCGGCTGCGTGAGCAGCTGGCTCGCTTCGTGTTCGAGTGGCTGCACATCGACTTCGACGCACCGTCCTGGCAAAAGGACCCGTCGGCCTTCCCCGAGTTCGACCCGGCGATGCACGCGGCCATTCGAAGCCAGACCGAGCAGTTCGTCGCTCGCTGGATCGATGGCGGCGCCTCCCTGCTCGACCTGCTCACGACCCCCGACGGGTTCGTCGACGCGCTGACCGCCCCGCTCTACGGGGTCGACGCGCCGTCGTCCCAAGCCACGCTGATGAGCCTGCCCGAGCAGCGGGCGGGGATCCTCACCCAGCCAGGCTTCCTCGGCACGCACGCCCAGGCGGACGCGGCCTCACCGGTGCTGCGGGGGGTCGCCATCATGAGCGCTTTGTTGTGCCAAACGCCCCCGCCCGTCCCGGCGGACATCCCGCCGCTGGCGCCGGTGGCGGAGGCAGCCGGCAGCACCAACCGCGATCGCTTCGCGGCCCACACCGAGAGCCCGAGCTGCCAGGGATGCCACAGCCAGTTCGATCCCATGGGGTTCACCTTCGAAAACTACGACGCCATCGGCGGCTACGTGCTCGAACAAAACGGCGCCCCCATCGACAGCTCCGGGGCGCTGGTCGTGAACGGCGCCGAGCCCATCCCGGTCCCGGACGCGCTCGAGCTGGCGACCGAGCTCTCGCTCAGCAGCGCGGTCCACGAATGCTTCTCCAAGCAGCTGTTTCGTTCCGTGCTCGGCCGCTACGAGACCGAGCACGACGCCTGCAGCCTGCGCGACGCGCTGGACACCTTCCAGGGCGGCGGCTTCGACGTCCGCAAGCTGCTCACGGCCATCATCGGCAGTGAAGCCTACGCCACTCGCATCATTTCGGCGGAGTGAACCATGACCCTCATCTCGTCTCGTCGCACCTTTCTGAAAACCCTCGGCAGCGCCGCCGCATCGGCGTCGATCGCCGGCTTGCTGTCGGAGGCCGTCGCCCAAGAGGGCCCGCCGCTGCGCTTCGTGGTGCTCTACAACCCGCACGGCTACGCCCCCAACCTGTGGCGGCCGCGAGCCCCAGGCGGCGGAGAGGCCGCCGAGGCCAACTGGACCCTCGACTTCGATCCGGACGCCGCGCTCGCGCCGCTCGAAGGTCACAAGTCCTCGCTGACGCTGGTGGAAGGCCTCGACTGGCAGTGCCTGTACAAGCCGAACAGCGTCGGTCTGCTGGGCCATGCGGGCGCCGAGCTCGCGATGCTGACCGGGCGTGACGCGCGCGGGGCGAGCGACCGCCGCGCGACCGGGGAGTCGCTCGACATGTTTCTGGCCCGACACCTGGCGGTGAAGCCGTTCCTCTACAAGCACGGCGGCTACGCCGGCAAGGCGACGGCGGCCAGCTTCGGCCCCGGCGGTGAGGCCGTCCCGCTCGTGTACGAGCCAAAAGAGCTCTACCGGGCGTGGTTCGCCGGCGTCTCCCCGACGCAGGCGAGCGAGGACCCGAGCGCCGCGGCGCGCGTGCGGGCGGAGGCGAGCGTGCTCGACTTTCTCAAAGGCGAGGCCTCGGGCCTGCGAGCGCGCCTGGCCGGACCGGAGCGCCGCAAGCTCGAGGCGCACCTCGACGCGCTGTCGCTGATCGAGAAGCGTTTGCAGGCGGCGCCGAAATCCGCGGAGTGCCGGCCGCCGGCGGACCCGGACCCGCAAGGAGACGCCACCGACCGGCACCGCGCCGTGCTGGAGACGCTGGCCGCTGCGCTCGCTTGCAACCTGACGCGCGTGGCGACGGTGATGATGGACGCGGGCAACTACATGCCCTGGCTCGAGCTCGGCGGGCAGGACCGCCACGTCCACAACGACGTGGCGCACGGCTACCGCCCGGAGGACGAGACCTCCGGCCGCTACCTCGCCCGCATCCAGCGCTGGTACGCCGAGCACGTCAGCTACTTCTTCGACCTATTGAAGCAGATGCCGGAAGGCGGTAAGACGGTCTACGATCACACCATCGTGCTCTGGATCAACGAGCTCGGCAATCCGGCGGAGCACGCCTGCAACAACATCCCGATCGTGATCGGCGGCGGCGGCGGCGCGCACCGCAAAGGGCGCTATTTGCGCTTCGACACCAACGGCTACAAGGGGCCTCCCACCGCCCACAACTTGCTCCTCACGTCGCTCGCCAACGAGTTCGGAGCCGGGCTCGACCACTTCGGCGATCCGGAGCTCGCTGGCGAGCTGCCGGGTTTTCTCTGAGGCCCCGAAGCGCGCCCGCTCCGCGCGGCCGGAGAGGGGGCCTTGCCCGCCCCGGGCCCGACTGAGGTATCGTCCGGGGCATGGCCCTCCCCGCTGGTCGTATCTCGGGCGCCCCCTTGCGCGCTTTGCTCGCCTCGACGCGCGGGCCGCTCACCGCGCCCGTCGCCAAAATCTTCCGGCAGCAGCTCGGCATCGACGCGCTGCTGGCGCTGCCGGCGGCGGAGCGCGGCAGCTTGCCGGTGAATCCGTTGCCGCTCCGGGCCCGCAGCGAGCACCGCCGCGAGTCGCTCGGCCTGGAGCTGCCCGCGTCGCGGACCTGGCCGAACACCAGCCGCGACTACCAGCGGGCATTCCAGCAAGGGGACCTGACGCCGGAGGCGCTGGTCGAACGGAGCATCCGGGCCGCACGGCGGCTGGCGGCACAGTCGCCGAGCGTCGGCGGCGTGATGGCCTTCGACGAGTCCGGCGCCCTCGAGGCGGCGCGCCGTTCGGCCGCTCGCAGGGCGGCGGGTGAGGCGCTGCCGCTCGACGGCGTGCCCGTGGTGATCAAGGAGGAGGTCGACCTCGAAGGCTTCCTCACGGCGCTGGGCACCCGATTTCACGCCACCGCCGCGGCCACCCGGGACGCGACCGCCGTCGCGCGGCTGCGGCAGGCAGGCGCCGTCGTGATCGGTCAGTCGCCCATGACGCAGTACGGATTATCGCCCCTGGGAGTGAACCCACAGCGCCAGATGCCGCGCAATCCGCACGATCCGACGCGCCTGGCTGGCGGAAGCTCCACGGGCTCCGGCGTGGCCGTGGCGACCGGCGTCGTCCCCGGCGCGCTCGGCCTGGACGGTGGCGGCTCCATTCGCGTCCCCGCCGCGTTCACGGGGGTGTTCGGCATCAAGCCAACCTTCGGCCGCATCCCGCTGACGGGCCACGGCTTGAGCTCCGGCACGACCGTGGTGCACGCGGGGCCGATCGCCGGCAGCTCGCTCGACGTCGCGCTGATGTTGGCCGCCATGAGCGGTCCGGACGGCGTCGATCCATTCGCCGAAGCGGCCCCCGCCACCGAGGATCTGCTGGCCGCGCTCGGCCGCGGGGTGCGGGGGCTGCGCATCGGGGTGCTGGAGTCGGAGTTTTCCGCGGCGTCGCCCGCCGTCGCGTCCACGGTGCACGACGCGCTGTCGGCCTTGCGAGCGGAGGGCGCGGAGCTCGTCCCGGTGGAGCTGCCGCTGGCGCAGCATGCCGCGGCGATGGGCTTCTTGACCATCGGGCTCGAAGCCTACAGCGGCCTGCTGGACGTACGGCGCGAGCACTTTGCCGAGCTCAACCCCGACGTGCAGCTGACCTTTCGCGTGCTCGGTGCGTTCGGCTCGGACGACTACCTCGACGCGCAACGCTTGCGCGCTCGCTTGCGGCAACAGGCGGCCGAGGCGCTCCGCGACGTGGACGTGCTGGCGCTGCCCACCGCCGCCGACGTGGCCCCCAAGGTCACCGACGCCGAGATGCTCAGCGGCTTTCTGGACGCTGCCGCGCTCGCCGCGGCCTGCCGGTTCGCGTTTCTGGGCAACCTGACGGGGCTGCCCGCCATGTCGGTCCCCGTAGGCGCCGTGGGCAAGCTCCCCGTCGGTCTTCAGCTCGTCGGCGACGCTTGGGACGAAGCCACGCTGCTGCAAATCGCGGCACACCTGGAGCGCCTCGGAACGGCGCACGTCCTGCGCCCCGAACATTGCGTCGACTTGCTGACCTGAAGGCGCGCGCGCGCCGCCGTCGGCGTGGCGGATCACCCCACACCGGTGCCTTCCATCGGGGAGAACTCGCCTGCGTCGCCCCGCGCTTGCGCCGCGCGCGCGCGGGCATCACCACAAGGGAGTGCCAGGACTCCTCAGGTCAGCGCTGATCGGCTACAGCATCGCGCTGATCGGCTCGATGCCGATGACGGGGCCGGTCGCAGTCCTGTACCTGCGCAGCTTGCTCCAAGATCGCCGGCGGCAGGCGTTCGCGATCGTGCTCGGCGGCGCGTTGGCCGAAGGCGGCTGCGTGCTGGCGATCGGCTCGCTGCTGCCGACCCTCGTCCGAAGCCAGGCCACGCTCATCCCCCTCACCCGCGGCTTGGGTGCCGCCGCCGTGGGGGCGCTCGGGCTGTTTCTGCTCTTGCGACCGATGGTCTTCATGCGCGGCAGGCGCACGCGGGCGACCGGCGGTTTCATCGCCGGTGCCGCCGTCTCTGCCTTGAACCCGGCGCTGTTCGCCAGCTGGACGATCGTGTTGAGCTCCCTGTACGCCAATCATTGGCTCGAGGTGGCGGCGCTGTCGTCGGTGCCGCTGGCCGCGGGTGTCAGCGCCGGCAGCGTGAGCTGGTTTTGCGTCGTCTTGATGCTCTCCGCGCGCCTGCGGCGCTACCTGAACGCCGGCCGGCGCCTACGCCTCTTGCGCGGCTACGGCGTGCTGCTCCTCTTGGCCGCGATCGCGCTGGCGATCCAGGCCTTCGTAGCGCCGCCCGTCACCGAGCCCTGACGCGATCGTCGTCGGTCCCCAATTGGAGGCTCAAGCTCGAGCGGCGCGACTCGCCACCCTGGCGGCCACCGGACGCCGGGATCGCGTCGGCCTCAACCCTCGAGCTCCCCCAAGAATCTTCCGTACTGCCGGCCTTCCTGTGAACCAAAGGCAGCGGAGCTCGTCGCGGCGGCTCATTCGACGCTTGGCCTCACTGGCGCTCGACGTCGCAGTGCCCTTCGCCTTGGAAGTGTCCGAGGGTGGCGACCTGTGCTTCCAAGAACTCTGCCAGCTGGTCGACGTCGGCGTTGCCGGTGCCATAGGGGCCTTCGCTGACCGAGCTGAGCGAGACGCTCGCGAGCTCCTCCAGATCGATCGCGCCGTCGGCGTCGCCGGCGTCGTCCGCCTCCGCCAGGGTGGCGAAGCGCAGATCCGGCGCCTCCGCCACCAAATCGTCGTAAAAGAGGTGGTCGCCGTGGATGGTCAGCTCGACCTCCTGGGCACCGCCTGCCGCGAGCTCCACGCCGGGGATCGCCCGACCGCCGCTCGCCCCTTCGCAGCGCGAGTGGTTGACCGCGGTGGCGAAGGCCCAGTCGAAGGTCTTGGTGACCTCCGCATGCGTCGCCCTGCCTCGAACGCGCACGCTGTAGGGACCGGTCTGCATGGCGGCGAGCTGCTCGGCGGTCGCGCTCGCGTGCGCGCGCGTGTCGTCGCTCGCCGGCGCCAACGCGTAGCCCACGTCGTCCCAGCTGCCCGGAGCGAGCTCCAGCGTCCCGAGCGTGTGCGGCCCCGCCTGCACCAGATCGATCAGCTGGCTGCCGTCGAGGCTCGCGACCTCGCCGCCGCGCCGCAGGTACACCGGTCCGAGCACCACCAGGAACTCCTCGAACCGGACGCTCCAGCCGTCGGCGAGCTCCTCGGCCGGGATGCCCTGCTCGATGAACGCCTCGCCCCACGTCGTGATGGTGGCCGTCCCAGGCGCGTCCGCGTCGTCGCTGCACCCGAGCAGCAACGAAGCCACCACTAGCAACCCAGCTGTCTTCATTGCGCGTCGATCCTCCAACAAGGCGTTCATCTCTCGGGCTCCGGTGGTGTTTGCTCGAGGGCGCGGCAGCTCGGAAGGTTTCCGACGGGAGCGTCCTTCCGTTCTGTCCGCTCTTCCGGCAAGGCGGTTTTCACGCCGGGTCCTCGGGGATGTAAGCGAAGGCGTAGCCGGATGCCTTCTTGATCCCGCGCACGAAGGCGGCGCGCGCCGAGCCGGCGTCGGTCGGCGGCGGCGTGCCTGCGGGTTCGGGGACGTGCTCGAAGTCGACCTGGTCGAGCCAGACGCTCGGACGAAGCTCCAGGGTGACGACCCCGTCGTGATCCATCTCGCCGGCTTCGAAGGCGCAGCCGCCGATCGCGCCGTCGACGTCGGCCAGCTCCTCCGGAGCGGCCGCGAGCCGAAAGCGGCGCACCAGGTCACCTTTGACGGCGCGGCCGCTCACGGCGACGGCCGAGCCCGCGCCCGAAACGCCGAGCTCCACGCGCCCCGAGCGCGCCCAGCCCGAGACCCCGCGCCCGTCGGGCAGCCGCGCCGTCGAAAGATCGATGCGCATCGGCCCGATCACTTCGCCGAGCACGTCGCTCTCGTGGGCGTGGCCGGGGTGAGCGTGGGCCGATGGGATGGCGAACACCCGCCCCAGGGGCCCGCCGCGCTGGCGGACGAGCAGCGGCCGACGGTGCAGGTAGCGCAGCGCGTTTACCCAGAGCGTCGCCTCCTCGAGCGTGACCTCCCACCCGGTCGCGTTGGTGAACCCGCGCCTCGCCGCGCCTTCCCAGTCGACGCGGGTCGAGAGCCGAACCCGGCGCCCCGACGTCGAACCGGCGAGCCCGTCCGAGCAGCCCACCAGGCCGAGGCCGAGCTCGGCGGCGAGCAGGGCGCTCGTGGTGCCCCCGATGAGCAACGAGCGGCGTCCGATGCGGAGTGAAGACGTCATGGCTGGAGATCAGATGTGGAGCGTGAGGGAGAGCAAGAGCGTGCGCGGAGCGCCCGCGGTGACGTGTCGCACCGGCAGCAACGATCCCCCGGTGTCGAAGCGCGAGGCGTAGACGAACTCGCTGTCGTACCACTCCGCGCCGAGCAGGTTGTAGCCGCGGAGCTCGATCTCGGCGGCGGGCACGCGGACGCCGAGCCTCGCGTCCATCAGGAAGATTCCGGATCCGGTCTCACCGAAGGGCAGCGGGCGACCGACGAGGTAGCTCACGCCTGCTCCGGCGAACCCCCTGAGCGGCAGCCCACCCACGCGACCGAGGGCCGGCCGCGCGCTGACGTCCGAGCGCACGATCCACTGCGGGACGTACGGGACGAGCGAGCCGCTCTCGATCTCGCCGGAGCCTTGCCGAAAGGTCGCGCGCGTGAAGGTGGCGCCGAGCGCCGAGGTAAACCACGACGTCGGTGTGGCGGTGACCTCTGCGACCCCTCCGAGGCGCAGCGTGGCCGGCACGGGCTCAAAGCGGGCCGAGGTCTCGTCGAACACGAGATCGTCGCTCAGCGTGGTGCGGAACGCCGCGATGGACGCGCGCAGCCGCCGCTCCTCGGCGAAGCGCAACCCGAGCTCGACCGACTGAACCCGCGTCACCGGGACGTCTCCGCCGTCGGACAGCCCGCGCGCTTGCGGCGACCGAAATCCGCGTCCGTAGCTCAGCAGGGCGGACAGCTGGGGGGAGATGGCGTAGGCCGTCCCTAGCTTTTCGCCGGCGATGAGCGTCTGCGCCGCCCGCGACGCGCCGCCCTGTTCCGGGGCGTCCCGCACCGCGTAGGAGAGCCCGTCCAGGCGCGCGCCGGCCCGCAAGAGCCAGCGATCCAGCGGGCGCAGCACCACCTCGGCGTAGGCGCCAGCGTCGACCGCGGAGACGCGCGCGTCGACGTCACGCACGACGTCGCCTTCGGTCCCGCCTTGGCGCTGCGTTTGTTCGATCTCGTCGACCCGCCCGAACAGGCCGAGCTCGATCGAGTCGTGGGCGCCGAACAAGCCAAGGCGGCGGCGGAACCAGGTCCGAAAGCCGACCGTCGCGCCGCTGTTGGTCTGCAGCACGCGATCGGAGCCGTCCGGGTGCAGCAGCGCCCCCGTGTAGTTCGAGCGTAGGTCGAGCGAGCGGCGCACCAGGTAGGGCGCGAAGCCGAGCTGGTAGTGCTCGTGCTCGGTCACCAGATCGAAGACGAGCTGAGCGCGCGTCGATCGCCCGCCTTGATCGAGATCGTAGCTGCCGAAGCGGTCCACCCTGCCCGCCTCGATGTCGTCGAGGCGCAGCACGCCGGCCGAGCCGAAGCGGGACGCGAAGACGCCGCCCATCAGCCGCAGCGTCGTGTGGTGCGACAGCGGCAGCAGCCACTGCCCGATCGCGGACGCCCGCTGTGCCTCCCGCCCGGCGCCGAAGCCATCGGTCGCGTAGAGCTCGGCGGCCGCGAACGTCTGCTCCGGCGCGCCCTCGGGGTGGTAGGCGAAGAAGGCGCGCCGCGTCTCGAACGAACCAACGCTGCCCGAAACCGTCGCGCCGGGCTCGGCGTAGCCGAGGTCGAACGCCAACGTGCCCGCGACGGCGAAATCACCCTGCTCGGGCCGGTAGGGGCCGGGCAGCGCGCGCAAGCGCTGGACGACCTCGGGCATGACGAAATGCAGATCGGCATACCCTTGGCCGTGAACGTGGCTGACCTCGTTGACGGGAGCGCCCGCCACCCAGATTTCCATGTCTTGGCCGTGCGCGGCGTCGAAGCCACGGAAGAAGATCTGGTGCGCCTTGCCCTCCCCGCTGTGTTGCGTGACGAAGACGCCTGGAACGGTCTGCAACAGGTCGCTGGCCGTGCGGTGCGGTGCGGCCTCGAGCACGCGCCGCCCCCGCACGAGCTCCGACGGTGAGCCGCCGACGGGCGGCCCGTGCACCTGGACCTCGAGCGCGTGGCTCTCGAGGGAGTGTTCTTCCTCCTGGCCGTGCCCGATGATCCGGACCGGGGCCGGCTGCGCGGGCTCGGCAGCGCCGGTGGCCTCGTCGGCGGCGACGCGCCGCCCGCGGAAGCGCGCCACCGCACGCACCCGAGCCGCGATCGGGCCGCCGTCGCCGCGAGCCGGCTCGAACTTCCAGGTCTTCGCCGCGGCGAGCGCCGCCTGATCGAGCGCGGGGTCGAGGCCCACCTCCACCCGCGCCGCCGTCACGTTGCCTTCCGCGTCGACGACCAGCACGAGCGGCACCAGGACGTCGTGCTCGGCGGCGTACCCGGCGGGCCACTCCGGCGCAGGCTGGTGCAGCGGACGAGGAGGGACGACCTCGTGGGCGCCGGCGCGCAGGCAGATGCCGAGCGCGACCACCAGGGTCGACAAACCTATGGAAAACCCGCGCACGCCGGCGCGGGCTTATCACGCACGCCAAGCCGGTGCTACGAAATACAACAATCGTGCTACGGCGCCCCGACAGCGCCCGCGCGGCGCTTCAGAGCTGACCGTTCAGCGGATCGTACTCGGACGCTTTGCCCTTGGCGCGACGGGTGTTGCCCGGGATCACCGAGTCGGAGGAGCTCTTCTTGGCGCGCGGCGCCGAGCGGGTCGCCTTGCGCGGAGCCGGCTTGGTCGGTTGTCCGCGCAGCGCAGCGGCCATGCGTTGCTCGAGCTCGGATTTGCTCTTTGCGCTCGGCTTCTCGGCTTCGACGGCCTTCTTGTCGGTCTTGTCGGTGGAGCGCTCCGGCTGGGCGGCGGCCGTGTCGTCGGCGCGCTCGTCGCCGTCGCTCTTGGTCGCTGCCGGCTCCGGCTTGGGGAGGAGCAGGCTCAGGTCCACGTTCGGGCGCTCACTGCGCTGGCTCGCGATGAGCTCTTCCACCGCGCGCGGGGTGCCGAACGCCGGCCCGCCGAGCGTCTCCTTCTCGGCGCTGGTGTAGCGGCCCTGCTCGCCGAGCGAGCCGGCCAAATCGAACAGCACGCCGTTGCGGTGCAGCGTCACCAGCAGACCCGCGACCGCCGCCACGCCGAACAGGAACCGAACGGCGCCGCTCGAACGCGCCGGCTGGGGCGGCGGCGGCGTGAAGCTCAGCGCCATCGGGGCCGTGCTGGGCAAGGGTGCCACAACGGGCTTGCTGGCGACGGGCGCCACGGGCGGCCCGTCAAAGAAGGGATCGAACGGCGCCGCGACCGGCTTTTGTGCCACCGGCGGCTTGTCGAAGAAGGGATCGAACGGCGCGGTCGCCGCGGCCACGGCCGCCGCCGTCGGCGCCGCGCTGCTCGCCGGCTCCGCCTCGATGCCCGCCACCTTCGACAACGGCAGCCAGCCGTCCATCCCAGGCTGCCAGACCGGGGTCGAGTCCTCGATCACTCCGAGGCGATAGAAGTCGTCGAGCTGCTCGAGCGTGAGCTGCTTGACCTCTCCGGGGGCCATCTGGACATGCCAGCTCTCGTCCTCCGCCTGCTCGTCTTCATCGCCGAGGCCCGCCACCTCGCGCAGAGGCTTCCAGCCCGACATGCCGTCCTGCCAGACCAACGTGTCGGCATCGATCACCTCGAGGCGGAAGAAGTCGTCGAGCTGCTCGAGCGACAGCTCCTTGACCTCTCCGGGTCCCATCATGACGTGGAACCGCTCCTCCTCTTCCTCCGGCACGCCGTAATCGGACAGATCGACGATATCGTCGTAGTGGGCAGTGGTCATCGTTCAACAACTCCGCTGGCCAGGCCCGCATCGCAGGCGATGGGGTGAGTGTAAGTATTCCTCAATCTCCCCGGAGGATCTACCCCGGGGATACACGTTGGCGCCCTGAATTTGCGCCGGAGCCGTCGAGTGTGACTGCAGCCGACCGCTCGCGCTAAAACTCCTGGGGCGGCGACGGCTCCTCGATTCAGCGTGCTTCAAAGTTTACGACGACACTGATCTGCCGCGGAAATGGCCGCTCGCAGCAAATGGTCTACGTTTGCGACGCATCGAAGCTCCGGCGCTGGGGTAAGGTTTCTGTAACAAGGATCGAGCATGGGCAAAGCGAAGTGGGAACAGGAAGCGATGGCCGACGCCGACCTGCTCGCGGTCGGCGTTTCCCCTAAACGCGGACGCGGGCTGCAGGTCGCCTTCGGGGTGCTGGCGATCGGTGCGGTGACCTTCGGCATCGCCTACTACGTCCCGCTGCACCGAGCGCACGCGACGTTGACCGAGGAGTTCACGACGCTGTCGCAGCAGGCGGCCGAGGATCGCAAGCAGCTCACGACGGCCGCCGACGCGCTCAAGAAGGTGACCGCGGAGCGCGACCAGCTGCTCGCGTTCAAGACCGCCAAGAGCACCGAGCGGGCCAAGCTCGATCAAGACCTCGGCCAGCTCGAGCGAGAGGTCGGCTCCAAGCTCAAGGCCTTCGTGTCCAAGCGCTGGGTGAGCGTCAGCAAGCAGGAGGACGGCGTGCACGTGGCGGTCTCCTCCAAGTCCCTGTTCAACCGCGACGGGACGGAGCTGAACCGCAGCGGCGAGAAGCTCCTGTGCCAGGCGCTCGAGCCGCTCAAGGTGTTCAAGGGAGCGCGCGTGGTGATCCGGGGGCACGGCAGCGACGCCGACGCCAAGCGGGCCAAGGACCTCGACTCCGGCTGGGAGCTCGCCGCCGCTCGCGCCGGCTCAGGCGCGAACGTCGGGGCGGAGGACTGCGGCTTTTCGGCGAGCGCGCTCACGGCGGCGGCCGCTGCCAGCTCCAAGGACGAGGCGCCGCTCACGATCGAGCTGTTGCTCGAGAGCCCGAGCTCCTGACGACAGGCAGCCGGCCGAGCACACCGCTCGGCGCGCCGGCTACTCGGCGCAGGCGCCGATCCGAACGATCTGCTTGTTCGGCCCTTCCTCGACCGCGACCGGCAAGGTCTCGCCGTCGCGGGTGATGCGTTTCGTGCGCTCGAGCTGGTCGGGCCGAGCGCCGCTCATCCTGGCGGTGAACTCCTGCCAGCTCATGCCCGGCGGCGGGTAGAGGGTCACGCAGCTCGGCGGGCCGCCGCCCGCGTAGTCGAACACCACCAGCTCGGCGCCGTACTCTGCGCGCAGGCGGTTCGGGCTCTGCTCGAGCTTGTAACCGCGCTTCTCGTAGTACTCCCGCGCTTGTTTCAGGCTCATGCCGATGGGCTGCGGCCCGGTGCAGCGGATCTCCTTGCCGCTCTTCTTGTGCTTGTAGGCCTGGCCCTTCGGGCACGACGGGTCGCCTCGTTTCTCCAGGCGCTCGAGCTCGGCCGGGGAGAGGTTGGCCTGCTCGGCCCGCGCGTCCCGTTCTTTCAAGCGGCCCAGGTGCTCGGAGAGCCGCACACGCGCCGCCTCGAGCTGTTCGGCTTCCGAGTCGTTGCCGGCTTTGCGACAGGCGGCGAGGGCCTCTTCGGTCGCCTTCAGGCTCTCTTGCACGCTCAGCGCCGAGTTCGAGTCGATCTCGTTCACCTTGATCTGAGCGCTCGCCATGATCTCATGGCACTGCTGGCTCTGCTCGCTGCGGCAGCCGAGCAGCGATGCGCCGGTCGCAGCGAGGGCTGCCGCGAGCCGCCACCTCATCGATCGCCGCGCCCGCCGAGGCCCGAGATGTCGCGCACCGCACCGCGCGCGGCGCTGGTCGTCATCAGCGCGTACGCGCGCAGCGCCTGGGACACGCTGCGATCGCGGTTCGGCCGCCAAGCATCGGCGCCCCTCTCGAGCATCGCCTGGCGCCGCCGCGACAGCTCCCCTTCGGGGAGCACGACGTCGATGCGCCGCTCGGGGATGTCGATGCGGATCCGATCGCCCTCCTCGATGAGGCCGATCGCCCCACCCTCGGCCGCTTCGGGCGAAGCGTGCCCGATGCTGAGGCCCGAGGTGCCACCGCTGAAGCGCCCGTCGGTGATGAGCGCGCAGGATTTGCCGAGCCCCTTTCCTTTGAGAAACGAGGTCGGGTAGAGCATTTCCTGCATCCCTGGGCCACCCTTCGGCCCCTCGTAGGTGATGACGACGACGTCTCCGGGCGCGATCCGATCGGCGAGGATGGCATCGCACGCCGCCTCCTGCGAGTGGAAGACGCGCGCCGGGCCTTCGAACCTCCAGATCGACGCGTCGACGCCCGCGGTTTTGACGATGCAGCCGTCCTCGGCGATGTTCCCGTAGAGCACGGCCAGCCCACCGTCCTTGCTGTAGGCGTGCTCGAGATCGCGGATGCAGCCCTTTTCGGTGTCCAGATCGGGGTCGGCGAAGTACTTGTCCTGCGAGAACGCGACCGTGGTGCGCACGCCGCCCGGCGCCGCCAGCGCGCGCTTTCGAGCGGCAGCGGTCGCGGTCGAACGGCGCAGGTCGTTCTCCGCCAGCGCCTGCTCCATCGTCGCCGCGTGCACGGTGCGCACCTGGCGATGGATCAAGCCGGCGCGATCGAGCTCCCCCAGGATGGTGAGGATGCCGCCGGCCCGGTGCACGTCCTCCACGTGGAAGTCCGACGCGGGCGCCACTTTGCAGATGTTGGGCACCTTTCGGCTCAGGCGATCGATGTCACTCATCGTGAAGCGCACGCCCGCCTCGTGCGCGATCGCCAGGATGTGCAGCACGGTGTTGGTCGACCCGCCCATGGCGATGTCGAGCGCCATCGCGTTCTCGAAGGCCTCGAACGTGGCGATCGCGCGCGGCAGAACGTCGCCGTCGCCTTTCAGGTAGTGGCGACGGGCGAGCTCGACGATGCGCTCGGCCGCTGCCTCGAAGAGCTCCCAGCGGGTGGCGTGCGTCGCCAGCAGCGTCCCGTTGCCCGGCAGCGCCAGCCCGAGCGCTTCGTTCAGGCAGTTCATGCTATTGGCGGTGAACATGCCCGAGCACGAGCCGCAGGTCGGGCAGGCCGAGCGCTCCATCTCCGCCAGCGCTTGATCGCTGACGGCCGCGTCGCTGGAGGCGATCATCGGATCGATCAGGTCCAGCTTGCGAACGAGCGGCTTCCCGTCGCGATCGTGCGTGCCGGACAGGCGCCCCGCCTCCATCGGCCCCCCGGAGACGAAAATCGTCGGAACGTTGAGCCGCATCGCGGCCATCAGCATCCCGGGGGTGATCTTGTCGCAGTTGGAGATGCACACCAGCGCGTCGGCGCAGTGCGCGTTGACCATGTACTCCACGCTGTCGGCGATCAGGTCGCGGCTGGGCAGCGAATAGAGCATGCCGCCGTGGCCCATGGCGATGCCGTCGTCCACCGCGATCGTATTGAACTCGACCCCCCAGCCCCCGCTCCGGTCGATGACCTGCTTCACGCGCTGACCGACGTCGTGCAGGTGCACGTGTCCGGGGACGAACTGGGTGAAGCTGTTGGCGATGGCGACGATGGGCTTGTCGAAGTCCGCGTCGGTCATGCCCGTCGCGCGCCAGAGCGCGCGGGCGCCCGCCATGTTCCGCCCTTGAGTGCTGGTTCGGCTACGATACGCCATGGCCGAACCCTACCCGACCCGGCGCCCGGCTGCCACCGCCGCCGGGACCTGGCATGGGGTTCCATCTCGAGGCTCGCTAGCGCTCGCTCGGGGGGCGGGATCGGATGCGCTCGCTGGCGCTCGCTCGCGGGACGGGGACGGATGCGCTCGCTGGCGCTCGCTCGCGGGACGGGATCGACGCTCGCTGGCGCTCGCTCGCGGGACGGGATCGGATGCGCTCGCTGGCGCTCGCTCGGATGACGGG
>JAEZYZ010000314.1 GCA_023418705.1 Pseudomonadota bacterium | reverse complement strand
CGCGCCGCCCGACGCGACCTGGTACAAACCCACGCACAACCACACCCGCGCCGCGCGCGCCACCCCCGAGCGCGCGGCGCTCGAGCTCGCCGCGTCGGCCGAGCCGCACGCCTACCGCCGCGCGGTCGAAGCCCTGCTCCAGGGCGACCCGCCTCTCGATGACGCCGCCGTCGCCGCAGCGCTGCGCCGCTTCCTCGGTCAGGGCACCGAGCGCGACAGCGAGCTGCGCCGCCGCGCCGCGCGCTGGCTGGCCGAGCGGGGCGACGGCTACGGTTTCCCTCTGCTGCTCGCCGAAGCCCTGGAGGAGCACGGCAGCGCCGCCCTGAAGCGGCTCTGGAACGAGCCGCTGGCGCGCGTCGCGACCGAGGGTGTGCTGGCGGCGGGTCAGGCGCTCGACGTCGAGCACGAGCTGGTCCGCCTGCTCACGCCGGCGCCGATCGCCGGCCGCGACGCCGCGCTCGAGCGCGTGCTGCTCGACGCCTACGACGAAGACGCCGCGCAGGCGGCCGTCGCCGCGCTCGATCGAAGGCAGGCCCGCGCGGGCAAGCTGCGCCAGATCGCCGAGCTGTTCGCCTGGGGTTTCCGCACCGGCCTGCTGCTAACCGGCAAACACCACCGCCCGCACATGACCGCCGACGGCGCCTACGGCTACGTGCGGCGCAACGATCCGCGCGTCTATGTCACGCCGCTGCCCCTCTTGCGCGGCGATCCGAACGGCAAGGACGTGGTCGAAGGCCTGATTTTGCACGAGCTCGGCCACCACAAGTGGCACAGCGGGGACCAGAACGATCGCGTCTGGGCGTCGGCCGAAAAGATCAAGATGCACCGCCTGCTGAACCTCGTGGCGGACGAACACCTGGAGCGCAACCTGCGGGCGCTGCACGCTCCCTGGGGCGATAAGCTCAAGCGCCTGGCCGCCTACGCCTTCCAGCACGCCGACAAAGAGATCGGCGCCGACGACCTCTTGCACGTGCTCGGGTCGAGCGCCCTCGAAGTGCTCGTGCGGTGCGGCCTGCAGATCGGCCACGCCCCCGATCGCGTGCGCGTCGACAGCGGGGCGGTGCTGCGCGCGCTGGAGGAGCGGGGGCACCCCTTCGCCCGCTTCGTGCGTGCGCTGCGCATGGGCCTCGGCAATCGCCACGACGATCCGCTGGTCGAGCGCGCGCTCAGCCTGTTCACGCCGAGCTTCCGCAAGCTCGACATGCGCGGCCTGCTCGACGTCGCCCACCGCCTGCGCGAGATCTTCGGTCACGACGCGGCCCTGCTCGACAGCTTCGGCGGCGCCGAGACCGTGGACGAAGGCGAGCGCGCCAAGACCGCTGCCTCCGACAACCTGAGCGACGCGCAGGTGCAGCCCGAGGTCGAGCGCATCCTCGACCCCCGCAAGCTCAAGGACGGCCGCGGGCGGGGCGGCAAGGGCGGCAGCGGCAAGCTCGCCATCAACGTGAGCGGCGTGCCCCATTTCGACAAGATCGAACGCGTCGAACGGCTGGTCGTCGACCCCAGCGCCGAGCGCGAGCTCGCCCGGGAGGTCGCCCGCCCCGCGGCGCGCCTGCGCCGCTTCTTCGAAGAGCTCGGCATCCAGCGCGAGCCCGTCACCCGTCGCACCAGCGGCACCCGGCTCGACAAAAGCCAGCTCTCACGCCTGGTGCTGCTGGGCGAGCCGCGCGTGCTCACGGCGCGCCAGCCGCGCTTCGACACCGATCTCTTCCTGGGCGTGCTGGTCGACTGCAGCGGCTCGATGGAAGCCTGCGACAACATCCTCAAGGCGCGCCGCTTCGCCGCGCTGATCGCCCAGGCGGCGCGCGACGTGCCGGGCATCGACGTGCGCCTGTTCGGCTTCACCGGCGACGTCATCTACGACGCCGGCGACGCGCGCCGCTCCGCCGCCGCGGCGCTGAGGGCCGGGGGCGGCAACAACGACGCCGCCGGGCTGCTCCACCTGGCCGAGGTCGCCAAGCGGAGCCGCCGGCGGGCCAAGGTGCTGATCATGATCAGCGACGGCCTGCCGACGGAGTGCTCCACCGACGCGCTCCGCTCGCTCGTCGATCGGCTCGAGAAGCGCGAGGGCATGCTCCTGGCCCAGGTCGCCGTGCGACCGCTGGAGGAGCAGTGCTTTCGCCACTACGTTCGCCTGGACGAAGACGACGTCCATCTGGTGGTCGGCCGCTTTGGGGAGACGGTGGCCCGGCTCGTGCGGCAAGCCTTGAGGTAAGGTGTGCAAGCTCATGAGCAAGATGAACCCGGAAGATCTCAAGCTCGGTGGCGTCTACGAAGCCACCTTCTGGAACAACCCGGAGCCCGAGTCGCGCTTTCGCCTGCGCGCCACCCACCTCGACGGCCGCCGGGCGCCCAAGGTGGTCCTGAGCAACGACGCCCGCATCGTGCCCGGAGTGCCCTGCCGCGTGCGCGTCGCGGAGATCACCAAACCCGACCGCAGCGACCACGGCTACGTCCTCGTCGACTACGAAGGCCCCGCGCCGTTCAAGATCGAAGGCGTGTACGTCGATCCGATCGTCGCCCGTAAGCTCCAGGTCCTGCTCGAGAGCGGCCTCAACATCCTGCTCGACGGGCCGCAAGGCTGCGGCAAGACCACCCTCACCCGCTCGATCGCCGAGACCCTCGGCATGCGCTTCGTCTTCTTCAACTGCGGCGCCGTCGTCGAGGCCACCGACTTCTTCGCCACCATCCAGGTCCGCGCCAGCGACACGGGCCAGCCCGTCACCTCCTTCGTGAAGACCGAGGTGCTCGAAGCCCTCGAAGAGGCCGCCGCCCACCCCGAGCAGCGCTACCTCGTGTTTCTCGACGAGCTCAACCGCTGCCAGGAGAGCGCGCGCAACGCCCTGATGCCCGCCCTGGACGCCACCCGCCGCGTCTTCCACCCCATCGAAAACCGCTTCCACCAAATCACCGACAACGTCCAGTTCATCGCCGCCGTCAACCGCGGCGCCGAGTTCTCCGGCACCTTCGGCATCGACGCCGCCCAGCTCGACCGCTTCGCCCCGCTCCAGATGAGCTACCTCCCCGCGGCCGAGGAGATCAAGCTCCTGCGCCGCCGCCACCCCGAGCTCGGCCAGGAGCTCGTGCAGCGCATCGTCGCGATCGCCGACGCCGTCCGAAACTCCCCCGAGCTCGACGCCGGCCTCAGCGTGCGCGCCACCGAAGAAGCCTGCGTCTACCTGAAGCACCCGCTCATGATCGGAGAACAAGGCCGCATGCTCCCCGAGGTCCTCAAGTCGAGCTTCTGCGGCCGCTTCAACGGCCGATGGGACGACCCCACCACCGACGCCGGCGCCGTCTGGGCCCTCGTGCAGCGGGAGCTGATGGACGCGGGAGGGTGAGCTTTCCGTTTCTTGGGACCGAAGCCGTAACGGGCGCGCCGGCGCGTCGCTTCGCGGACCCAGCGCGGGCGCCGCTCGGCCCCGCCCGCCACTCCACCACGCCTGCCCCAACCCGCAACGAAGCGAGCGGGAGCCATGGCCGCGACCCGGACCGGGGCGGTGGCGGTGACGGGGGCCTTACGGGGAGCCGAGCATCGTCCCCGGCGCAAAGCCCGACGGCGGCTCCACGTGATACTGAACGCAAAGCTCCTGCGCAATCCGCGGCTCCGCGTCGCCAGGCCGCATCGGCAACTCCGTTGGAATGCATTCGGTGGTCGCGGCGACCACCTGATCGAGCAAAAGGCGACCTTTACGCACCCTCACACTCGACAAACGAGCAGGCACCACGATGCTGATGATGGCATTTGTGTCAGCGATGAACCCAAGGAGGACGACGACAAAAGCCGCGGGCCCAAGCGCGTGCTCGCCGGGCGACGCACCCGGGGCCTTAGACGTCTCCGGGATACGGGACTCGCTGCCGACTGATCCGCCCGTCCCTCCGTCCCGCTCGGCGACGGCGCCTTTCGCCTCAGCACGGGTCCATTCGATGCTAAGGCTGCTCGAGCTTTGCCTGCAGCCGGGAAAGCTTGAAGGTCCTGGCGATTCGGTGCGCGGAGCTCAGGGCTGCATCCCTCGTTGACGGGTCCCCGTTCATCGTGTGGGCCAAAGATCGCGACAGGCCGTACCACGACCAGGCTTTGAAGGTTTCTGAACCGACCTGGTTGCTCTCGCTCAGCGCTCGTTCGAACCATTCGCGCGCCGCGCTCCTGTCTTCGATGAGAAGTGCGAGCATGCCGGCATAGTAGGAAACGGGGCCGATATACGCCGTGGCCCCACCGACGACCAGATGCTGACCGGCATAGCTCAGCAAGTCCGACATCAACATCGGGACGGCCTCGCGCTCCTCCAACTCCGCGGCAAGACGAGCGAGCTGGGCAAGCAACGGAGCCCAGTTGCGATCGTGCGGGAGCTGATCCAGGCCACCGTCGAGGATTGCGCGGAACTGTTTGCGTGCCGTGTCGCGATCGCCGAGCTCGAGGTGGCAGAGCGCTGACAGCGACCGCCAAGGCACGAACTTGGGCGCGACGGCCAAGAACGACTCGGCGATGGCGCGAGTCTCCCGAAATAACGCGGCGGCTTCGGGCCCTGTTTTCTCGAGCGCCACGAGCGACAAGTGCGTCCCGAGGAGCCCTTTGGCCACCACCGGTCCAGCCGCACGTTCCCCGAAAAGGCTGGCGGCGCGTGCCAGGTCGACCGACTCGTCGAGCGCGCCTCGGATGAACGCGCACGAGGCCCGCATGCGCTGCGCCTGCCAGACGAGCCCCGGGTAGCGGTACCTTTCGGCGGCGCGCTGGCAGCGCTGGGTCTCTTCGATGAACTCTTCACCTCGCCCCATCTCCAGCAAGCACGAGGCGCGCCAATCGATGACATCCATCAGGGCCAGCGGACGAGCGAGCTCCGTCGAAAGCTCGTCCAGTTCGTGGGCGAGCTCCAACGAATGCCGCACGTCGATGGCGTGCAGATGCGTCCACTTCGCGGCCCGCAACACCTTGAAGCGGAGCTCCGGCTCCCCCAGCTCGCGGGCAATTTCGAGCGCCTCCAGGACCCACCTTTGGCGGCGGCCGGCTTCTTCGGCGAACATCGTCGACAGCGCCTGGGCGGCGAGGAGCTGAGCGCGCGACGCGCTGTGGAGCCCGGCGTGCCCCAATGCTTCCTGAAGCCCGGCGCGAAAGTCCGGATCCACCGCGGCGTGCTCGCGGATCGCCGAGAACCACCCGAGCAATGCGCGCTCGAAGACGTCGTTCATGCCGTGCGCGCGAGCCAGCGCGAGGGCCTGACGGTACGTGCTCACGGCCTGCTCGATGTTCGAGGCGCTGCTTTGTGCCTCGGCCAACTTGAGCAACAAGCGGACACGTGCCAGGGCGTCCGGCGGAGCGCCGTCCATCGCTCCCAGCGCACGCTCGTAGTAGGTGGCGGCGATTTCAAAGGCGAGCTGGCGTT
This sequence comes from Pseudomonadota bacterium, assembly GCA_023418705.1. GTDB lineage: Bacteria > Myxococcota_A > Polyangia > Polyangiales > Polyangiaceae > JAEZYZ01. Next base: position 12,788 of record JAEZYZ010000314.1, on the reverse strand, counting down.
GTGCCTCGTCGGCGGCTAGCTCCGCCTGCTCCGAGGCGACGCGGGCTTCCACGTGGGGCATGGCTTCCAAGCAGTGGCGAGCCACCTGAAGGCGTCGCTCGGGTCGAGTGACGACCGAGGGCTCCAGAACGCGAGCCGCGGCCGCATGCCACGCGAGCCGCGCGCCCGTCGGCAGGTCGCGGTAGATCGTCTCGCGCACGATGATATGGGCAAACTGGACTCTCCCGGCCCCGGCCCATTCGACCAAGCCGCACTGGAGCGCCGGCTCGAGTCGGTTCACCAGCTCATCTGGCAGCTCGTCGAGAATCTCGGCCAGCAACGAGAGAGAGAAGGTTCGACCCATCACGCTGGCCGCGCCCAGCACCTGGGTGGTCGTTGCCGGGAGCCGTGCGCGCCGCCTGCGAACGCCACCGGCGATGCGATCCGGCAGACGGCCGTGAACCGCGAGTTTGTCCAAATCATCCCCCTGCCACCCGCCCGGCAGGGAGCACAATAGGTTCTCGACGAGGAAGGGGTGGCCGCCCGTCGCCTCGTAGCAAAAGGAAACGGTTCGCGAAGAGGGAGCGCACCCAGTCGCAACCGCCAACCATTCTCCGACCTCCTCGGGCGCAAGGCAATCGAGGCGGATAACCTGCACGTTCGTGGCCGCCCCACCGAGCAGGGAGCCCAGCACGCTCCGCGCATGGGCCTCGGGCTCGCGGCAGCCCGCGACGATGATGAGAGGGGATTCGCTCAAGGTGCGACACAACAGATCGAGCAACAGCAGTGACGCCTCGTCGGCCACGTGCAGGTCGTCGAGGATCAGCAGCAACGGCGCCGCGTTCGCCGCGCGGTGCAAGACGCGGCTCAGCGCATCGAGGAGACGAAATCGATCCTCCGGCGTATCGCCAAGCGGTTCCACCGGACCGGTTACGAATGGGCATAGCTCGGGCAAGCTGCGGAGCTCCGAGCCATCGTCGCAAATCAAGCCGCGCACCTGCTCCGGCGTTCGCCTCTCGGCGTAAGCCCGGAGCGCCTCGCGAAACGGCCAGAGCGGGGGCGCATCCAGGGCCTCCCAACAACGTCCGCGGACAACCTCGAGATCCGCCGACGCGGAGTGCGACAGCTCTTCGAGCAGCCGAGTCTTGCCCAGCCCCGGCGCGCCTGTCACCAGCAGGAGCTCGCCGGGCACGCTCAGGGGACGCGAGGTCCGTTCGACGAGGCGCTGGAGCTCCGCCGAGCGCCCGACGAACAGCCGCCTCGACGAGCTGCCCGTGCGCCCGAGCGCTGGCGCGGGTCGCCGATCTTCCGCGTCCGCCTTCGCCGACGGAAGCGTCGCGTCGATACTCGTCACAGACGCCTTGAACCGGAATCCCTTGCCGCGCACCGTCTCGATCAGGGAGGGGCGGGTCGCGCTGTCACCGATCGCCTTGCGCGCCTCCTTAATAGCCTGGCTCAGCGCTCCAGCGCTGACGTCTGCGCCCTTCCAGACCTCCGCCAGCAGCTCCTCACGCGTGACCAGGCGAGCCGCGTTGCGAGCCAAATAGCGGATTGTTTCCAGCACCTGCGGCTGGACCGCGAGCGTCTGCCCCTCCGAGCGAAGCTCGAAACGATTTTCGTCCAGCTCGAACCGGTTGAACCGAAGCAGCATCGACCTCGAAGAGATACGGGATGCTCATTCGATTTCAACCGGCCCTTCGACCGACGGGGCGACAGGCGCTAGGTTTTCGATCGGCGGTGAGCAACCGAACGGCGCGGCGCGCCGCCCAGCCCCCACCTGAGAGGCGGCCCCGTGATCGGGCTCCGGCGGCCACGACTCCGGGCACCGCGCGGCCAGCGCTTCTTCTCTAGGATCGCCGTCAAGCGCGCACCCAACCATTTTGCGCCCAAAATGGCGTTGCACCGACTCAGCAGATCGCGCTCGAGCGTTGTCGCCTCTGAAACGGTTGGCACGCGGCGCTCCCCGGTTGCTATCCGGTGCGCTGCTGAGAGGTGTCGCGGCTCTGGACGTTCGTTAAATCCGCACGTCATCTGACGAGAACACCGTAAATGGCCGGGTACGTCCCGTTGCATGCGGTCGCGTGGAGCTTGACCTTCACCGGGCGGCCGGCCATGAATGCCGCGTGCAGCACGCTCCTGAGTCCCTCCTTCTTTGCGCTGCTCAGGGAGGTTTGAAGCCTCGCTTGGCTTGGTGTGGCGCACCCTGCGGGGTTGGGGCTTAAATCGAGGCCATGAACGTCCACGTCGTCCCCATGATCCTCCAAACCGGAAATTATGCCCCATGTGTAGATGTACTGACCGCCAAAGGCCATTATTCCAAACGTCGTCGTCGCGGCGAACGCCGCGCCGATAATGACAGCTTTCATCACTCACCTAGCTTCCTTGTTTAACGTCCCTCAGAAGTCGAAACTTTCTTTCAAATCGATGCCCACCGCGCGTGGGCGTGGCCCGGGCGCGCCCGCCTCCGGCCGCCGCCGCAGGCGCCCGACTGGGCGAGGCGAAGTTACTTGGTCCAGACTCCGTATATCACCGGGGTATTGAAGTTGCATTCAGTCGCATGCAACTTCACTTTAACTTTTCGCCCAGACAAAAATGCGGCAATAAGCGCACGTCCCAGCCCCTCCCGCTTGGCTGCGCTCAGTGACACGTGAACAGTGGCCGCGCTCGGATTGCTGCATCCAGCAGGATTAGGACTTAAATCGAGCCCATATACCCTCACTCCGTCTCCGTGCGACTCCAGTTGTGTGATCGTGCCCCAAGAGCTAATGTACTGCCCGGCCGATGCCGTCAGTGGCGGAAACACCATGAGCAAACCAAGCACCGTAGCCACCGCAATGGATCTTGTTCTTTTGATCATCGGACCCTCGTTTATCTAATTCAGCCGTGCACGCGCCGGCTGCGTTTCGCTTTCACGACTTAAAGTTAGTTTAGTTTCCAAGTTCCGCGTCACTTCACGCGCACCCCGTAGATGGAGGGATAGTCACCCTGGCAACGGTTGTCGTCGATTTTTACCTTTACCTGGCGCCCTGCGAGAAAAGCCGCCATCAGCACTTGCCTTAGCTCCTCCTTTCGTTCCAGACTAAGAGAGTATCTTACCTTTGCCAAACTTGTATTTGAGCACCCCCCGGGGTTCGGACTCAAGTCCAGTCCAATTACATGAGTGTCATCCCCATACGACTCCAGTTGCGAAATAGTGCCCCAGGAGCTGTTCCATACACCGGCAGCAAGTGTCAAACCTGAAAAGAACAGGCTTGCCACAATTATTGAGACCTCGGTCGCCCTTTGCATTTTTATCCCTTTTCTTGATTCTTTGATTTCTTGGCTTTGTTAAGCTGTCTAACTTTAAGCTAGCAGAACCGCGAGGACCTACTATTTCGGAGCGCCTTGAACGACAAGGCTCGGGGTCGTGTTTCGCAAGGGGATCGCGAAACGTGAACTAAACACGCTAGATGAGGCTCATCGCCAGAGCGGTCCACTTGGTGTCACTGGCAAGAAATTCGCCTTCGCCCCACACCGGCTGGTCGCTGAGCAGCGTATTCCCATAGTAAAGAAGGAGCCAAGTGGTCTCAAGTCCAAGATTGGACGCCTCGAACGTGGGCCCCGACGCAAGACTCCCTGAGTATGGAATGCGCCAATCCACGTTCCCCTGGTCCCACCAGGAATACGCCCCGCGGGAAGTCCAGTTGTCCCGAACTGATCCGTCTGCGCGCACGAGAGCACCGTCACCCGTCAAAAAGCAGCCCTTGTTGCAGCCAAGCGGCAGGGCATTCTCCCGAGGATATAGGATTTCGGCACCGAGGATGTCGAGGGAGCTTAAGCTTGGACGCATGTTGGCCGGTGAGCGGTTGACGAGGTTTGAGCAGTCCCAGTCTGCGCGACAATAGTTGAGTGCCGAACAGCGATCGTAGGGGGTCAGAGTTGGGCGCGAAATTGGCCTGAGCTGTGAATCGTTCGGGTTGTTGGTCCATTCGCTGAGGCGGGTCGGGCACAGTTCCACCTCGTGCACGAGCGTGCCTCCAGACGAGACCGCCCGCTGGTGCTCATGGGACAAGCCAAGGGCGTGGCCCACCTCGTGGGTGGCGACAGCCATGAAGAATTCGTCTGTCTGATTCGGCCCAGAGCGAAGGGTGCACTGGACGTTCGGGGTATGGTCGTTGCCAGCGCCCGGGTTTTGGCGCGCACCCTTACCAGCTACGCATCCTCCGCCGCCGCTTACTTGATCGCGGAGCAGTAGGGTGATGGAGTTTGAGGAAGGTGAGCTGCATTGTGGGGACCCTACTCGTGACAACGTGATTCCCGAAACCGCTCCCCACGTTTGCTGGATGGCTAGCATCGCCTGATCGCTCCGCGAGTCGTCGGCGGCCGTCCATGCGCGACCGATGGCTTTCATGAAGCAAACTTCGACCACCCCCGGTGAATTCCAGTAGTCTATATTTGTGTAACTGGTGGCCGCCTGAGCGAACGAGGCGACGTCCTCGCGAGCTTCACTCATTTCGGGGGCTTGTTCTGAGCTTGCACTACAGCTCAGGACCGCTACAGGTAGCGCGCACAGCGCCATGGGAAGGGCGCGCGTCGCAATTGTGCTCGTCATGGGATCATCCTTCCACTCTATGGACCGTGAAGAAGCCAACCGCACTTCTTGGGTCAGACAGGGGACCGCATTGAGCAACTCGCGTGCCAAGGCGTGAAGCCTCGAGGGCTTCCACAAACGGATGGAGTCGGGCACGACCAGGGGCAGTCCGCAAATACGCGCCTCTTGCGGCTTTTGGGACCGAAATCCTCGGTCCGGCGGACGTGGCTAACGTTGCTCGCTTTGCGTGCAGCGTGCGTGCGCGTGCGCACCGCGCACGCGCACGGTGTTCCGCGTGGGCAGGAACTCGAACGAGCTCGAGCTCGGCGAGGACGGCCTGACGAACGCCTTCGTGTCGAACGTCGCGATCCATCCAACTATAGTGATGAACGCTTACAGCCAGTTGAACTTGGAGCAGAGGGTGAGCAGAGGGTGAGCAGAGGGTGAGCAGGTGAGCAGAGCGGCGCCGAGCACACCCAACTGGACGCCGATGCGAGCCGGTGTCGCTGCATCTGATCCAGTTGCATGCACGCGAGCCGCGTTGCCCGAAAGCTGGCTCATTTTTGAACGGCAGACGCGTGCGTTTTATAGCCCTTGTTGCGGCAAGTGAGGCCCTTTAGGGTACCCGGCCGTGAGCAGAAGAAGGCATGGGTTTCCCAACGCGTTCGAGATCCTCATGAGGGATGGCCCCCGGATTCGCCAGGGCCTTTGAGCTTGCGCTTCCGACTGAAAATGACGAACGACGCCACTCTCGATGTCGAGTTGGAGGGCTCCTCTGAGCTGCCGTGGCACGAGCGATGCCGCGGGCAGGCGGTCGAGATCCCGCACCTCGCTCTGCTTTGGTATTGGCACGATTCATCGCGCGTCGGCGAGGTGGCCGCTGTTCCGTGCCCTTCGGTGCTTGGACGCGCTCCCAGCGCGGGCCGTCCGGTGTCGTGGGTTCGGCAGCAGCCCGGACACAACGAGCCGCGCCCTGCGCTCGACGACCCCAAGCTCTCCCGGTTGCAGTTGGAGCTTTGGCCACGTGAAGAAGCCGTGTTGGTCGTGAATAGGGGTCGGCGCGAGCTGCTCGTCGATGGCGTCGCAACACGACAGGTCGCGGTGCGCCAAGGGACGCTGCTCACGGTGAAGGACGTCGCCGTCCTGATGCTGGAGTGGCGAAAGGAGGTGCTTTCCGCCGGCAAGCACTCGCGGGAGCTTCGGACCCGATTCGAGTTCGGACGGCCTGACGCATCCGGGATCGTCGGCGAGAGCCCCGTAGCCTGGCTTTTGCGTGAGCAGCTGGCCGAGGCCGCCAAGGGGGAGGGACACACGCTCGTTTGGGGAGAGACCGGGAGCGGCAAGGAGCTCGCTGCGCGTTCCATTCATCTGCTCTCCGAGCGCTGCGACGGTCCGCTCGTGAGCCGGAATGCGGCGACGATCCCGGACAGCTTGTTCGACGCCGAGCTCTTCGGAAACGCGAAGAACTACCCGAACCCCGGCATGCCGGAGCGTGTGGGGCTGATCGGGGAGGCTGACGGGGGCACGCTGCTCCTCGACGAGGTGGGCGAGCTGAGCGAAGCGCGCCAAGCTCATCTGCTGCGCGTGCTCGACGCCGGGGGGGAGTACCAGCGCTTGGGCGAGAGCCGAACGCGTCGATCCGACTTTCGCATGGTCGCGCTGACGAACCGGCCGCTCGGGTGTTTGAAGCACGACTTTCTCGCGCGCTTCGCGGTGCGCGTTCGGGTGCCGAGGCTTCGGGATCGCCGCGCCGACATCCCACTCGCGCTGCGAGCCTTGTGGTCCGACTGGTGTCGCTCGCGACCCGAAAGGTTCAAGCGATTCGCAACGAACTCCGGGGGCGCCGACCCGCTCCTCGAACCCCGCCTCGTCGAGCTGCTCTCGGGCCATACCTATCCCGAGAACTATCGTGAGTTGAGGCGGCTGTTTCGCCTGGCGATGTCCACGAGCGAGGGCGTATACGTGGGCGCGACGCCAGCCCTGCTGGAAGAGTTGGAACCTAAACTCGTCCCCAGCAAGCTGGATCGCGACCGGGTCGAAGCCGCCCTGGAGCGCCATCGCGGACGGCCCACGAACGCGGCGAAAGAGCTGGGGCTCAAGAACCGCTTCGCGCTCTACCGGGCCATGCAGCGTCTCGGCGTCCAACACCTCGAGCGAGGATGAGATCCGAAGCCGAGCGTCGCGCGGCCGCTTCCGACGCCGCGCGCTATCAACCCATTATCGGCAGCGCCTACCACCTGCTCGGGTGCCTCGGCTCAGGGGGAATGGGCGTCGTGTTCGAGGCCATTCACCCGGCGACGCGCAGGCGCGTCGCGATCAAGTTCCCCGCGATCTCCGGCGAGCTTTGGCGTCGCACCAGGGCTCGCAGACGCTTCGTGCAGGAAGCGCGGGCGCTCGCTCGGCTTCGTAACGACCGCGTCGTCCGCATCCTGGGGTGCGGTGTCGGGTCGGAGGGATCGCCCTATCTGGTGATGGAACGGCTCGTGGGCCACCCGCTCAGCCAATTGCTCGTCAGCGGGCCGCTGCCGCTGGCTCGGGCCTTGCCGCTGATCCGGGACATTTGCCAGGGGGTCGGCGCCACGCACGCGGCAGGCCTCGTGCATCGCGATCTCAAGCCGTCCAATCTGTTTGTGATGCGGGAGGCAGGGCGGGAGCGCTGCAAGGTGCTGGACTTCGGCCTCGCGACACCGCCCGGCGCGCTCCAGCGCGGAGTCTTCGGTACGATGCGCTACATGGCGCCGGAGCAGCTCAGCGGGCGGGCGCCGGTCGATGTCCACTCGGATGTCTTCGCGCTGGGTCTGGTGTTTCTCGAGATGCTGCTCGCTCCTTCCGAGCGTGGAGCGGGCGGCGCATGGGACGTGCCGTGCGCGTGCACCGCTGCGCCGTGGTTCTCGCCGGAGCTGACCGACACGCTGGTCGGTTTGCCTGCGCCGCTGAGCGAGGTCATAATAGCTGCGCTCGATCCCGAACCCTGTCGTCGGCCACCAAACGCGATCGCACTGCTCGAAGCAATCGAGCTTGCCACCGGCGCCCACGGCAGGCCGCTACCAGGAGCTTCCACGGGGCGGCCGCCCGCTCCAAACCCGAGCCCCGGGCATTCGCCCGCGACGTCGGAAACGGATCCGAGCGGGCAATGGCCTTGGCGCCCCTCGCCTGTTGGCTGACGCAAAACGCGGGGTGTCAGCGTCGAGCGCCGAAGGCCTAACCCTCGCGATCGCGCAGGAAGTTGGCGAGTCAGCACCTTGACCCCGGTTCAACCCCGCCACTCCAAGCAACTTTCCCCCGCGCCGAGCTGGGGAGCGAGCCTTCGGCAATGCCCACTATTTCGAACGGACTGCTTTCGGTGGCCGCGCAAGCTCGAAGATGAGCTGGTCAGCGCGTCGGCGGAAGGTTCCGGTCACCTCGAGAGGAACGTCAAGAGGAACCGAGCATGACGGCGGCTCGCAATCCATTCGATCGTCGCATCGAAGCTCCTCGCCCGAAGCATTGGTCAGCGTCACTCCTTCAAAGCCGCTGAACGCGAGGGTATCCCGGCATCGGTTGCAGCAACGCGCGGGTCTGCCGCCTGCGACCACACATGCCTTCGCGGTGCATGTCGCCGGTGAAGCGGAAAAGCGCGCACGGCGAAGCAGCAATAAGCGATGCAAATATCTATCGTCGTTCTGCACATCGCGAATACCAAAATCGTTGGGAGTGATCATGGCGCACACGAGGTCGAGCCGCTCGTGAACTGTGCATGCATGTCCGGGGCCGCAATCGGCAGCGCTTTCGCAGGACATCGGGGGCGCGGCGCGCGGGGCCGCGGAAGCTCGCGGGGGCGCGGCTCGCCGGGCCGCGGAAGCTCGCGGGGGCGGCATCGGGACATCGTCACCCCCAGGATCCTCGCGACAACCGAGGAGGGCTCCGCAGCTGACCAGAGCCAGTTGCCAGCACGACGGCCATCGTCCCATTCGCTGGAGCCTATCACCAGCCGAATGCCGCCGGCAGGAAGGTGACTTTCTGCGAAGCGGAGGGAGTCCAGCCCGCTGGATCTGCGACGGGCTCCGGGCTCCCGTTGAAATCCCGACGCTACTCCGCGAGCCCGGGGGGCGGCATCAGCCAGGGGACGCTGGGCGCTCCGAAAAGCGCGCGCACCGAAGCGGGTGGTCGTGCGAGTTCACGGCAAAGGTTCCGGCGGAGTGCTCGGCGAGCGCCCCAGACGCGAGGAAACGGGGGATCTTTCCGGCTGCGCGACGACGGAAACGTGAGATAACGTTTCTACCGCCTGCTCCCGTCGGGCTCGGCTCGCGTCCCTATGAAGCAGAACGTCGCCCTCCTGCTCGCCCTGAGTCTCACCGCGCCCCTCGCCTGCGGCGGCGGAGACGGACCATCCCCCGGCGAGGACTCCTCGGGAGCGGGTGGCGCATGGTCGTCCGGTGGCACGAGCGGGAGCGGGGGCGCCGCGGGGAGCGGCGCGGGAGGGACGACGGCGACCTCCGGGGGCGGTTCTCACGCCACGGGTGGATCCTCGCCGGGCGGCGGCGGGACGAGCGGCACGACGGGCTCTGGGGGCGAAGGCGGGGGCACAGGCGGCACCGGCGGGGCACCTCCCGTCGAGATCCCGGACGCTGTGGTTTGTGAGCCCGTCCAGCCGGACGATCCCACGACCATCACCGTCGACGGAGACGACGTCGCCTCCGAGAACGAGAAGGGCCTGACCTTCAAGGGTTTCGGTGTCCTCAGCGCGAACAGCACGAGCGCCGTGCTGCTCGACTACAAGTATCGCCACCCCGAAAAGTACGCCGAGCTCCTGCGCATCCTGTTCGGCGGCCCCAGGCCGATCATGACGCACGTCAAGATCGAGATGGGCAACGATAGCAACAACTCGACGGGCCCCGATCCGGCGACCAAGCGCTCCTCGGCAGAGCCCGCAAACGTCGGCCGGGCCCCCGGGTTCCAGCTCGCTGCCGACGCGAAGAAGCTCAACCCTGACATCAAGCTGAGCCTCTTGCGCTGGCACGCTCCTGCCTGGGTCGGCTCGAACGACGACAACCTCTACGCCTGGTTCAAAGAGACCATCCTCGCCGCCTACCGCGAGTACGGGTACATGGTCGACTACGTCAATCCCGGCGAAAACGAGCGCGCGGCGGACCTGACCTGGACCAAGGAGTATGCGGAGCGCGTCCGCACGGACGCCGATGGATTCGAGAGCGCGACCGAGCGAGAGCTCTACAACCGAATTCAAGTCGTCATCTCGGACGAGGTCGGCACGGGAACCTTCGGGGGACAGATGATCTCGGATGCGTCGCTCAGGGCCGCGGTCGGCGCCTCCGGCTTCCACTACAATACCGACGACGACGCGGGCGGAAACTTCACGCGTCTCGCCGAAGAGTTCGATCACCAAATCTGGAACAGCGAGGCCCAGGCGACCTTCAGCAATAGCTCATTCCGGCCGAACGCGATCCCCAAGAGCGGCATCGGGGGCGCTGGGGGGCCGCTCGAGATGGGCAATACGATCATCAAAGGGTTCGATCGCTCCCGGCGCACCCTCTTCATCTACCAGCCCGCGATCGGCTCGTTCTATGAAGGGGGCCAATATTCTCACAAAGAGCTCGTGAGCGCGCGCGATCCCTGGTCCGGCTGGATCCACTACGACGTCGGGCTCCAAATCCTGCGGCACTTCTCCTGGTTTGCGACGACCGGCTGGGAAAACGAGGACAACAGCGCCGGGATTTGGCGCGCCGTTCCCCAGGCGAGCGATACCGGAGCCACCGGCACGAACCCCGTCGACGGACGCAACGGGACACCGAGCTACATGACCCTCGCCTCGCCCGACAAGGCGGACTTCTCCGTGGTCATGGTCAACGACAGCAGTCAGACCAAGCACTACCGCATCCAAACGGCGAACCTGAATCTCCAAGAGGCCGCGCACCTCGAGGTCTGGGAGACGCGAGCCGCGGACGAGGGGCGTTTCAACGAGAACTACCTGCGCTACCGCTGCGATCTCGCTCGGGACGACGGCGCGTACACCCTCGAGGTCAAGCCTTGGTCAGCGGTCACCGTGACCACCCTCGCGAATCGCGTCGTCGAAGCCTATCACCAGCCGCTCCCGGTCGAGGGCGAGCGTCAGGTGCTCGACACCGACGAGAGCGGACACGAGCGGGACACGGCGGACGACGTGCTCTACGCGGACGACTTCGACTACTCGAGCCTGACGGTCGGTCGGATCGGTGACGGAGGAGCGCTCTTTGGAACCGAGGCCTTCATGGCTTCCCGCGGCGGCCCGAAGAGCACCATCCCGCGCTACTCCTGGGATCGAAATGGCGCCTTCGAGGTCTTCCTCCCCGAGGGCTCCGAGAACTACGTCTTGCGCCAGCAAGGCAACATGGGCACCGCCTGGAACGCGGGAGAGCCCCTCACGGCCATCGGGGACAAATCCTGGCTGAACTATCGGGCCAGCGTCGACGTGACGTTCGAGAGCACCGGCGGCGATCGGAACTACGCGGGCATCGGCGCGCGGCAGCAAGGAGGCGGAAATAGCCACGGGCTCGCCGGCACGGCGTTCACGCTGCGCCTCTGGCAAGACGGCGGCTGGTACTTGAACCGCTTCGATCAGAACGTCGCGAGCGGCACGCTCGCCGGCTTCGACGGCACTCCGGGCAAGTGGCACAAGCTCGCCCTCGAGGTGGACGGAAACGAGATCACCGCCTTCATCGATGGCGAACAGATCCATTCCTTCACCGACGACTCACATCTGTCCGGCCGGGTCGACCTGCTCAGCGGCCCCGTGAACGTCCAGTTCGACAATTTGCTCGTCGAGAGGCTCGCGGGAAAGCCCGCATACTACGTCGAATACCTCGACAATCTCGAGATGTACGACCTGTCCCCCGAGCGGAAGACGAAGCTCGAGTACGGCGGAAACTGGGCCCACGAGGTCGGCAAGAGCATGTACGACTATCACCGGACGCTTTCGACGAGCTCTGGTGCCGGCGCTACGCTCAAGTACACCTTCAGGGGCACCGGCATCGACATTCTCGGAGGCAACGACGGTTCGGCCACCCTCGAGGTGATCGTCGACGGCGAGCAACGAGAAGCCGCGGCGGAGACCCGAGCCTCCGACCCGCTCTACCAGACCTTCAGCCTGCGCGGTCTCCCTGCTGGCGAGCACACCGTGGAGTTCAAGCTGGTGAGCGGAACCCTCGTGGTCGACGCGATCGGCGTCGTCGAGTGAGGCTCGAGTGACCGCTAGGCCTCCATCCTGGCCACCCTACCTCCCGCTTGCCAGCCCCTCCTGCAACCTGTCCAAGAACGCACGCGTCTTCGGGACGAGGGCGCCGCCGGTGGGGTAGACGCGCGTGGCGGTCGATGGAGGGAGGGGTCCAGGGGCGGAGGACGGGCTCCGCAGGCGCGCAGCCTAGCCCTTCGCCATCGCGGCGAGCTTCGCGACGGTGTTGATGTTGCGCCCGGTGCATTTCTTGGGCCCGGAGAGCTGCAGCTTCGACTTTCCTTGACCGCCGACGTCGGTGTAATCGACGTAGATCTCGCGCTTGCCGAGGGCAATGCGCTCGCCTTGGACGTTCTTTGCGGTCTTCAGGATGTCGGCGGGCGGGGCGTCGTCGAGGAAGAGGACCACCACGCGGTTCGGCGCCGATTTGGCGAACGGATTCTTCGCGAGGATCGTCTCGAGCTCCGCGCCGGTGCGCACCAGGACGTCGACCGGCTTGCCGGCGAGCTTCGTGAGGGCAGCCTCGACTTCGCGCTGCACCTTCCGCTCATCGCCCGCTTTGCGCAGAACGACGTTGCCGCTGGCGATATAGGTCCGAACGTCCGAAAAGCCCGCGCCCTCACAGGCCGCCCGCACGGCGGCCATCTCGAGCGTGAAGCCACCGACGTTCACCGCGCGCAAGAGCGCAACCCAGGTCTTCACAGAGATCTCCCGCCGCGCCGGGCGTAGTCGACCATCATGGCGAGGAGGGATTCGAGCGGAACGCTGTCGCTAGGCACCCCCCTTGGCTAGCATCGACTGGGGCCGAGGTGAACGTGCTCCCTCACAACCACTGCTGGCTCGTCTGCTTGCTTGGGCGTGTCGGCCCCGCTCGGAACGCCCACTCGAGCAGGCGCGCTTGCTTGGTTGAGCCGGCGTGCCTTGGGAGTGGAGCCAGGAACGCATCCTTGACTGGCGGGCGAGCCAGTCGAGCCAGCGATACTAGCGAGGCCTGGGGCGTCCGACGGGGCGGAGGTGCGAAGGGCGCCTCCGCCC
>JAEZYZ010000233.1 GCA_023418705.1 Pseudomonadota bacterium | reverse complement strand
CTCCGGGGCTGCCACCCGAGCCCGCCCGCGGGGCCGGACCGCGAGCGACGACGCCTCATCCGGCGCTGGTCGCGGCGATCCTCGTCGCGCTGGTCGGCGTGGCGCTGGGGCTGGTTCACCTGCTGGCGCGCTGAGGAGCCAACCTGACGCCGGCACGAGCATGGCCCCTTGAGACCGCCGAGTCCTCGGAGGCCAGGATTTCACGGCGATCTCAGGGGCCAGCAAACCCACCCTGGCGGCCTCGGGTCGGCCCGTTGCCAGGCGGCGACCGCGACGCATGCTGGCGCCCCGAGGACTGTCAGCGATCACCCGCCCGGGCGTTCCCTCTGGAACGAGGCCCAGGTCTCGATTTCAGATCAAAGGATGAATTGAGTAATGAAATCAATTATTTCAAGTAGAATATCTCAAGGTTTACTGCCGCTCTTGCTGCCGCTCGTCACGGCGTGTGGAAGCCCGACGACCGTGGTTCAGGCGCCGGCCGCACCGGCCAACGTCGTCGAGGGCGTGGTGGTGACGGGGCAGGGCGAGGCCAGCGCCGCCCCGGACTTGGCGCGGATCAACCTGGGCGTCGAGGTGCGTTCGGAGGACGTGCAAGCTGGGCTCCGTCTGGCCAATCAACACATGGAACAAGTGATCACCGCCCTCAAACAGCAGGGCATCGCCGCTGAAGACATTCGGACCCAGCAGTTCTCCGTCCATTTCGAGCAGCCGCCGCAGCATCCGCCCGAGCCGCCGCCCCAGCCCATGCCCCGACAGCGCTCCGGTGCTGCCGCCCCGGCGGCGCCCGACGCGCCGCGGGACGCCATGATCTCCGACAAGGTCGCGGGGCACTACCGCATCGCCAACACCGTCGAGGCCAAGGTCCGCGACCTCGACCGCCTGTCGCAGATCCTCGGCGCGGCCACCGCCGCGGGTGCCAACAACGTGTGGGGCATCGGCTTCGAAATGGACGATCCCAAGCCCCTGCTCGCCAAGGCGCGGGCCGAGGCGGTCCAGGACGCGCGCCGCTCCGCCGAAGAGCTCGCGAGCCTCACCGGGGTTCAGCTGGGACCGGTGATCTCCGTCAACGAGACGGGCGGGCACGTGCCCGTGAACCAGGTGGCCATGCGCATGGACAAGGCCGAATATGCCGTCCCGGTCGAGCGCGGACAGATCAGCGTCCAACACCAGGTGCAGATCGTCTACTCCATCGCCAGGGCGCGCTAAAACAACCGTCGTGGTCACATTTCGGGTCAGAGATGCGCTGGTCATCGGAGGCCTGCTGCTCGCCGGCGTGCTGTATTTCGTGCTCGCCCAGCGCGCCCCGGACGAGCAGATCCGCGAGCAGCTACGGCTGCTCGGGCGACACGCGGAGCAAACGCCGCCTGTCGCCCGCACGATCGATCGCGTCCTGAGCCCGTTCGTCGAGCCCGACGTCCGCTTGCACATCCCCGAAATCGGGGCCACCGCCGGCAGATCGGCCGCCGCGGAGCTGCTGAGTGAGACCAAGCTCTTGTACCCGTCGGTGTCGCTTCGCTTCGAGAAGATCCACGTCGATCTCGACCAGGATCAGAACGGTGCGACCGTACAGGCCGATGTCACGCTCCGCCTGGAGCGCGGGGGGCGGGTTCAGACCGACGAGCGTCGCGTCACGCTGCGGATGCAGCGCTCCGATGACCACGAGTGGCGCCTGGCCTCCGCCGACGTGGCGGCGAAGACGAACGAGCAGCCGGAAGCGCGGCCCTGATCCGTCGCTCGGCGCCGAGCAGGCGCGCGAGCGGTGGCGCCGCCACGCCAAGGGCCAGCCCGCTGAGCGTCAGGCGGCCTGACGCGGTGAGGTGCCCGCTGCGCTCGAGCCGCAGGACGATTTCTGCGAGCGCCTCCGCGCTGCAGCCCATCCGCGCGGCCAGCGCGAGCGGCCGCGGCCGGCGACCGGCCCGGTATCCGAGGTACAAGAGCTTGAGGACGGCGAGGTCGAGGGAGGAGATCGACATGGGCCAAGCTTACCGGCAACACTGAACACCAATCCAGTTTCCGGCGTTCAGGCGTGTCGCTTCGATAGGTACTTGTAGAGCTGTGCTCTAGGACTCTTCGATGGCGCCGCGGCGCTGCAGCTTCGACGTGATCAGGTGGCAGACCAGCGCCCAGCCAAGCCCCACCACCCAGCCGGCGAGCACGTCGGTCGGGTAGTGCACCCCGAGGTACACGCGGCTCACGCCGATCAGCACCATCAACGTGAGCGCAGCGGCCATCACGTAGAACTTCACCCGCCGTCGCCGCGACAGCTGGGCCACCACGGCACCGAGGGTCGGGTACACGGACGCCGCGAGCAGCGAGTGGCCGCTTGGAAAGCTCATGCTGGTCACCTCGACCAGGTGCTGCACGAGGTCCGGCCGCGGGCGATCGTAGAAGACCTTGAGCAGCGCCGACAGCAACGTAGCGCCGAGCGCTGCCAGGACGATCCAGACGGCCGAGCGCCACTGGCGTTCGAGCAGCAGGTAGCCCGCGACGCCCGAGACCACCAGCATCACCACGGCGCCGCTGCCGAGCGCCGTCCAGTTGACCCACAGCTTTTCGAACCAGGGCGGACCGAGCGGATCGTCCGCCGCTGCGCGCAGCAGCAACAGCAGGCGATGGTCCAGGCGGTTGGGCCCAAGCTGGCGACTTTCAGCGGCGAGCAGCAAAAACATCAGGCAAAGCCCGATGAGCACCAGCAAGGTCCCGTAGACGCGCGAGAGCCGCGCCCGGGCAAGCCCGCCCGACGCGTCCCTTCTGCGGGAGTCCCCGAGCATTTCGGGCAATCTGCGACCGCGCCGATCGGATGCAATCGCTCCGGCGCGCCGCCGCTAGCGGCTCGGCTCAGCCCTGAACGACCTGGCGCAGCGCCGGGTCCTTCTCCAAAAACTTGGCGCTGAACACCTTGGCCTCGGTCTCGGTCGGGATCGAGCTCACCACGGCCTTCATGCCCGCGAGCGGACCCGAGGTGATCTCGCAATAGGAGCGCTTGGTGCCGTTCGTCGTCCAGCTCTTCAGCACGTTGTGCTGTCCGAGGGCCTTGCAGTCGAGCTCGTGGGGCACCCGCGTCTTGAACTGGACCGCCTCGGGCTCGCCCTCCCAGTACAGGGCCTCGAGCGTGTACTTGCCGCTCACCTTGCGCTCGATGGTGCACCAGCGCTGCTTCTTCGGGGTCTCCTCGCCTTCGCAGCGGACGTTCGCGCCGGCCTGCGCGGGAGCCTTCTGGTGTTTGCCAGCCCAATCGACGAAGAGGCCGACCAGCTGCGTGGCCTCGGCGATCCGCCGGTCGTCGGCCGCCTTCTTCTCCGCGATTTGTTGCTGCTTGTTGACGATCTCGCTGTCCAGGCTGGCGAGCGAGCCGTCGTCTTCGCAATACTTGTAGGCGCGCTCACGCCACTGCCGGGCCAGGTCGAAGTTCTCGGCGGCCACCGAGCTCTGCACCGCCTGCGTCGCTTCGGTGCACTTGGCTTCGTCCTTCTTGCTACAGGCTCCGAGCAGCAGCGAGAGCACGAGCGAGCTTCTGCCCGCGGCGAGCGCGGAGCGTCGAACCAGGGAGGGGCGAGGGGGCATGCGCATAGTTTCCGCCAGGCCTATCACAGCGGGCTAGTTTACGTCGCATGGATTGCGGGGGCAGGGCCGTCCCGGCCGGCGCCGGCGCTTTCGAAGGGGCCGGCGCCTTCGACGGGCCCCCGACTGACGGCCGTCGCCCGGGGGCGAGCGTTTCCGCCGAGGCCTATGCTAAGCCCCAGCGCCATGAGTACCGAGCCGATCCTGGGACCGGACCCCTTTTCGGTGTTTTTCGCCTGGTACGAAGAGGCGGTGCAGAGCGGCCTCGGCCTGCCGGATGCGATGGCGCTGGCGACCGCCGACGCCAGCGGGCAGCCGTCGGTCCGCGTGGTGCTGTTCAAGGGCGTCAGCGGAGGGGGCTTCCGCTTCTTCACCAATTACGACAGCCGAAAGGCGCAGGACATCCAGCAAAATCCCAAGGGCGCGCTGGTTTTTTATTGGTCGACGCTGCACCGGCAGGTGCGCGCGGAGGGCGCCATCGAGCGGCTCGACCCGGAGGAGTCGGACGAGTACTTCCGCACGCGCCCGCGGGAGAGCCAGCTCGGCGCCTGGGCCTCACCCCAGAGCCGGCCGGTCGACGCAGCGACGCTCGAGCAGCGGGTGGCCGAGGTCACCCGGCGGTTTGCCGGAAAAACCGTCGACAGACCGCCGTTCTGGGGCGGCTACCGGCTGATCCCGACTCACTTCGAGTTCTGGATCGGCAAGGAGCACCGGCTGCACGACAGGTGGGCGTACGACCGGCAGGGAGGGGACTGGGTCAAGACGCGGCTCGGTGCCTGACGCGATTGTTCGAGCCTTCACGGGCGGATCACCCCGTCCGTGTGACTTGACAGCGCCTCGGGCTTTTCGCATTCAACGGCCCGGAGTGTCGCCATGACCGAGCCGACCGTTCATCAGTTTCAGGCGGAGGTGAGCCAGGTCTTGAACCTGGTGATCAACTCCCTCTACAGTCACAAAGAAATCTTTCTTCGGGAGCTGGTGTCCAATGCTGCCGACGCCGTCGACCGGCTCCGCTTCCGCGCGATTCGAGAGCCGGAGCTGCTCGAGCCCGGACAGGAGCTGAAGATCCGGCTCATTCCGGACGCTGCCGCGGGCACGCTGACGATCTGGGACAACGGCGTCGGGATGAGCGCCGAAGAGCTGAGCCAGAACCTTGGCACCATCGCCTGGTCCGGCTCGCGGAAGTTCCTGGAGCAGCTCGAGTCGTCACAAAAAAACGCCGAGTCGAGCTTGAAGCTGATCGGCCAATTTGGGGTGGGGTTCTACAGCGCCTACCTGGTCGCGGACGACGTCGAGGTGGTCAGCCGCGCTGCCGGCAGCGATCAGGCTCACCGCTGGCGCTCGTCCGGTCGCGACCAGTTTACGATCGAACCGGCGGAGCGGGACGCGCCGGGCACCTCCGTCATCCTGCACCTGAAAGCGGACCAGCGCGATTTTCTGGATCGCTGGCGCCTGCGAGATCTGATCGCGCGCTACTCCGACTACATCGACCACCCGATCGAGCTATTGCAGGAGCAAAAAGCCGAAGGCGCGGGCGAGCCCGAGTTCGAGCGCATCAACCGCGCCAGCGCGCTCTGGCAGCGCTCGCCGCAAGAGGTGCAAAAGGAGCAGTACGAGGAGTTTTACAAGCACCTGACCCACGATTTCGAGGCGCCGCTGACGTATCGGCACTTCAAGATCGAGGGCACGCAGATGTTTGCCGGCATCGTGTTCGTCCCTAGGCGCCCTCCGCTCGACGCCTTCGATCCAAATCCGCGCCACGGCATCCGCCTGCACGTCCGGCGGGTGTTCGTGATGGATGACTGCGAAGAGCTGGTGCCGCGCTGGTTGCGCTTCGTGCGGGGCGTGGTCGACTCGGAGGACCTCCCCCTCAACGTGTCGCGCGAGCTGCTGCAGGACTCACGCGCGGTGCGGATCATCAAGAAACAGATCGTGCAGCAGACGCTCGACGCGCTGGCGGAGCTGGCGAAGGAGCGGCCCGATGACTACGAGACGTTCTGGCGTGCGTTCGGCGCCGTGCTCAAGGAGGGCCTGCATTTCGACGTGGAGCACAAGGATCGCTTGAGCGAGCTGTTGCGCTTCGAGATCGCCGACAAACCAGGGCTCCATTCGCTGGAACAGTACGTCGAAGCGATGGCCGAGGATCAGGCATCGATCTATTACGCCACCGGGCCTTCGGCGAGCGTGCTGCTCGGCAGTCCGCACCTCGAGGCCCTGCGCCGGCGCGGCTACCCCGTGCTGTTGATGACCGATCCGGTCGATGCCTTCGCCGTCGAAGGGCTCAAGGAATACCGGGGCAAGAAGCTCGTCAGCGCCATGAACGCCGACCTCGAGCTCGGGCCGCCCCCGGCGGCGGAGAATGCCTCGGAAGCGCCGAAAGCTTCCACCGGGCTGCTCGAGACGTTTCAGCGCGTGTTGGGCGACCGAGTCAAAGAGGTGCGCGCCTCGGAGCGGCTCACCGACTCCCCGGTGTGTCTGGTGATGCCGAGCGGGGGGCTGGATCCCCACATGGAGCGGATGCTGCGGGCCCAGAACCTGAAGCTCCCCGAGACCAAGCGCATCTTCGAGGTCAACCTCGGTCACCCGCTGGTCCGCAGCCTGGAAGAGCTCGGAGAACGCGACGAGGCGCAGCTCGGGGAGTACGTCGAGCTGCTCTACGATCAGGCGCTGCTGGCTGAAGGCAGCCCCGTCGCCGATCCGAGCCGCTTCGCGCGCCGCGTCGCCGATCTGATGGCCCTGGCGGCCCGCGGCACGCTCGGGGCGGCAGCCCCCCGGGACACCGCCGCCGAGGAGCGTTGAAGCGGCCGCTCACGCCGGTTCGACGCGCTTCGGCTTGAGCGTCCGCTCGATGCCAGCGGCAAACTCGTCGGTGGCCTTGCAGTACACCGCGTGGTGTTCCGGCGACAGGGCGTCGGAGCCGGTGACGCAGCCAATGCAGGCGTTGCGCACCAAGAACTCGTCCAGGTGCTTGAGGTAGTGCCGCGCCATCGGCTCGGCATTGGGCCCGAAAAAATCCCAGTACAGTGTCTTCATGCGCGCTTGGCGAGCCTGCCTTTCCCGGCTCGTATGCTGCCGGCAGGGGCTTTAGGCAACCCCAAACGAGCGCGCGTGCCGGCAGCCCAGCGCGGAGGCCGGAAGGTCAGCTCCAGAGCTCGAGGCTCGCGAGCAACACGAGCCAGACCACCCCGAGGAAGTGCCAATACTGCACGCAAAACCGCAGCCCTTCGTAGCGCGAGCTCGAGTACTCCCGCGCCCGCGCGCGGGCCCAGACGATGCCGAGCGGCACCAACCCCCCGACGATGTGCAAGGCGTGCAAGCCGGTGAGAAGATAAAAGGTGAACCCGTACAGGCTCACCGGCGGCGCGATCTGGGCGACCGCCAGCTGGCGCCAGTTGAGCGCCTGTGCGACCAGAAACAGCACCGCCAGGGCCGCGGACGCGAGCAGGGCGCGGCTCAGCGAGGCGAGCCGATTGTGCTTCACGCAGCGCTTGGCATACTCGAGCGCCACGCTGACGACCACCATCGTGACGGTGCTCACCCACAGGCCCGCGGGCAAGCCGGGAGCGCCCGGCGGTCGCCAAACCGCGCTCTGATACCGGGTGATGAAATAGGCGACGAGCGACGCTGCAAAGACCATCCCGAGCGACGCCAGGAACACCACCATGCCGAGCTGACCGGTGGACATGCGGAGCGAAGGCTGACGGCTTTCGCCGCCGGAGGGGCGCTGGGTGAAAAAGGGGTCGAACGTCATCGTCGTCTCGAGCAGTGCAGCACGAGGGAGTGAAGCGCAAGTCTACTGCCGCCTGGAGCCGCTCGCGATGATGCGGCGCGTCGAGAGGGTGACATTCCGGTGACAGCTCCGGGGGGCTCGCGTATGCTCGCCGGCAGGTTGAAGAGCGGCCCCTCAGCCCGGCTAAAGCTGCCGCAGCCAGCGGTGGCGCGGGAAAAAGATCAGGTCGCGAGCTCGCCGGCGTTCACGTGGCGCGCGCGGCGCGAGCTTCAGTGCGCGGCGTTGCTGATCGCGGCTTCCGTGGTGGGCTCGCTCGGCTTCGTCGTGGCCGATGCGCTGGCCCGCACCGGCTGGAGCAGCCTCGACGTACGGAGCCACTGGCTGGCGAGCGGTGCTCTTTACCTGGCGGCGGCTGGCCTCGCCGGTGTCCTGCTCTGGCTGTTGACCGGCCTGGGGCGAGCGCTGTCGGCGTTGGTGGCATCGCGCTGGCCGCGGCTCTCGATCCCCGTCAGCGTGCTCTTTTACGGCGGCATCGCCGCCGCAGCGGCGGCGCCCACGGCGCGCTGGCTGTTTTCCGGGGAGAAGGTCCAGCGCACGAGCGCGGCGAGCTTCGGGCCACCGGTCGTCCTGGCCACGCTCTTCGTCGGCGCCGGACTGGCGGCGTGGCTGGTCCTGCGCTCGGTGCACGCAGCGCGCGCGGGCCGGCGGACACCGGCGCGCCTGCTGGGCGCGGCCCTGGTGGCCTTCGCGGCGCTGGTGCTGGCCGCGGATCTGACGCTGTTCGTGGCGCTCTACTCCCGGATGCACACGCTGCTCGAGATCGTCGGCGCCTTGAGCCTGGTCGGCGGCATCGCGCTGTTGCTGCACACCGTCGCCGATCGTCGCGTGCTCGACTGGGCGGTGGTCGCGCTGGCCGCCTTCGGCGTCACCTGGTCAGGCTTCGTGGTGTCCCGCGATTGGTCGCGCGCTTGGATCGACGACCGGCTCAAACACGTTTGGCTCGAGCCGGTCTACGTCGGTCGCATGCTGCAGCGGCTGCAGCTGGCGCAAGCGTATCTGGCCGATCCACAAGGCTTTCGCGGCCTGGCCCAGTCGCAAATGGACCGGCTCACCAAGCGCTACGACATCTCCACGCTGGCGCGCAGCCCGGTCTGGGACGAGCCGTGGTCCGAGCCGCCGGCGCTGACTCGGCAACTCGAAGCGCTCCGGGGCGAGTTCAAGAACTACAACGTGCTCATCTACTACGTGGACACGTTGCGCCAGGACGTGGCCGCCGACGCGAAGACGATGCCCGGTGTGCAGCGGTTCGCCAAGACGGCCCTGGATTTCCGGTCCGCCTATTCGACCGGGTCCGACACCATCCGCGGCCTGCCGGGGCTCACCGGGGGCAGCTATGATCTGTCGGGCGAGCGGCACAACGACCTCTTGGCGGTGGCGCGGGCGAGCCACATGGAGTCGGTGCTCGTGATCGCGCAGTCGGCGCGGGAGTTCTTGGCCAAGCTCCGCCCCTCCTTCGCGTTCGATCAGACGCTGGTGGTCGCCGACTACGCCCCGGAGAAGGAGGTCTGGGGGTACGGCGCCGACGGGCCGACGGCGGGACAGCTCGTCGATCGATCCCTCGAATGGTTGGAGGGGCACCCCGATCAGCGATTTTTCATGTGGCTGTTCAACTTCGACGTGCACGCCTGGCGCGAGCTCGACGAACGCTACGTGAACGACATGGCCAGCAAGTACGATGTCCGCGAGGACGCGCCGCTCAGCTGGCGCTATCGCGTGGTCGCCCGCGCGCTCGACGCGGAGTTCGAGCGGCTCATCCACGGCCTGAAGAAGCTCGGCAAGGATCGCGACACGATCGTGCTGTTCGTCTCCGACCACGGCGAAGGGCTCGGCCGCGACGGCTTCTGGGTGCACTCGGTGTTCCTGTGGGAGTCGCTGGTTCGGGTGCCGCTGATGCTGCGCATCCCTGGGATCGCGCCGCGCCACTTCGACCAGCGCGTCTCGGTCGTCGATGTCGCCCCGACCCTGGCGCGCTACATGAGCCCGTCGCCCGATTTGAACGGCTACCACGGTGAGGATCTGCTCGGTTACCTGGTGTCCGAGCCCAACAAACGTCGATTCCCGCTGCTGATGGCGGGGGCGGAGCAGCAGGTGCTGGTGCGGCTAGGGATCGTCGATCCGGAGGATCCCTGGAAGCTCGTTTTGTCCCTCGAGTCGTCGGTGCCCGAGCTCTATCACCTGAACGGCGACGATCCGGACGCTCAAAACGTCGGCGACCACCACCCCACCCAGACGCTCAAGCTGCTGAGCACGCTGGTGCGCTCCCCGGTGTTCCCACGGGCCGCCGAAGACTTTACGATGATCAAGCCGGCGGCGGCTGCTGCGGCGAAGTGACTTCAGAAGCCGCAGGCGCCGGTGCCCTGTTTGATGCATTCCGCGAACTCGGGATCGTGCTTCAGGTACTCCGGTGAAAACAAGTCGGCGAAGGTGCGCGATCCCTCGCCGCTCTGGAGGTAGACGGTCAACAGCAGGTGCATGCCCGCGGCGCCTCCGTCCGTCAGCTCGCAGTGCGTGCGTCGTTGCACAGCGCTCGAGTCGCTGTGCACGACACGGTGCCGGCCAAAATCGGCGCAAGCAAGCTCCCCCGCGAAGCTTTTTCCGGCGACGAGCGCGCGGGGGTCCGCCTGCGGTGCACGAACCTGGACTCCATAGAGATCCGGCGGGCGGTACGACGCCGAGCAGATCTGCCGCTCGCAGTACGGTTTCTCGGCGACCCCTCGGCGCCGGGGATCCGAAGCCGCTCGGGCGTACTCGATGAAACGCGCGATCAGAGGTCGCTGTTGGTGATGACCCTGTGGGCGCGCGGACGATACCGAGCCTGGGCGCGCCGACGGCGCCGCGGGCGCGGCGCTGTCCTGCCGCGGTTCGACCTTGGATGGACACGCGGTCAGCGCAGCGCCAGCAATGCCAAGGAGGATCCAGGCTGGGCGAGACACCACCACGTTCTAAAGCACCGATCGGCTTGCCAGAGCGGGAACCCCTCTCGTCTGCTCACGGATCGGGGCTCTAGATAGTCTCATTTTCCGGGTCGCCCAGAGCCCGGTGGTTTGCGACGTTTCTCGGCGCGCTCTGCGGCGATCGCGCTCAGCACCAGAAAGCTCGCGGCGATCAGGCCAAGAAAGATAGGACGGCCCGCATTCCCGATCTGCAATGGTGAATCGGCCGATCCGGCCGGACCGGGCAGCTCGGCGACGGTGACGGGCGCCGTGCCGACGGCGCCCGTCGGTGTGTCGGGATCGAGGGGCTCTTGGGCGTGCGCGGCCCCCGCGACGAAGACGGCCGCCAGCGCGGCACCTATCGCAAATCGGCCTGCCACGAGCGATCGGTAGGCGCGGTGCTCGCGCGGGTCAAGCCGCGCCCGAGACTCACGCCTCGGTCGCCAGCTCTGCCAACGCCAGGCGGGCTTCCTCGCGCACCTCGGGAGCGCCATCCTCGGCGAGCGCCCGTTCGAGCGCCGCGCGCGCCTGCTCGCTGCCGAGCCTGCCCAGGGCCCAGGCCGCGTGACCGCGCACCAGCGGGCTCGGGTGTCCCCCAAGGGCTCGCACGAGCGGCGCGATCGATCGCGGGTCCCCGGCGTTGCCGAGCGCCACCGCGGCGTTGCGCGCGAGCTGCGCCCGGTTCACGCGGCGCAGCGCCGTGCCGGCGACCAGCCGCTTGTAGGCGGCGGAGCCGAGCTCGAGCAGGTCGATCAGGTCGGGCGCGGCCAGGGCAGGGTGGGCGGCGAGCTCGGGCGCCGAGCGCTTGCGCGCGGCGGCCGCGTTGTAGGGGCACACCTCCTGGCAGGCGTCGCAGCCGAACACCCGCTGACCCACGAGCGGGCGCAGCTCGCGTGGCATCGGCCCCTGCAGCTCGATCGTCAGGTAGCTGATGCAGCGGCGCGCATCGAGCACGTGGGCGTCGACGAACGCGGCGGTGGGGCAAGCATCGAGGCAAGCGTGGCAGCTGCCGCAGCCGGGCGCGATCGGCGCGTCGGGCGCGATCTCGACGTCACTCAGAAGCTCGCCCAACAGCACGTAGCTGCCCGCTCCTGGGACGATGGTCAGCGTGTTCTTCGCGGCGAATCCGACGCCCGCGCGCACCGCCACGTCGCGCTCGAGCAGCGGGGCGGTGTCGACGCAGGGGCGCGCGAGCACGGGGCCACCGCTCAGGTCGGCGAGGTGATCGGCGAGCGCTCGCAGCTTGTCTTTGATGACCAGGTGGTAGTCCGCGCCGCGGGCGTAGCGCGCGATGAAGCCCTTCGGCGTCGCCGCGGAGCGGCGGAGGCGCTCTGACGGGACGAGCGCTTCCGGGTCTGCCTCGGGGCCGCCCGGATAGGGCAGCGCCACCACGATCAACGAGCGAGCCTCGCCGAGCAGCGCGCGCGGGTCGGCGCGGCTGGCGGCGCCGGCCAGGTAGGCCATCTGCCCGTGGTA
Source organism: Pseudomonadota bacterium (assembly GCA_023418705.1). GTDB lineage: Bacteria > Myxococcota_A > Polyangia > Polyangiales > Polyangiaceae > JAEZYZ01. The sequence continues at coordinate 16,468 of JAEZYZ010000233.1, read as the reverse complement.
GCCGGCTTGGAGCCACGCGGACAGGCGCGCTTCGGCGTCCGCCAGCCGCTCGACGGGCGAGAAGCCGACGCGAACGAAGCCAAGCTCGAGGGCCCGAGCGCGCACCGCGCGGGCCAGCTCGGCGGGCGCCCGCTGCGAGCCGCTGGGCCGCCCCGGGAGGTGCCGCCGAACGCCGGGCGGCAGCTCCTCCTCCGCGCTGGCCGCCCCCAGAGGGGCTTCGGCCCGGGTCGCTCTAGCCGCTCCGTTCATGGTCGCTTGGGCGATAGCCCCGCGCCGCAAGCGGCGCCAGCGACGGTCGTCGCCCACCGGCCGTGACAAATCGACCCAATCCGGGCGGCCTCCGGGAATAATTCGGCGACTTCTCCGGTCCGTCCCGCGCGGTTTCCAATTTTGTGATAACCCCCCGGGCGGCTGCTGAAGGCCCCTCGGGGGGAAGCAATGTGGCCGGCGGAGTGGTGCAAGTGATCGAGATACACGATCTATATAAGTACTACGGTGATCGACGGGCAGTGGGCCCGGTGTCGACCAGCATCGAGCAGGGCGAAATCGTCGGGCTCCTCGGGCTGAACGGCGCCGGCAAGACCACGACGTTGAGGATTTTGGCGTGCGACCTGCTCCCGACCAGCGGGACCGTGCGCGTCGACGGCGTCGATGTGGTCGAGCGGCCGGACGAGGTGCGGGCGCGGATTGGGTACCTGCCGGACACGCCGCCCGTCTACACGGAGATGCGCGTGCGGGAGTACCTGCAGTTCGCGGCCCGGCTGCGCGGCATGAACGGCGCGGACGCGGCCCGGCGCGTCGAGGAGGTCATGGAGCTCACCGAGGTGCGCGAATACGCCGACGATGTGATCGCGGCGCTCTCGCACGGGTTTCGGCAGCGGGTCGGCATCGCGCAGGCGATCGTGCACAAGCCGCGCCTGGTCGTGCTCGATGAGCCCATCTCCGGCCTCGACCCGGTGCAGATCGTCGAGATGCGCGCGCTGGTGAAGAACCTCGGCGGCGAGCACACGGTGGTGGTGTCCAGCCACATCTTGAACGAGATCAGCGAGACCTGTGACCGCATCCTCGTGATCCAGGACGGCAAGATCGTCGCGTCCGGCAGCGAGGCAGAGCTCTCGTCCCAGCTCGCCGAGGGGGTGCGGATCGAGCTGACGGTGAAGGGCAGCGAGGTCGAGAGCCGCGCGCGCGAGGCGCTGTGGACGGTGCCCGCGGTGCGCGAGGTCGAGCTCGTCGGTGCGCGGGAAGCCGGCGCCGACGTCCGGAGCTTCGTCGTGCTCGCCAGCGAGGACGTGCGGGATCGGGTGAGCCGCAGCATCATCGAGGCCGGGCTCGGGCTGCTCGAGCTGTCGCGCAGCGAGCGCGAGCTCGAGCGCATGTTCTTGCAGCTGTCGCGCGGCGGCCGTGCTCAGAACGGCAGCAGCGCCGGGGCCGACGCGCCGCAGCTCACCAGCGGAGGACTGTCATGACCAAGTCACTGCTCGTCGCTCGCCGGGAGATGCACGCCTATCTGCGCTCGCCGCTGGGCGCCGTGATCATCGCGGCGATGCTGCTCATCGACGGGATCCTGTTTTACTGGAAGGGCCTGACGGAGGCGCTGCTGTCATCGCAGGTGCTCGAGGAGTTCTTCTGGGCAGCCAGCGGCACCACGATGATCGCCGCGGTGCTGCTCAGCATGCGGCTGATCGCCGAGGAGCGGCAGACGGGCAGCTTCACCCTGCTCAACACGTCGCCCATCCGCGACCGCGAGATCGTGCTCGGCAAGTTCCTGTCGGTCGTCGGCATGATCGCGCTGATGACGCTGCTCACCATCTACATGCCGCTGCTGATCTTCGTGAACGGCAAGGTCAGCGTGGGGCACATCGCCGTCGGCTACGCCGGCCTGCTCCTGCTCGGCGCCTCGGTGGCCGCGATTGGCCTCTTCGCCTCGGCGCTCACGCGCTCCCAGGTGGTGGCGGGCATCGTCGGTGCCGCGGTGACCGGCGCCCTCCTGCTGCTCTGGATCGTCGCGCGCGCGGTCGACCCGCCGCTGAACGAGTTCTTGTCGGCGGTGGCGCTGCACCACAACAACTTCCGGCCGTTCATGCTGGGCACGCTGGAGCTCGGCCCGGTCGTCTACTACATCGCGGTGACCTACTTCTTCCTGCTCGCCGCGACCAAGGTTTTGGAGGCACGCCGATGGCGCTGAAGGACGAAGAAAAGCCCGCAGCCGACGAGCAGCGCTCCGAGGCCAAGACGGAGGAGCCGGCGACGGAGCCGGCCACCGCCGCGCACGCGGAGGAGGAAGCGGCGGCCAGCGTCGAGGACGCCACCGATCGAGCGGCCGAGGCCCCGGCGGCCAAGCCCGCCGCAGGCGAGCGGACCGCTCGGCCAGCGCCGCAGCAACCCCGCGGGGCCCCGGGCTGGATCGTGCCCGCGTACGTGACCGGCCTCGTGCTGCTCTACATGGGTGAGCGCATCCTCGAGGCCTCGCCGACCTGGCGCATGGTCGCGGTGAGCGCGGGCCTGGCGGCGGTGCTCGTGGCGACCGCCGCACGGTTCGTTCCGAGCTTCCGCAGCGGGGGCGAGCGGCGCGATATCGAGCGGCTGCTCGCCGTGCTGTCGGTGACCGGGCTCGCGGCGCTCGCGATGTACCTGGCCACCACCGACTTCGGCTCGAAGCTCGTGGGCCTCTCGGAGGCAGCCTACGAGACCCGGGAGCGGGTCGAAGGGGTGCTCGGCGTCGGCTGGGTGATGTTGCTGCTCATCAGCGTCGTCCCGATGCTGTTCGCCGAGACGGCGCTGCGTCCGATGCGTCAAGCAGAGCGCCCGGAGAGCCGGCGCGTGCGCGCGGCGGCCGCCGCCGGCCTGACGCTGGTGCTCGCGGCCTGCTATGGCGCGCTGTTCGTGTTCGTGGCTGGCAGCACGCCGGTGAAGGCCGACTACTCGTACTTCAAGACGAGCCGTCCCAGCGACTCGACGCGCAACATCGGCGCTGGCCTCAAGGACCCCGTGCAGGTGCTGGCGTTCTTCCCGCACGTGAACGAGGTCAAGAGCGAGGTGGAGCGCTACCTCTCGGATTTGACCCAGGGCTTGCCGAAGCTAAAGGTCCAATTTCACGATCGCCTGCTCGCGCCCAAGCTCGCCCGCGACCTGCGCGTGAACCAGGACGGCGTGCTGGTGCTGAAGAAGGGCGACACCGTCGAGCGCCTGGAGATCGGCGCCGAGCTCGAGAACGCGCGCAAAAACCTGAAGACGCTGGATCGCGATTTTCAGGAGCGGTTGCTCAAGATGGTGCGGTCTCGGCGCGTGGCGTACCTGACCGTCGGTCACGGAGAGCTGAACGACGACTCGCGCAGCGGGCAGCCCGGCCGCTCGGCGCGGCTGGCCCGCACCCTGCTCGAAAAGCAAAACTACCAGGTCAAGAACCTGGGCCTCACTCAGGGGCTCGGCCGCGAGATCCCCGAAGACGCCAGCATCGTGTTCGTGCTGGGGCCGACCGATCCGTTCACCCCCGAAGAGCTGGCGACGCTCGAGCGCTACCTCAAGGGCGGCGGCAAGCTGCTGCTCGCGCTCGATCCGGACGGCATCCCGGCGGGCGACCTCGACCTCGTCGCTGCCGGCGCCGAGCCGGGGCCCACCGTGCCAGCTTCGGCCGGCAAGGACGAGCCGTCCGTCACCGCGGCCAAGAGCAAGAGCAACGGCGGCGGGGCCGAAGCGCCGAAGGCCACCACGCCCGCCGGCGACGAGGAGAAAGCCGAGGTACCGCTCAATGAGGGTCAGCAGGCGCTGCACGCGCTGGCGCGCCTGGCGGGCGTCGAGTTCGGGCACCACATCCTGGCCAACGAACAGCAGCACCTGCGCCGCCGCTTCAACGACTCGGACCGCACCCTGCTGATGACCAACCGGTTTTCGTCGCACCCGACGGTGTCGACGCTTAGCCGAAACACCCAGCGCGGCGCGGCCGTGGTCTTGTCCGGCGCCGGCTCCCTGGACCGGCCGAAGGGCACCAAGGCCAAGATCGATTTCGCGGTGCGCTCGCTGCCGGTGACCTTCGCCGACGAGAACCGCAACTACCAGGCCGACGCCGACGAGAAGCGCTCCGTCTACAACATCGCCGCGGCGGTCAGCTTCCCGTCCGAGAAGGGCCCACAACACAAGGACGAGGAAAAGCCGGACGAACCAGCGGCCAAGGATGGGTCCAAGAAGGACGCCGCCAAGGCTGCCAAGCCGGACGATAGCGAGGCGCGCGCCTTCGTGCTCGCCGATGCCGACGCCGTCTCGGACGCCGTGCTGGCCAATGTCCTCGGCAACCAGGTGCTGTTCGCGGAGGCCGTGCGCTGGCTCGGGGGTGAAGAGAGCTTCTCGGGTGAGGTCAACAGCGAGGAAGACATCAAGATCGAGCACACCAAGCAGCAGGACCTGGTCTGGTTCTACGGCACCATCTTCGGCGCTCCGGCGCTGGTGTTGGGGTTGGGTCTGGCTTACGGCCGCTGGTCGCGCCGTCCGCGAGGAGCCAAGCGATGAGCATCATGAAAGGACTGATCCTCCACCTCGGCCTGTTCGTGACCGCCGTGATTTTGGCGGTGTTCGTCTGGAACAAGGAGGACTCACCGATCCGAGACGAACGGCTCCAGGTCAGCGTTTGGGCAGGCTCTCCCGCGGGCATCAAGGCCGTGCGCTACGAGTCGGACACCGTCAACGTCGAGCTCGCCGCGCGCAAGGACGATCAGGGCGCCTGGTACATCGGCAAGGTGGAGCGCTTCAGCAAGGCGAACGCCAACCCGCACGCCGGCGTGCCGAACGCTCCCAAGATGGAAGACAAGGGCAAGGACCCGAAGAGCGACAAGCCCGTCAGCACCAAGACCTTCATCGCCGTGAAGAGCGCGGAGGAGCTGTTGGGCAAGCTGGCCCCGCTGCAGGCGTACCGGGCGGTGGGCAAGATCGACAAACAGCGAGAGGCGGAGTTCGGGTTCGAGAACCCGCAGGGCAAGCTGCACGTCGACTTGGACGGCCGAAAGCACACGTTGATCATCGGCAGCACGACGCCGGGCGGCGCCGATCGCTACGCCAAGGTCGCCGCGAGCGGCGAGGTCTACGCCATCCCCGGCGACATCGTGGACATGTTGGTCTCGGCGGACGCGCGGCTCGTCGAGCGCGATCTGCACGGCTTCGAAATGAAGGAAGCCGATCGCGTCGTGATCCAGAAGGGGGACAAACGACGGGAGATCGTGCGGGTCCCGGAGAAGGAAGACGGCTGGGCCGACGCGGCCACGCCCAGCAAGCTCGACGAGACCGCCGGCAACTGGATGACCAAGGTCGACCGCCTGAGGATCAGCGAGTACGTCGACAAGCCAGCCAAGCCCATCCAGCAGGAGGACGTGGTGGCCCGCATCGAGTACTTCGACGGCCAGAAGCGCCTCGGGTACCTGGAACTCGTCAACCCCGGCAAAGACGCTGGGCACTTCCTGGTCCGCACCGAGCAGAGCCGGTGGTACGCCGAGGTGCCCAAGAGCATGGGGGAGCAGGTCGAGCAGGACCTGCCGAGCGTCCTCAAGTGAGCCCGTCACCGGGTGCGCCCGAGCGCGCGCCCGGCGACGACCAGCGAGCGCCGCCGACCTACCAGCGATGATAGGCCGGGTGCCCCTCGCGCACCGCCACGAACACGCCGCGGCAAGTGGCCGTCAGCTTTCCCGCGGCGTGAAGCTCCGCCTCGACCACCACCCGATCGCCGTCGATCTCACTCGCCTTCGCCGTCAAGTGCAGGCGCTCACTCGACGGGGTCGGGGCCCGCAGCTTGACGTGAAACTCCGCCGTCACGGTGCACGGTGGGGTGGTCAAGCCGCGCTCCTGCATGAGCGTGTAGGCCGCCGTCCAGTTGGAGTGGCAGTCGAGCAGCGCTCCGATGATGCCGCCGTTCACCATCCCGGTGAACGCTTCGTGGTGGGGCTCCGGCTCGAACTCGGCCACCACCTGGTCGCCCTCGACGAAGCTCTTGATGCGCAAGCCCCGCTCGTTGGCGGGACCGCAGCCGAAACAACGCAGGTTGGGCGCGTAGCGATCTTGAAGGCTCTGCATGGGTCGATGTCCTTTTCCGAAGGTCGCGCGAGCCGCAGCGACGCAGCCGGCGATCACTCTCCGCGCTTGCCAGGTTGGGTCGCGCCGCTCTGTTCTGCCGCCGCGGCGCCGCCGTCCTCGGATTTTTTGCGCTCGGGCTCCTTGCTCTTCGGCGGACCTGCCGGGCCGCTCGCGGTTTTCCCGCTGCGGAGCTTGTTGCCGCCGTAGGGCAGGATGGGAGAAATCTCTTCGACCTGCTGCTGATAAAGCCGCTTCATCTCCTCGAGCTTCTCTGGCTCGGTCTTGGCAAGGTCCTGCTTCTCCTCCGGATCGGCCTTCAGGTTGTAGAGCCGATACTGCCAGGCGGGCTCCCCAAACGCGATCAGCTTGTAGTCGCCGACGCGGATCGCGCGGCGCTGGGGATTGTTGCTGTCTTCGGCGAGCTCCGTCACGATGACGTCGCGCGGCTTGGGCTCTTCGGCGCCGTAGACCTCCGGGACCAAGCTCTGGCCGACGAAGCCGTCGAGCGGCTTCTGGCCCATCAGCTCCATGATGGTGGGCGCCAGATCGATCGCGGAGCGCGGCAGATCGATGCGCTTGGGATCCGCGCCAGGAGCCTTGATGATCAGAGGCACCCGCGTGAGCACCTCCCAGAGCTCGAAGGCATGCTTGTACATGCCGTGCTCGCCGAAGGCCTCGCCGTGATCGGCGTGGATGATCACGGCGGTGTCCTTCCACCAAGCTTGCTTCTCCGCCCACTCGAAGAGCTTGCCCAGCCAGAGATCGGTATAAAAGACCTCTGAGTCGTAGCGATCCCGATTCTTGTCGCCAAAATCGGGGGATTCTTTGTGTTTGATGTACTGATCGTGGGGGTCCATGTAGTGGGCCCACGCGAAAAACTGTGGACGGGTGTTCTCCGGCTTGCTCAAGAGCTCGATGCCGAGCTCCGTCATCTTGTGGCTGGTGATGTGGTTGTCGGTTTGCGCATCGAAGGTGATGCCCGGCACCACGTGCCACTCCTTGAACCCCTGATCGAGCCCCTTGCCCCGGTTGAAGTAGAGGTGGCCGTGCCAGGAGAGCGTCGGGATGCCCTGCGCTTGCAGCGCCTCCGGGAAAAACTCGTTGGCCGCCGAATAGGCAGCGAAGAAAAAGCCGTTGCGGTAGAGCGTCGACGGGTAGCGGCCGCTGAGGATCGCGGCGACGCTCTTGGCCGTGTAGCTCGAGACGGAGTAGGCGTTCGTGTAGACGACGCTTTGCTCGGCGAGCTTGCTGAGGTTTGGCGCGATCTCGCGGTCGTAGCCATTCCACGGCATGTCGGCACGCAAGCTGTCGACCGTGAGCAGCAGGACGTTCAGCGGCTTTGGGGGCCCCTTGGGCTTCTCTGGCTCCTTCGGGGGACCCGCTTCAGGGCTCGCCGCGGGGGCCGAAGGCCCGCTAGGCTGGCCTTCGGCCTGCGTGCCGGCGCCGCCGCTGACCTTGTCCTTGTCGCAGCCGAACAGGCAAACGACGGTACACAGGAGCCCGGGAAGTGCTCGAACCTTCACCCTGGGCTGACTACCGCAAATGCCCGCATTGGGCCAATCTGACGGGGCAATGGCGACGGGCGGCGCACCTTGGCGCCGCGCTCATTGGGCGGCCGGTGTGTCGAGCGCCTTCTCCGCGCGCGCGATCTCTTGTTCGAGGGCGTCCAGCTCGCGATCCGCGTTGTCGGCGGTGATCTGCGTGCTGGCTTGCGCCTCGTAGTCCTCCTTGAAGAGGCCGTGATCCGGGGGCTGCCGGGGGCCGGTCACGGCCGCCGTTGCTGGCTCGGCTGCGGGCGGAGCGGCCTTCTCGGCGGGCGGCGGCTCTCGGTCGTGGGTCGATTGGCAGGCGACCGAGCAGACGCCAAGCACGGCGAGAGCGATGAGCGTTCTCATGGTTGGCTTCCTTTGGTGGCTGAGGACGGTGCTTTTGCCGGCGGCGTCGCGGGCGGAACGGCCGGTTTGCTCGCAGGCTTCACGACCGGGCGGGCCGCGCCCGGAGCCGGCTTGGCGGGCGCCTTTTGAGCCGCCGGCGTCGTCGCCGCCGGGGAGCCCTTCTCCTTCGCGGGCGCTGTCTTCGCCGCCGTGCGCTCGGTCAGCTGCTGCATCCGCCGCTCGTGGCGCGTCTTCTCACGCTCGATGAGCTGCTCCACCCGGGCAAGCTTCTCGTCCTTCTTGGGTGCGTCGGCGTCTTGGAGCACCTCGCGGAGGCGTTCGAGCCGCGCCATCCGCCAGGCGTGCATCCGCAGCTCGGCGCGCAGCGGCGCACGGGTGAACGCCGCCTTGCCCCAGCGCTCGCTGATGCGCTCGCGGTGCTCGTTGCGGCGCTTCTCCGCCGCTTCGTCTCGAGGTCGCATGGGCCCTGCGCGACCGGCTCGGTGCTGCCCGGCACGCTCCTGGGCTTGCCTGCGGAGCTGCTCGACGCGCATCCGCCGCTCCGCGGGCCCCTCTCGCTCCTGTCGAGGGCGGTCGCCCGCTCGCGGGTGCGCTGGGGCAAGCTCTCGAGGCCCCGGCACAGCTCGGCCCTCGCCGGGAGCTTTGCCCGCGGCGGGGCCCTTGGCGCCAGCCGCCGGAGCCTTGCCCGCGGCAGGACCCTTTGCACCCGGAGCCGGAGGCGACGCCTGGGGTTGCGCGGTCGCGGTGGCCGCCATCGCGAGCCAGCTCGCACACACGAACACCGCACGGTAGGTGAACCTCATGCTTTTCCTCCTCGGCCGCAGCGGCCTGGCGCGATCCCGCTTTAACGCTCCCGATCCCGGACATCAAGGGTAAGGTGAGCGAGTGCTGGGCACTGGGACCCGCCGGCTGTTGGCGCTCGCGCTCGTGTTGGCCCTCATCGGCGCGGGGATCGCGGCCGCCTCGCCCGAAACGGCGGCGCCTGCCGGAAGAACCAGCGCCGTCGCGGGCCAGTTCCTGGCAGCGTTCGCGGCCCCCGCGTGGTCTTGGCTCTTGCGGGCGACCGCCGTCGCCAGCGCCCTCGCCGTGGGGCTGACGTTGATCGCGCTCGTCACGAGCGCACGCGTCGCGGGGCGGTCACGCCGCTTCGAGCAGCTCGCCGGCGTCAACCTGAGGCAGGCGCTGCGCGAGGTGGACCGCCGGGTGCAAAGCTGCGTGGCCCTCGACCGCCCGGACGTGGTGGCGGCCTTCGACGAGCTGCTGCGCGGCGCGGTGACCGTCGAGGCGAGCGACATTCACCTGTCGCCGACCGAAGAGGGCGTGCTGGTCACCTACCGGGTCCATGGATCGGTGTACGAGGTGACGAGCTTGCCCGCCGACTTGAACGCTCCGCTCGCCACGCGGGTGAAGGTCCTGGCTCGGCTCGACACTTACGTGCGCGGCAAACCGCAAGATGGGCGGCTGGTGGTGCCGATGAATGGCGGCAGCGTGGAGGCTCGGGTGTCCTCACTGCCGACGGAGCGCGGAGAGCGGGTCGTGCTGCGGCTGGTGCGCGGCAATCGCACCGTGCCGGACCTCGAAGCCCTCGGCTTCGACGGGCCGATGCTCCAGGCGCTCACGGAGCTGCTGAGCCGCCCGCAGGGGGTGTTGTTCGTCACGGGCCCCGTGGGCAGCGGAAAGACCACGACGCTGTATGCGTCGCTGAAACACGTGGCGCAGATCCGCGGGCGCACGGCCACGCTGGTGACCTTGGAAGATCCGATCGAGCTGGCGCTGCCGTTCGCCACGCAGACGCAAATCCACCAAAAGAGCGGCATGAGCTTCGCGAGCGTCCTGCGCAGCGTGCTGCGCCAGGACCCCAACGTGCTCATGATCGGCGAGATCCGGGATCGCGAGACCGCGGAGATCGCGATGCAGGCGGGGCTCACCGGCCACCTGCTGCTCACCACCGTGCACGCCGAGAGCGCCGCGGGGCCGTTCGCGCGCTTGGTCGACATGGGCATCGAGCCGTTCGTGCTGGCCAGCGCCACGGTCGGCTGCCTGTCGCAGCGGTTGGTGCGCGTGCTGTGCACCGCGTGCCGCCGGCAGGCCGCTCCGGATCCCGCGCTGGTCGAGCGCTTGTCGCGGCGGGGCGTCGCGCTGCCGGAGGGCGTGTACTACGAACCGGCAGGCTGCGAGTACTGCGAGCACACCGGCTTCTCCGGGCGGATCCCGATCGGAGAGCTGCTCGTGGTCGAGAGCGCGCTGCGAGAGGCGGTGCACCAGCGCCGGCCAACGAGCGAGATCGAGCGGATCGCCGTCGCTGGCGGGATGCCGTCTTTGATCCAACACGGGCTTGCGCGAGCGGCGGCCGGGGAGACGTCGCTGCTCGAGGTGGTGAGGGTCGCAGGATGATCCGGCGCGCCATTCAGACCGCCGCGCTGCAGGCGCAGCTGTTCGCTGCGGTGCTGCTCGTCTTGGTGGCGGGGCGCTTCGCGGTGAGCGCGCTGACCGCTGCGATTCGGGACCATGCGCCGGCGCTGCCCGCGCTCGATCAATCGCCGAGATCGAGCTCGCCAGCCGCTCGCCTCCGGGCGCGTTCGGACGCCCTGTTGGATCTGGCGGCGAGCGGCAGGGACGACGCGGGACCCGCCAAGGACGCCGCTGGTGAGCCGCTGCGCGTGCCGCTCCTGGTGGGTGGCGACACCCCGCGCTCGGAGGTCTACGTCAACGGTACCCTGGTCGGCAACTCGCCGTTCATCGGCGAAGTCTCGTGCAGAGCCGGTGAGATCTTGCGGATCGCCATCGTGCCGCCGGCGGGTGTTCCGAGCGAGCACCGCCGCCAGTGCGTTCAGGGGGAGCTGCGCGTCGAGCCCTGAAGGGTTCGGCCGAGCTCGCGGGCGCCCTCGCCAGCGCACGGGAGTGAGATCAACCCGTCATCGGTCTGGAGCAAGACGTGGCGAACGACGGCCGGGTCGGGGCCCACGACGAAGATCCCGAGCAGCGAGCGACGGTCGAAATCGCGGCGCTCGCGCCGCCAGCCCAGCACCGAACGCTCCACCACCAGCCGCCCGTTGGTGCGGACGCGAACCGTATCGGTCAACTGCGCTGCTGCGATCAAGAGCAGCACGCCCACCGTCAGCACCGACAGCCCGACGCTGGTGGCGCTGATGGACAGATCCTTCGCGACGCGCGCGCCGAACACGGCCAGCATCAGCAGCGACGCTCCGGCAGCTCCGATCAGCACGGCTTTGCCCGACGCCCGCTGCGATGGCAGGGCCTCGCACGCCAAATCGAGGTTCAGCGCGGCCGGCCCCGATCCATCCGCGGATGCGGAGCGCGGCTCGAGCCAGGGCGTGGCGTTCGGCGGGATCCCCCAGCCGGGCTTCACGGGCAGCTTCACCACGCGCAGCAAGCGCCCGACCTGCGACAACACCTCGCTCGGCTCCGGTGCCTCTGCCAGCACCAGCTGGCGGCCGCTCGCCAGCAGCAACGCGGCGCGGTACTGCGGGCGAGGGGAGGGATCGAGAGCGTCGCCGGAACCGGTCAACACGACGGCGCGCACGTCCGCCAGCGAGAAGGAGCGCCCCTCGGCATCGACCCGCTCCGCCTCGAGGTCCACGCAGAGCCCGCGCCGTCGCGGCCGGCTGTAGGCGACCAGCGCGCCGGCGGCCGCGAGCAGTGCCAGGGCCGTGCCGATCCGCGTCGCCGTCAGCGGGCCGTCGCCGAGCAGCGGCAACAGCGCGAACACCAGCACGACGATGGCCGAAAGCAGCAGGGCGCGCGGACGACCCGCGCGCTCGAACTCGAGACGGGCGCTGCGCTGGTGCTCTGGGCCCATGGGGCGGCGCAATTTACACCATGCGCGGATCCAGGTCGAACGAACCCGCCAGCAACGAAATCGGACGGGTCGTGAGCCCCAAGATGCCCCATTTTGTGGGCACTTCCGGCAAATTGTGAGATCTGGTCGAGGGATCATGCTGGTTTCGCTCCGCACCGTTCCGCTGCTGTTCGGAGTCACCCTCGGCCTCGGTTGCTCGACCAACGACGCCGAAAAGGCAGCGCAGCCCCAGACCACCGGCCCGACCGAGGTCGGCTCGGCCTCCCCCGACGCGGCGGCGCCACCGCCGCCGAAGGCCCGGCCCTCGTCGGAACTCCCCACGCCCGTCAGCTTGTCGGGTGAGCACCGGCCGGGCACCCTCGCGCTCGTGGCACCCGGCCGGCCGCGCCTGTACGCCCGCGCGCTGCGCGTTTGGATCTACGAGCGGCCGAGCCGCAGCTCCCGGCGCCTGGGCTATCTGCGGGCGGGCGCATCGTCTCCGACCTCGGCCGAACCCGTCTCGCGGAGCGGCTGCAAAGCGGGGTGGTACCCGATCGAGCCGCGCGGCTTCGTGTGCTTGGGGCGCCGCGCGACGCTCGACGCGAACGACCCCATCGTCGCGGCGACCCTCGAGCACCCGCCGGACTTCAGCCGCAAGCTGCCCTACATCTACGGGACCGTTCGGCGGCCCGGGCCCGTCTACGCGCGCTTGCCCCGGCGCGAGGAGCTGCTCTCGGCGGAGCCGGACATCGAAGAGCGCATGCGGACCTGGCTCACCGCGGACGGTGAGATCGGCGCCGGCTACGCGCAGCAGGTGTGGCTCGGGCGTCCGGGCGAGGTGCCGGACCCGGCCCGCGCCTGGCGCGAGCGCACGACCGCTGGCCTGCCCGAGTTTTTGCGCGATCACGCCAGCGTGCCGAACATCTACCGCAAGGCGCGTTCGCCCGACGCGCTGGTGATCGAGCAGATGCAACCCCGGGTGGGACACGGCTTCTTGCGAACCTTTCTGCACGACGGCCGGCGCTACGGGCTGAGCACCGATCTACGCCTCTTGCCGACCGATCGGCTGCGGCCGATCCAGGGGTCGGACTTTCACGGTGTCGAGATCGGCAAGGACATCGACTTCCCGTTCGCGTTCGTGCGCAGCCCGGGGGCCCACTACTGGATTCATCAGAGCTCGACGGGAAAGCTCATCGACGCTGGCACCGCACCGTACCGCGCCACCGTCAAGCTGACCGGCAAGCAGCGCTTCTTCAAGGACCGGCTGCACTACGAGACCGAAGATGGCAAGTGGCTCAGCGATCTGGACGCCTCCCGGCTCGACCCGGCCAAGAGGATGCCCGGCTGGGGCAAGGCCGGCGAGAAATGGATCGACATCAACCTCACCAAGCAGACGCTGATGCTGTACGAGGGCGAGCGGCCCGTCTACGCCACGTTGATCTCGAGCGGTGAAGCGGGGCTCTCCGATCCGGAGCACACCACCGCCACCAAGCGCGGCATCTTCCGCATCCACACCAAGCACGTGACGGCCACGATGAGCTCGGACGAAGCCGGTGAGGAGTTCGAGCTCAGGGACGTGCCCTACGTGCAGTACTTCGACAAAGAGGGCTACGCGCTGCACGGCGCCTATTGGCACGACCGCTTCGGGATCCCGAAGAGCCACGGCTGCATCAACCTGTCGCCGGAAGACGCTCGGCGCGTGTTCTTCTGGACCGAGCCGCAGCTACCCACGGGGTGGCACGGGGTCTTGCTCCCCTTGAAGGGCACGGTGATGTTCGTTCACCCGTGACCCGCGCGCCGGCCCGCGCGGCTCAGCCCCGCGCGCGCTCAGCCCTCGCTGTTGGAGGCGTCGGCCGCGCCCGCGTCACTCGCGCCCGCGTCGCCCCCGCCGTCATCCGCTCCAGCGTCCGCGGGCAGCGGACACCCCTCGGTGGGCGACAGGGTGAGCTCGATCGCGTGCCCCAGCGCCCCGCCATCCGCGGTCGGGATCGGCGCGCCGTCACCGCTGCGAAGCTCCGCGACCAGCGTGAACACCGACGGGACAGCGATCTCGGGCAGCGGCACGAGCACCGAGGTGAGCGTCGACGCCACGGCGCTCGGTTCGCCCTCCGAGCCCTGCAGCGCGACCACCACAAAACCACAGTTGGACGCGCCGCCGCAGGCGCCCGGTGGTTGCAGGCGCCAGTTTTGCAGCGTCCCGGGCTGAGGACACCGCGCCTGCGCGCGCGCGCAGGCGGGGTCGCTGTCGGCGGCTGGGTTCGGCCCGATTTCCACCAAGAGCGGCTGCGTCGGATCACAACCAACGGACACGCTCGCGCGGTCGCTCTCGACCGGCACCCGCTCGCCCGGAACCTGCTGGACCGCCAGGACGCGCAGCGCCGGGGGCGGGGGCGGGGGCTCTGGCTCGTCGCCGCCGCAGCCGGTGAACAGGGCGGCGAGCACGAGCGAGCGGGCTGCGACGGGGTACCAGCGGAGTCTTTTCAACGAGGGGGTGCGGGCGGGCGCCGGCATGGTCGGCGGACGCTATACGAGAAGCGCCGCGGTAGCTAGATCACCGATCCGTTTGCCAGCGCGGAGATCGAGGCCGCCCTAGAATCTACGGAGCAAGCCGTTTGTCGCGGGAAATGAGGCCATCTAGAGCACCGAGCCGTGAGCAGACGAGAGGGTTTCCCGAAGCATCGGGGCCCTCACCCGGAGGGGGGCCCCGATGCTTCGGGATCTCCGCTCTGGCAGACGGATCGGTGCGCTACTCGTCGCCGCCGACGTGCCGGCAGATCCGAGCGCGGAAGCTGCCCTTGACGGCGGTGGCCGGATGCTCGGCGGTGCCGCTGAACTCGAACGCCAAAATACCCTCCACGTGGCCGCTCGGTGTGAGGAGCGCTTCGGTCAAGCGCAGCTGGCCGCCCGGCTGCAGCACGAAGCTCTTTGGCCCCACGCGGACCGCCGGTGCGGCGTAGCTTCGCTCCGGGCGGGACGGGGTGCCGCCGTGGGCCTCGTGGCCCGCCCAAACGTACTCTCCTGTGCCGAGCGCCGAGCCCGGCGGCGCGACCGCGACCACGGTGATCGACGCGGCGCCTTCGGGCGGCGGCACGAAGCGCTCGCACGACGCCTCGTAGCCAGCCAGGGTGATCCTGAGCTCCCTGCCGGCCCCCGCCGCCGGCTCCAGGTATTCGGCAAAGGCGGCGATCGGCTCGAACTCGATGCGGTCCGCGCGCGCCGGTCCGAGCACGAGCTGGATGCGATCGCCAGGCTCGGATCGGCAGCCAGCAGAGAGCGCCAGCAGGAGGAGCCCAGCGCCCGCGTCAATCCATGGATCAAGTGCCACGTTCGGGGTCAACCCGTAGCGCGGTTCGACTCCGTCGCAAAGGGCCAGGCTCGGTCGAGCAGCTTGCCCGCGGCGTCGCGCAGCGCTTGGCGGACGGCGGTCGCGCCCGGTCTCGAGCGCGGATCGCGGCGCAGGCAAGCCGCCAGGATGATCGACAGCTCCTTGAGCTCCGGATGTCGGCCGAGCTGCAGCAACTTGTCGGGCCAGCCGTCGTGCGAAACGTGCAGGGAGACCACGCTGGTCTCGTTCTCCGAATCGAACAACGTCTCCGTGGTCAAGAGCTCGAAGGCCGTGCACGCGAAGGCGTAGATGTCGGCGGCGGGCGGCAGCGCCGTGTGGCCTTTCGGGACCAGGCCCAACACTTCGGGGGCGCAGTACTCGAGCGTGCCGCAGCCGGGCCGCAGCTGCCGCCCGCTGAGCCCGAAGTCGACCAGGACCGGCGTCTCTCCGTCGCGCAAGATTACGTTCGAGGGTTTGACGTCCAGGTGCCCGACGCCCACGCGGTGCATCGCCTCGAGCCCGGCCAAGATCCCGTCCAGGTAGCGCAGGCTCTTGTCCGCGGTCAGCGAGCGGCTGCGGATCAAGCGATCGAGGCCCATGCCCTGGATCAACTCCATCACCAAGATGGGCTTCGGCCGCGCGGCGAGATCGAAGGTGACGAAGCGCGCCAGGTTCGGGTGGTGCGGCAACGACAGCAGCGCGCCGGCCTCCTCTCGGAACATCTGCAAAAACTCGTACTCCGACAGGCTGCGGGCGGTCGTCGGATCGTACTCGGGCACCTTGAGGGCGAACGCCTCGGCCTTGCTGTCGTGGCGTTCCTCGAAACGCCGCGCCACGAACACGGAGCTCACCCCCCCGCTGCCGAGCGCTCGCACCACGTAGAAGGCGCCGATGGTCCGCCGCGGCAGGAGCCAGTCGGGCAACGCCGAGCGGCGCTTTTCGATCGGGATCGGGAACACGTCGCTCGCGCCGGCGATGGGTAGGCTGTCGAGGCGCGCGGCGACGCGCTCGATGGCCTCGGCCAACGGCGGTGGCAGGTCGGCGATCAGCTCCGCGATGGCCGCCTGCACCTGCTGTACGTTCGGCGGCGTGCCGCTGCTCACCGCGTATTCGATCAGGTTCGACAGCGGCGCCGTCTCGGAGGCGTCGGTGATCGCCCACGCGCCGTCGTCCCCGAACAGCCGCCGCGCCGCGCTGATCTGCAGCTGGCGGATGGCGTCTGCCGCGCTCTCCAGCTCACCGACGGAGTTTGGCGCAGACCCCGAGCGGTCGACCAGCTCGCTCAGGCCGCGCGCCATCGCGAGCGACTCCAGCGCGCGCCCGAGCCGCAGCATCACCAGGCGGAGCGCCTCGCCGCGGTACGACCCGCCCGCGCGGGGCCCGCCGCGCCGCGCC
>JAEZYZ010000177.1 GCA_023418705.1 Pseudomonadota bacterium | reverse complement strand
GCACACTACCGTACCGAGGGTTCGAATCCCTCCCTCTCCACTGCTTGGTGATGCCCCAACTCGCAGGTGCTCGGCAGCTCCGCTGCCTCCGCGCCTGCGGTCTTCCCCATAGCCGTGCTAGCGCGCTGCGCGCGCTGCGCGCGGCTGGGGAAGACCACCACCGCTCCAGCTGAGGAGCGTCGCAGCTGCGAGCGACCGCTGACGACAAGTCACCGAGCACCCGCTCCGCATCGAGCCGCAGCACGCGACAGCCGAGCAGACGGAGCTTCGCGTGCCATCGGCGCCGCCCCGGTAAAATCGCGCCAGCATAGGGGTCCTGCCGCAACCCACCTCCCAGGCTGACCGCACTCGCCATTCAAGCAGACGCTCGACATGCCCTCCCGCCGCGCGAGCCTGAGTCGCTCTGCGAACAAGCTGTCGTCGCCGACCACCTCGCCGTGCTCGACGGCGCCGCAGGAGACGACCGCCATCGGTGTGCCCGTTCCAGCCGATGCCCTCCTCGAGCACCGGCGGGACGCGCCGCGCGCCGCGCGCCGCGCGCTGCGCCGCTGTGGGACAAGGTGGTAACTACACATCGGTTGCAGTAGCGATATGCCGTTCGGCGCGTTGACAGCGTGCATCGAAGTTGCACCTTCACATCACTTTGACGGAAGATGGGTGGGTTGAGTGTCGAAGCTTCGCACGCGCTCGCGTCGCCCCTCGCCGGGTTTGCGGCGCTCTGTCGCTTCGGTCTCGCTCACGTTGGCCTCACAGAAGTCGCGAAACGGACCGGTGCCGTTCCGCGAACGCGCTTTTCGGAGGTCCCGCGCGGACACCGATGGGCCGCACATTCGCCAAGGAGGAACCATGAAATCGCAGTGTGTACCGGTGGAGGCGACCTCCGATCCGAGATCGATGGCACGCCTGAAGGTCAGCGAGGCGCGGGGGACCTCGACCGTCACGCGCCCCAGCCACACGCCGTCATGGCCGCCGCAGGCGAGCCGCAGCGCCGACCCGCCTAGGGTCGGGCCCTACGAGCTGATCGAGCGCCTCCGACGGCACGCGATCTCAACGGGCGCAGGGGACCTCGAAGCCGTCGAACTGTATCGAGCTCGCGCGCTCGAGGGACCCGCTGCTCGCCAATCGGTCGCGCTCAAATGTCTCCGCTCCGGCACGGGCCGCAAGTCGGCGATGGCAGATCTCTTCGCGCGTGAGGCCTGGGTGGCTGCGGCGGTGGACCACCCGAACGTGTGCCAGCTGCTCGGCTTCGGTGCGACCCACGACGAGCACTACATCGCGCTCGAATGGCTGTCGGGGCTCGCCCTATCGCGAGCCTTCGCCACCCTGGGGCAGCGGCGGGCGCTCGTGCATCGGCGTCAGCATTGCCAGGCCGTCGCTCGCATCATCGCCGAGCTCGCCAAGGGGCTGCATGCGGTGCACGAGGTGCGCGACGCCCAAGGGACGGCGCTCGGCGTGGTCCATCGCGCCATCCAGCCAGAGAACCTCTTCGTCTTGCATGACGGCGGCGTCCGGCTCAAGGAGCTCGGGATGGCGCGCCCCGGCTCGCGCGAGCGGCGGCGCTCCACCGTCAAATCGGGCCCTTGGCTCTACGGCAGCGTGGCGTATGCCGCCCCCGAGCAGCTGCAGCGGCCGGAGGTCGATCGGCGTGTGGACATCTGGGCGCTGGCCGTGGTCGCCTGGGAGCTGCTCACGGGGGAGCGGTTGTTCGCGCGTGCGACGCCCCAGGAGACGGCGCTCGCGGTGATGGGCGATCCGATCCCGCCCCCCTCGGCCATCAACCCTGCGGTCGCGCCCGCGCTCGAGCATGTCCTGGCACGAGCGCTCGCTCGCGATCCCGATCAGCGCGTTGCGACGGCTCAGGAGCTCGCGCGCGCGCTCGAGGACGCACTGTCACTCACCGGCGGCGACGTGTCGGCCGCGGGCGTGGCGGGGTGGCTGGCGGAGCTTCTACCACCTCCCGCGCGGCGCCTGCGCGCTTGCTGAGCTCGAGCGGGATCCGCTTGACGCGCGGCTGCTTCGCGCGCTTGCCCGCGAACTGCGCGTTGGCCTTGCGAACGACCTCCTCGTAATCTCCAGGGTGCAGGTTTTCTGCACGATCCACGAAGGGAGGGTTGGCGTCATAGCCGAAGACAAGCCGAACGCCCGCGGCGTGCCAGCGGTCGAGATGCGCGGTCATCGTGAAGTCCGTGTCGCCACGCAGCAGGATGTCGCTGAAGCCCGCCCGGCGACAGACCTCGAGCGCCTGGTCGAGCGCCGCGGGGGCGCCTTCATGGGACGGGCGGATACCGCTACGGTTGACGATGAAGAGCGGCTCACCGGTATTGGCCAATGAGATCACCAGCGGCTGGTAGCCCCACACACCCTCGTACGACCGGTCCATCCGTTCCTTGCACTTGCCCGTGGTCGGCACGATCGAACCGTCTGCGTCGATGCGAGCCGTTTCTGCGGTCAGGGTACGTTGCAGCTGCCAGACATCGACCCGAGCCTGGTTGATGAGGGCGTGGATCGTCCCCGGAGCCGTCGTGTCTCGCGCGGGCCCGAGCACGAGTGAAGTGGGACAGGATAGCGACAGGCTCGATCGTCGTCCGGTGGTTCGAACGTCGGGTGATCCGAACGAGCACGTGCGGCGCGCTGAAACGATACTGGGACGTCAGCGACGGGAGACCTTCATGCTTTCACCAATCCGTGTCGATTCAGGTCGATTAGGGTCGATTAGGGTCGATTAGGCTTGACACGATTCGCTACCAAAGCGCCCGCTGGATCGGCGCCGCTGTCCGAAGAGCGCTACTTGCCCGCTCAGCGGCGGCTGTAGCGGCTTTTCGTGAGCAAATCGACTCGCGAGGTGTCAGCGTGGCCGCGAGCGCGACAGTGCGCATCCCTCGGGGCATGAAAATCTAGGGTGTATAAGGATCTCATGGAATCCTCATTGAGATCTCTGTCCGATGACGATCTTCACTCTGCCGTGCGTCGGCTCACCGCGCGCTCCAACGTCACCCTCGCCGATCTGCTCGCGCACCTCGGGGAGGTGGAGGAGCGCGGCATCCACCGCGCCCGCGCTTGCGCGACCCTCTACGCCTACTGCCAGTACGAGCTGCGCATGAGCGAAGATGCCGCCTTCCGGCGAGCCAAGGCGGCGCGCCTCGTGCGTCAGCACCCGGAGCTCCGGGGCATCGTCGCCCGGGGAGAGCTGCACCTCACCGGCCTCTTGATGATCGCGCCGTACCTGGGCGGCCCGCGCCACACCGAGGTGATCGAACGCGCTCGCTTCCGAGCGAAGAAGGAGATCGCGCGCCTGATCGCCGAGATCGACCCCAAGCCCGAGGTCCCCGCGCGCATCGACCCCGTCGCCCCCGCAGTTCCCCGGCGGATGCCGATGCATGCGATCGCGAAGGCCTTCGTCGGACCCGTGCGGAGCTTGCCCGAGGGGGATCGACCGGCGGATTGGATCGAG
>JAEZYZ010000135.1 GCA_023418705.1 Pseudomonadota bacterium | reverse complement strand
AGCCGCTGCTCGTCTTCGATCGCCAGCTGCTCGAGCTCCGGCTGCCGTTCGGCGCCGAGGCCACCGAGACCATCGGCTTGCGCGGCGCCCGCGCTCGCGAGGCACGCCTCGAGATCATCGACGACGGCGACGCCGGCTTCCAGCTCGAGGTGCTCTCGCAGGGCCCGAACGCACCCCAAGCCCTGCGCGTCCGTTGGAAGCCCAAAACGGTCGGCCGCCAAGGCGGTCGCATCTTGCTCGCCACCGGCCTCGAGCAGCCGCGCGAGGTGGAGCTGCAGTTCCTCGCCGAGGCGCTCGGCACGCTCAGCGTCACCCCAACCAATCCCTACTTCAATCTTCGTGATCCGAGCGCGAACCACGTCATCGACGTCCGCAGCTCCACGCCCGGCTTCGCCATCACCGCCGTCGACACCGAAGGCCCGTTTTCCGCCGCCTTCGAGCGCGCCAGCGAGGGGCACTACCGCGTGCGCGTCTCGGTGAGCCGCGAGCGCCTGCACGACGACCAGCGCGGCGTCTCCGGCACCCTGGTCATCCGCAGCAGCGATCGGACGGAACCGGAGAAGCGGCTGCCGCTGTTCGGCTTCGGCAAGCCCGCGCCCTGAACGGTCGCGCGACGCCTCACCGCACGATGTCGCGCTCGAGCTCCGAGAGGCACTGGGACAGCCCCGCGCCGTGCCGCTCGTCGTACTGCGCGTCGCTCTCGATGCCGTAGACGACGCACACGCCTTCCAGCGCGCTGCAGGGGCCGTCGGTGCCCTCCTCGAAGGGGGAGCAGGTGCCGGGCCCTTCGATGGCGTAGATGCGCGCCTCGAGCTCGTGCTCGTCGGGGCCGACCTCGTAGTCCATCAAGAACTCCGCCGGGCGCAGGTCCCCGCGCGTGGAGCGCTCGGTCACCATGCGGAAGCCGAACAGGCAGCGCGACTCGTCGGCCTGACAGATCAGCGAATGGAAGCGAACCATCAAGCTGCCCCCACAGACCTCCTGCTGGCAGAGCGCGTTCAAGGCGAGGATGCGCAGCCGCGTTCGATCGAAGCCCGCGGGCGATGGCACCGACGCCGCGGCCCGATCCGCTCCAGGCGGCGCCGGGGATGGCGCGGGTGCTGGGCTCGCAGCGGCGGCGCAGCCTGTGAACCCCACCGCCAGCGCCAGCACACCGAACCGCATACCCGATCACTCAGTATATCAGGCCGAGCCGGCGGCGCACTCCGGCCCATCCGCGCGGCGCGCGATCGCGGGCGCGCGATCGTGGCCTCCCGCTCCGACCCCGCCTTCGACGGATTCAGGCGCCGCGCTCGACCGGCGCGCTTTCGCGCGTCCCGGCGGTCGCTCCGCCCGCCGGGGTCTCCGCGCGACGCCGCGCCGCCAGGACGATCCCGCCGGCCAGCAGCAGCAGCAGCGTCGCGAACAGCCAGCCCGGCACCCCCGTCTCGTCCGCCCCCCGCGCCGCGCGCTCGAGCGCCTCGCGGAAGGCCTCGTCGCTCTGCGCGCCGACGATGCGCCGCCCGCCGATGTAGGTGGTGGGCAGACCCTTGAAGTCGTTGTCGCGCAGCGTCGCGATGTGCCGCTCGATCACCGCGTCGGTCGCGGGATCCTCAAGGCAAGCCTCGAACGCCTCCAGCTGGAGGCCGAGGCCGTTGGCCAGCGCCCGGATGTTCTCCTTGCCGAGGTCGTTCGCCTCGAAGAGCGCGTCCGCCATCGCGTCGCCCTTGCCCTGCTTCTCGGCGCAGACCGCCGCAGAGGCCGCGCCGCGGGCGTGAACGTGGCGCGGCAGCGGCACGTGCATGCGGACGAAATGCACGCGCTCGGCCGGGTATTCGGCGAGCAGCGCCTTGATCCGCGGGTGCAGCGCCCGGCAGTAGGGACACTCGAAGTCCGCGAACTCGACCACGTTGATCTTGCCGGGCTCGTAGAGCGCCAGGATCGGATCGGGCACCGGCAGCTGCGGCTTGGCTCGCGCCCATACGAACGGCGCCGCCACGATCAGCGCGCCCAACGCGGCAAACCCCCACGCCGCGATCGGCGAGCGATCCTGCCCGCCGCCGCGCGCGAGCGCCAGCGCCGCGCCAGCGGCCGCCACGGCCGCCACGTCGACCACCAGGCACCAGTTGCAAAACGCGCCCACCCCGAACGCCTGCAGGCCGATCAGCAAGAGCCCGATCGCCCCCCCGGCCAGCGCGAGGGGCAGCAGGAAACGAGCCCGCCCCGCTCCCCAGAGCGACACGCCGAGCAACCCCGCGAACGCCACGATGCCGATCGCCGGCAGGGGCACCCCGAGCAGGTGCGAAAACGCGCTCTGCTTCACCGCAGCGCAGCCCGAACCCGCGCCGCAGAACGTCGCGGCGGGCGCGGTGTAGTCGACCAGCAGCGCGGCGCTCGCGCCCAGCGCGACCAGTGCGCACAGGCGCAGAACCAAAAGCCAGTGGGAAGAGCGCACGTGAGCTCGACGGGGGAGGGGAACCAGAGAACCCGCAGCGTCCTGGCTCTCCCGAGCCCGACCGCCACGAGAACAGGCTTATGGCAACGGCCGGCGCCGTCAATTCCTCGGCGCAGTCCGGCCCGCTGGGCGCATGCGCCCAAGACCGCGGGGGCCCGGCCTCCCCGCGCGAGGGTTTCCGGTCGAAATCCAGCTTTTTGCGACGAGGAACCGCCCGCGCGCTCGTGCTAACCGGTGATTTGCCGCCAGCGCTGGGTTATGTCGGCTGCACCCTATGGCCCGACCCCTGCCGTCCCGCGCGGAAATCATCGCTTCCTTGGCCTCGCAAGCGCGCGCGCTCCACGCCCGCGAGATCGCCACGCGCTGCGGCGTCCCCGAGGCGTCCTACTCCCGGTTTTTGGAGCTGCTCGATCAGCTGAGCTTCGACGGCACCTTGCGCCGTATGTCCGGCAACCGCTTTCGCGCGCGACCAGAGGCGGCCGACGGGCAGCGCTGGGAGGGCGTGCTCAGCGTGCACCCGCGGGGCTTCGGGTTCGTGAGCGCGGCCGGGCAGGACGACGTGTACGTCGCCCCCGACGGCATCGGCGGCGCCCTGCACGGCGATCGCGTGTTGGTCTCCGTGCTCAGCCGCACCAGCCGCGGCGTCGAGGGGCGCATCGAGTCCATCGTCGCCCGGCGCAACCCGCGCGTCGCCGGGGTATTGCGCCGGCGCGGCAAGTCGATGTGGCTCGAACCGGACGACACCCGCCTGCGCGGACCCATCGTGCTCTCCCCCACGGCCGAGGGCGGGGACGGCGACGCGGCCGTGGCCGTCATCACCCGCTTTCCGGAGTTCGCCGACGAGACCCCGGAGGGCGAGCTGGTCGCGGTGCTCGGCGCCCCCGGCTCACCGAACGCCGAGGTCGCCAAGATCCTCATCCGCGAGCAGATCACCGAAGCCCACCCCGAGGCGGCGATGGTCGAAGCCGAGTCGCTGTCGTCCCGCGTGCCCCGGGTCGATCCGCAGGGCAGGGTCGATCTGCGCGACGTCCCGCTGCCCACCATCGACCCGGAGGACGCCCGCGACCACGACGACGCCGTCTGGGTCGAGCGCACCGCCGACGGCTACCGCGCCTGGGTCGCGATCGCCGACGTCTCGGAGTACGTCCAGCCCGGCACCGCCCTCGATCAGGAAGCCGTCAACCGCGGCTGCACCATCTACCTCCCCGATCGCGCCATTCCGATGCTGCCGGCGGCGCTCAGCTCGGATTTGTGCTCCCTGCTCCCGGAGCAGGATCGCTTGTGTTTGTGCGTGATCGCCGATCTCGATCTGCAGGGCAACGTGCGCAAGTTCGACGTCGTCGAAGGCGTCATGCGCTCGGCGGCGATGTTGACCTACGGCGGCGTCGCCCGCGCCCTCGGCTTCACCGACAAGGGTCCACGCAGCGCCCAAGCCGAGGCGATGAAGCCGGGCCTGCGCTGCGTCGACGAGCTGAGCGGCAAGCTGCGCAAGCGGCGCATGCGCCGCGGCGCGCTCGATCTCGACTTGCCCGAGGTGCGCATCTATCTGGACGAGCAGAGCGGCGCGCCGATCGACGTCACCCAGCGGGCCGTCGATCCTGGCGTCAAGCGCGCCTACCAGATGATCGAAGAGCTGATGCTGCTGGCCAACGAGCTGGTCGCGCAGTGGCTGAGCAAGCGCCGCGTCCCGACCATCTACCGTGTGCACGGCAAACCCGACGAAACCAAGCTCGAGCGGCTCGGCGAAGCCGCGGAGCTGCTCGGTGCCCGCGTCGACCTCGACGAGCTGTCCGATCCGCTCGGCATGGCCAAGTGGCTGCGCAAGATCCACGAGCACCCTCGCCACCACGTGCTCGAGATGCTCTTGCTCCGCTCCCTCAAACAAGCGGCCTACGACATCGTCAACATCGGCCACTTCGGTCTGGCCTCCGACAACTACCTGCACTTTACGTCGCCCATCCGGCGCTACCCGGACGTGCAGGTCCACCGCGCCGTCAAACACCTGCTGCGCGGCGGCACCCCCGACACCTCCACCGCCGCCGTCGAGGCGCTGCGAGCCAGCGCCACCCGCTCGAGCGAGCGCGAGCGCGCCGCCATGGAGGTCGAGCGCGAGGTCTCCGATCTGTACCGAGCCCTCTACATGCGCGACCACATCGGCGAGGTGTACGACGGCACCGTCACGGCCATCGTCGGGTCCGGCCTGTACGTCCGCCTCGAGGAGCCCTTCGTCGACGTCCTCGTGCGCTTCGAAGACCTCGGCCCCGATCGCTACGAGATCACCGACAACGAGCTCGCCGTCGTCGGCGCTCTCTCCGGCGACGCCATCAGCCTCGGCGATGCCGTCACCGTCACCATCGAAGACGTCGCCATCCTCCGCCGCGCCGTCTACGCCCGCCGCGTCCCGCCCGACGACGCCCTCACCCCCGGCC
>JAEZYZ010000035.1 GCA_023418705.1 Pseudomonadota bacterium | reverse complement strand
GGGGGGACCGGGGGGGCCGTGATGGCCGCCGCAAGCTCCGCTGGCGGCGGACTGTGCCGCAGGCTCGCGCCCGCCGGCAGCGGCAGCGCCCCATCCGAGCGGGCGCCGGTCTGGGAGGCCCGGTGCGCGCGCGGCGGCCACGTGCTCTCCGTACGCCGGTGGACGCGGCGCGCGGGATCGATCCGATGATTGGGGTTCGGAGCCGGCGGCGGCTCCGTGGGGCTGTCGCTGACGTCGGCGGTCGCGCTGCTCACGCCGAGTCGCGACATCCACGCGGCGAGCTCCTCCTTGGCGAGGTCCCGCTCCTGGCGCATGGCGTCGAGCTCCGCGTGCGCCGCGTCGCGTTGCTGCTGCAGGCGTCGCAGCGTGTCGAGCGACGCTTCGCGCTCGTCCGTCAGCCTCTGCACCAAAATTTCGAGAGCCTCTGGTGTACCGGCGGCCGCCGCGGATCGGGCCGCTTCCTTTCGATGCAACACGTCCAGCTCTGCGAGCGCGGCGTCGCGCTCTCGCACGAGCGCAACGCGGGCTGCTTCGTGCTCCTCGATCAACATGCGCACGAAATCGTCCTGCTCTTCGAGTACCCGGTTGCGTTCGGTCAAGAGGCGCTGCTCGAGCTCTCGAACCCGCGCCAACAAACGCTCCTGCTCGGCCAGCGACGCTTCGCTGCCGGCGGGCGCGGGCCCGCTCGTCGCCGCCGGGCGCGCGGGATCCGAGCGGCCCGCGGGGGAGGCGGGGGCGGCCCGGGCGGGGATCGTCGGCATCGCTTGACCGCGCACGCTCATGAAGCCCTAGAGCTTACCACCAACCGGGGTGGTTTGCGCCCGGGATCGCCCCGGCCCGACGGAAGGAGGGGCGCCGGCTGTCGAAGGAGATTACCTTCGAAGGGCCCTCGGTGACGCCATGACCTTCGCACAGCCCGTTTCGGGAAGCTCGGCACGGCCCGAACCACGAAAACCCACACCCGAGCAACAGATCGACGCGGCCCTCGTCCGGCTTGCCGAGCACGCACGCCCCTTCGCCCGGCTGCCAATCGGGGAAAAAATCAACCTCTTGCGTGCCTGTTCGGAGCGGCTCTTCGACGTGGCGCCGGAGATCGCCCGGGCCGGTTGCCTCGCCAAGCGGCTGGATTTTCGGGCGCCAGCGGCAGGTGACGAGTGGCTCAGCGGGCCCTTCGCCATCCTGCGGACGCTGCGGCTGCTGATCGCAGCCCTCGATCAGGTCGGGAAACACGGCGCGCCTCAGCGCGCCCTGTCCTTGCGTGAGCGCTCGAACGGCCAGCTCGCGGCCACGGTGCTGCCCCACGACGTCTACGACAAGGTGCTATTCGGTGGGTTCCGCTGCGAAGCCTACCTCGGGCCCGGGCTCGGTGCTGCCGACGTGCCGGAGCACCAAGCCTCCTTCTACCGCCAAAGCGCGCCCGAAGGGCGGGTGGCGCTGGTGCTCGGCGCGGGCAACGTCGCCGCCATTCCGGCGATGGATGTCCTCTACGAGATGTTCGTCGAAGGCAAGGCCTGCCTGCTGAAGATGAACCCGGTGAACGACTACCTGGGGAGCCTCTTCGAACGCGCCTTCGCCGACCTGATCGAGCGGGGCTTTCTGGCCATCGTCTACGGCGGCGCCGAGGTCGGCAGCTACGCCTGCCAGCACCGCCTGGTCGAGGAGGTCCACATCACCGGCTCCGCCGAGACGCACGACCACATCGTGTGGGGTCCCCCAGGCCCCGAGCGCGAGCGCAGGAAGCGGGAGGGAGACCCGCTCTTGAAGAAGCCCATCACGAGCGAGCTCGGCAACGTCAGCCCTGTCCTGATCGTGCCGGGGCCCTACTCGGAGCGGCAGCTAGCGACCATGGCGCGCAATATCGCGGGCATGGTGACGCTCAACGCGTCCTTCAACTGCAACGCCGCCAAGCTGCTGGTCACGCCCGCAGGCTGGGCGGGGCGAGACGCGTTGCTCGATGCGCTGCGCCGGACGCTGCGGGCCGTGCCGCCCAGGTTTGCGTACTATCCTGGCGCCGCGGAGCGCTACCGCGCCTTCACTCAAGGCGTCCCCCGCCTCGAAGAGTTTGGCACGGCGAAGGCCGGGGAGCTGCCTTGGGCGCTCGTGACCGATCTCGAGCCCGCTGCGAACCCGATGCACTTCCGTGAAGAGTCTTTCTGCGCAGTGCTCGGGGAGACGCGGATCGGGGGCGACGATCCCGGCGAGTTTCTGCAACGGGCGGTGGACTTCGTCAACGACGAGGTGTGGGGGACGCTCAACGCGACGCTCTTCGTCCACCCCAGCCACGAACGGGATCCCGTGCTCGGGCCCCTGGTGGAGGGGGCGATCGAGCGGCTGCGCTACGGCGCGGTGGCCGTCAACCACTGGCCGGCGATGATCTTCGCGGCCGCCGGCCCCCCTTGGGGCGCGTTCCCGGGCGCGACGCTCGCCGACGTGCAGAGCGGCATCGGCTTCGTCCACAACTGCAGCATGTTCGAGCGGCTCGAAAAAGCGGTGCTGCGCGGGCCGCTGGAGGCGTTCCCCAAGCCGGCGTGGTTTCCCGACAACCGCACGGTCCATCACACCGCTCGCAAGCTCGTGAGCTTCGAGCGGCGGCCCTCGTTCGCAAACGTCGCGTCGGTCGCCTTCTCGGCCGTGCGCGGATGAGGTTCGGCATCCCGGAGCTCGAGGCATGGGTGTTGAAGTGGAGCGGAAGTTTCTGGTCGTGGGGGAGGCTTGGCGCACTAGCGTCCGCCGCACGACCTCGATCCGTCAGGGCTATGTGGCGACGGGAGCGAGCGGGACGGTGCGTGTGCGCGTCGCCGAGTCAAGCGCCTTTCTCACCCTGAAAGGCGCGACGTCCGGGCCGCGGCGCAGCGAGTTCGAGTACCCCATCCCTCTGGGTGACGCGGAGGTCATGCTGGCGACCCTGTGCGTTGGTCACTTGGTCGAGAAGCGACGCCACGAGCTCGATTTGCCGGGCGCCGAATGGGTGGTCGACGTGTTCTCCGGTCACAACGCAGGGCTCGTGATGCTGGAGGTGGAGGCCGGGGACGAAGCCGCGCTGAACGACGCCCTCGCGGCGCGACCCACCTGGGTCGGTCGAGAGGTGACCGGCGACGGACGGTTCGCGAATGCGGTCCTGGCCTCTCGGCCGTACACCCTCTGGCCGGCGTCGCAGCGGCCCGCCTGACGGCTTGCCTGCCAGCGGCGCTCGTGCCGCCGAGCGACCCCGTTCGGCGCGGGGTGTAGGTCCCGGTGGTCCCCGGCGCACCCATCCGGGCTTTGTTGGCGAAACTACTTGCCGGCTGTGGCAGGATCCGGGGCTGGTGTTGCATGGGCAAACGGGACGATCCGATGCGAGGGACGATGCTGCGAATCCTGGTGGTTGAGGATTCGTTCACCACCCGCGCCTTCGTGAGAGCCGCGCTGGAGGAGGGGGGCTCGCTGCTCGGTGACCTGGAGGTGGTCGAGGCTGCAAGCGGGTTCGACGCCCTGCGCTTGCTACCTCGCGGCAACTACGACCTCGTCATCACCGATATCAACATGCCAGATATCAATGGCTTGGAGCTCGTGCAGTTCATCCGCAAGAGCGAGCGCCACCGTGCCTTGCCCATCCTCCTGATTTCGACCCAGTCCTCCGAGCGCGATCGGGAGCGCGGGCTCTCTTTGGGCGCCGACGACTACCTGATCAAGCCATTTTCTCCCGATAGCTTGCGCCAAACGGTGGCCGAGCTGCTGAGCCCAGCCCGAGAACGAGACGACCCGCATGGTTGACGTGACCGATAAGGCACGCGAAGAGTTTTTCTCCGAAGCTCAAGAGATCGTCGAGAACCTTTCGCGGAACCTGCTCGCGCTGGACGCGGCCCAGAAAAGCGGGGAGAGCGATCCGTCCCTGGTCAACGAGGCGTTTCGCGCCGTCCACACGCTCAAGGGGTTGGCTGGGTTGTTCGGGGCTTCCAGTATGGGCGCCCTGTCCCACCGCCTGGAGGACATCCTGGACAGCCTGCGGCTCGGGCGGCTCGCGCTCAGCCCGGAGATCTTGGACGTGCTGTTCGCCGCGGTCGACGTCTACGCCCAGATCCTCGCGGTCGAGAAGAAGGAGCGGGCGGGCCCCGCCCCGGGGCTCGAGGGGCTGATGGCGCGCCTGCAGGCGGTGGAGTCCCGCCCGCAGGCCGTCGACCCGAGCTCGCGGAACTACGAGCTCGATCCCGAGATGTTGGCGGTGCTGACCGAATACGAAGAGCACCGGCTGCGCACCAACATCGAGCAGGGGCTGAACCTGTTCAAGCTGCGGGTCCGCTTCGACCTGTCGACGATCGATCGAGCGCTCGAGGACATGAAGGAGCGGGCGAAGCGGCACGGCGAGATCATCACCTATTTGCCTACGGGCGAGACCACCAGCATCGACAGCATCGAGCTCGACCTGTTGATGGCCTCGCGCGACCAGCTCGCGACGCTCATCGGCTCCCTCGGGGCCGACAACGTCGTCATCGAGGAGATCCCGCGCCGCGCCTCGCGGCCATCGCTGTCGGTCGGGACCGCTCCGCCCTTGGTGCCCGCCGGCGCGAGCGTGGTCCCGCTGCAGGGGGCGCGGCAGGCGCCAGCGCCGGCGCCGGTCGAGGACCTGATGGTGGAGCGGGACGCGTCGCTCCGGGCCGTCACGCAGACCGTTCGCGTCGACATCCGCAAGCTCGACCACCTGATGAACATCGTGGGCGAGCTCGCCATCGTCCGGGGCACGCTCAGCCGCATCACCGAGCGCCTCCGCGGTGACGGGCAGCGCACGCTGGCGGCCGAGCTGCAGCGCTTGCACAGGAACTTCGACCGACGCCTGACGGAGATGCAGGACGGCATCCTGGAAGTGCGCATGGTGCCGCTCGGCCAGGTCTTCGACCGGCTGGCGCGGGTGGTGCGCCAAATCAGTCGCGAGGTCGGCAAAGAGATCCGCCTGGTCATCACCGGCGCCGAGACCGAGATCGACAAGCTCATCGTCGAAGAGCTGAGCGATCCTTTGATGCACATGATCCGCAACGCCATCGATCATGGCATCGAGAACACCGAGCAACGCAAGCGGGTCGGCAAGCCCGTGGCCGGGACCATCGCCCTGAACGCCTTCCAAAAGGGCAACCACGTCATGATCGAGATCGAGGACGACGGTCGCGGGATCGACGAGGAGGCGTTGCTCGAGAAGGCCGTCGCCATGGGCAAGGTGAACGGGGACGACGCTGGCGACCTGGCGCGAGACGACATCCTCGGGCTGATCTTCTTGCCCGGCGTCAGCACGCGGCGCGAAGCCAGCGATCTGAGCGGGCGCGGCGTGGGCATGGACGTCGTCAAGACCAACATCAGCAAGCTCGGCGGCATCATCGACGTGCAGAGCGAGCGAGGGATCGGCACCAAGATGACGATCACGCTGCCGATCACGCTGGCGATCGTGAGCGCGCTGATGATCGAAGTCGCTGGGCAGACGTTTGCCATCCCGCTGAGCAGCGTGTCCGAAGCCATCGGCTTCGACGGCACCGGCGTGCGAGCCGTCGATGGCCGCGAGGTGATGACGCTCCGGGGAACGACGTTGCCGCTGTGTCGGCTCGACCGCCTGCTGCAGATGTCGGAGCCGATCGATCCTCGTCGCCGCCGCTTCGTCGTGGTGGCTTCGCTCGGCGCTCGCCGCCTGGGGCTGGTGGTGGACCACCTGTTCGGACAGCAAGACATCGTGATCAAACCGCTCGGGCGCACGCTGAGCAGCGTGCGCGGCTTCGCCGGAGCGACCGAGCTGGGAGATCAGCGGGTCGGGTTGGTGCTCGACGCGGCCGCCTTGATCGAAGAGGTGCTCGCGGGCAGCGAGATGTTGCAGGAGGCGAACGTCGCCCATGGCTGATCTGGTCAAACGCCCCACCGTCGGCGTGGCGCGCCGGGCCGTGTCCGCGAAGGGACCGGTGCGCGAATTTTTGGCGGTCTTGCTCGCCGATGAGCTGTACGGCCTCGAGCTGACGCGGATCCGCGAGATCCTCAGCCCGCCGCCGCTGACCCCCGTCCCGCGCGCTCCCGCCGAGGTGATCGGCGTGTGCAGCGTGCGCGGGCTGCTCGTGACGGTCTTGGATTTGAGGCGCAAGCTGCACGTCCCGGAGACGCCCCCGACCCGGCGCGCGCGGATCCTGCTGGTGCAATCGGATTGGGGTGAAGTGGTTGGGCTTTTGGTCGACGAGGTGCGGCAGGTGATGCGCTTGTCCGAGACGGAAATAGAGATCGCAACCTCCGTGCTCGGCGGGGATGTGTCGGAGCACGTGCTCGGCATCGGACGTCCGGGCAATCAGGTTTTGATCCTGCTCAACTTGGGCTCGATCGTCACACGGTGAAGGAGAAAGCGAGTGCCCGTACACAAGCATCGTCCCGACCCGAACAAGAGTCTGGTGGGATTCATCGTCGGCAATGTGGCTTATGCGGTGCCGATCAGCGCCGTGAAGGAGATCGTGAAGCCGCTGTCGCTCACGGACCTGCCGCACGCGCCGCCCGCGGTGATCGGTGTGGCCGATCACCGC